>NZ_LR215008.1:634338-951507 GCF_900660575.1 Mycoplasmopsis pulmonis | reverse complement strand
AGTTTTAAAGTATAGTTAAAAAAGATAAAAATAATTTTTTAGTTGATAAATTAGTGAAATTCAGATAGATTTATCCACAAAAAATACTTGGTTTTATTGAGCTTTTAAGTACTTATCAACAAAAAATATAAACAAATTATTAACATAGTTTACTTTTGGATAAGTTTTTTAAAATTGAGAAAATAACAACAAAAAAACTTTTATTTGTAATAATTTAAAAAATGAAAATTACTTTAAAGGCTATTAAGAAAATTTGATCTAGCGCTGACCAGAGTGCTTCATTGTTTATTTTTTCAGATAAAGAGCAAAAATATCGGGTTTTTATTAAAGGCTTTAATGTTGAAGAAGGTTTAAAATACAATCTTGAAATAAAGCCTTCTAATACTTATGAAAATTCCTATGTTTGTGAGTCATTAGAATTTTTAGATATTATTAAAAAAGATGAAATTATTGATTTTTTACACACTAAAATCAAAGGCGTAACTAAAAAAGAAGCTGAAAAAATTTTTGAGGACTATCCCATTGACACTTTAGATTCAATTTTAAAAGATCCTTCAAAATTAAGGATAAAAGATAAGAAAAAGGAAGAGTTTTTAGCTGATTTAAAACTAAAAATTGATGGACTTGAATATAAAAAATATGGAATTTATAATTTATTTGAAAAAATAAAAAAATTAGAAACAAAAGAGCCAGAAAGCCAAAAGTTAAAAAACTTTTATGAAAATCCATATTCAATTTTATCTGAAGATGATTTTGACTTTAACGAAATTGACACTTACTTTCTAAAAATTCTAAAAAAACCAGTAGATGATCTAGAGAGATTAAGAAGCATAATTCTTAATTGTTTTAAAGAGTTATATTCAACAAATTCAACAAAATTTGCCATTCAAGATATATATAAACAATCATGTAAAAAAATAGCTTTTAAAAAAAGTGATTTTACATTTTTTTTAAATGATTTAATTAAACAAAGAAAAATTATTTTATTAAAAGATAAGCAATTTTTAGCTGAGGCTAAAATGTATGATAAAGAATTTTTTATTGTTGAAAAACTAAAGAGATTATCAAAAAAAAGATACTCATTTAATTTTAATTTTGAAGATAAAGAATTAAGTAAAGAACAAAAAGAAGCTGCAACTTTATGTTTAAAAAATTCTGTTTCAATTTTAACTGGATATCCAGGAAGTGGAAAAACAAAAACCCTAAAATCAATATTAGAATCAATTATTAGTGATGAAAACAAAAAAGTTAAAAAAAGCAACATTGCAATCATGGCCCCCACAGGAAAAGCAGCACTTCAAATTTTTGAAAAAACAGGTTTTGAAGCAAAGACAATTCACAGTTTTTTGAAACTAAAACCTAAGGCTACTGAAGTATCTTTTTTTGATGTAGATTTTGATCACATAGAGATTTTAGTCATTGATGAATTTTCAATGGTTACAGTAGATTTATTCTTTTTGATTTTATCAACTCTTAGTTCAATTAAAAAAATTATAATAGTTGGAGATCATAGGCAACTTCCTGCCATAGGAGCTGGAAATTTACTTGAGGATTTGTTGGAATTACAAAATATATCAGTTAATAGATTAAGTCAAATTTTTAGAAATAAAACTAAAGATATTTCTGAAAATTTTTTAAATGTCCAAAAGAAAATTCCATTTGAAAACAATAGTGAAAATGTTAATTTTATAGAAGCTAATGATACAAATTTTTTTGATAAAATTTCTAAATTATATTTTGAAGATTTATCAAATTATGATGTTTTAGAAAAAACGATTTTAATTCCTTTTAATAAATTTGAAACAGGGGCTCATAAGACAAATTTACATATTCAAAAAAAGCTTTTTAAAAAAAATGATCTTAAGAATTTTGCAATAGGTGACAAAGTTATGCAAATAGAAAACAACTATGAAAAAGGTGTTTATAATGGTGAAATTGGAATCATTGAAAAATTTGTAGAAAAAGTTAAAGACAAAGACAAAGAAGTTTATATAAATTTTGGAGATAAAAAAATTAACTATTCTTTAGAAGAATTAAATAAAAATATATCACTTGCATATGCTACAACTGTTCATAAATTTCAAGGATCTGAATCAAAAATAGTTATCTTTGTTATATTTCCAATTTTGATGAATTTTTTAACAAGAAAGATGATTTATACAGCATTTTCAAGAGCAGTTGATAAACTATATATAATAGGATCTAAAAGTGCATTAAATGAAGTGATAATGTTTTCAAAAGATAAAAAGATTTTGACAAACATAAGTGATTTTATTAAACAAAGCAACAATGAAAATATTAATTAAATTTTTAACTTAAAGGAGATGTTATGAAACTAATTGTAGGTCTAGGAAATCCTGGTGATGAATATGATAAAACAAGACATAATTTAGGTTTTATGGTTATTGATAAAATAGCTGAAAAATTAAATGTTAAGTTAGATAAAGAAAAGTTTAATGGAATCTTTTATAAAGGTGAAAATTACATAATTTCTAAGCCACTAACATATATGAATAACTCAGGAAATTTTGTCTATGATATAAAAAATTTTTTTGATATTGAAATTGATAACATTATCATAATTTATGATGAAATTGATTTAAAAGTTGGTCAAGCTTCTATTAAAATAAAAGGCTCAGCAAATGGCCAAAGAGGAATGCAAAGTATCATCGAAAAACTTAAAACAGAAAACATAAAAAGAATTAAAATTGGAGTCTCTCGTCCATTATATGAACCAGTAAGTTCATACATATTAAAAAAGATTCCTGAAAATGAAAAAGAAACTTTTGAAAAAGTAATTGATGAATTAGCAGATAAATTATTAACTTACATTTTTAATGACTTTAAAACTTTTATAAATGTTTCAAAATTAAAAAATTCTAAAAAGTAATTTATGAAATTAATTGCAGTAAGTGGTGGGCCTGATTCGATGCTTTTACTTGATGTTTTTAAACATCATGATATTGTAGTGGCTCATGTAAATTACAACAAAAGAAACAGCTCAAAAAGAGATCAAAAAATAGTTGAAGATTACTGTTTCAAAAATAATATAAAACTTGAAATTTTGAATTTAACTGATTATGAAGTTAAAGGAAATTTTCATGATTGAGCAAGAAAAAAAAGATTTGATTTTTTTAAATTGGTATATGAAAAATATAACTGTGATGAGATATTATTGGCTCATCACAAAGATGATTTTGTTGAGACTTTTTTAATTCAAAAAAATCAAAAAAGAAAACCACTTTATTGATCAATTAAAAGCAAAAATTTTAATTTCGGCATGAATATTAATAGACCTTTTATTCATAAATATTGAAAAAATCAAATACTGAAAATTTTAGATAATAAGCAAATATTTTTTGGTCAAGACGAAACAAACAAAGAGAATATTTATTTGAGAAATAAAATTAGAAACAACTTGCTTAACAAAGAATTTTTAAAAAGATTGATATATATAAAAATTCTTTTTCTGAATTTTTTTAAACTTAGAAAAATAAAAAAAATTGAGCAAGATTTTAATAAATGAAAAGAGCAAAATTTTGATAAACAGAATTTTTTAAAATCAAAATTTCAAGAAAATCTCATCACTATTTTTATCTCTGAAAAAACAAACAACTCAATAAATTTATCAAGAGGAAAAATTCAGCAAATAATTAAATTTATCAATTCAGAAAAAAATGAAAAAAAATTCATTTTAAATAAAGAGTTCTATCTAGTTAAGGCTAAAAAAATAATAAAGGTATTAAAAAAATAATTTGTTATAATATTAACAAAAAATGCTTTAAAGTATTTAAAGAGTTACGCTTCAATATAATTGTTTAAATTATGTTTTAAATGATTTTGATAACATAGAATTTATTTAGTATTGGTTTGTAAAATTAAAATTATTTCTGCGATCAAATAGAAAACTAGGATGGATAAAATGAAAAAACCTAAAATTAATTGATTATTAATTGTTATTGTTGGGATTATTGCAGCTCTATTAATAACAGTTCTTGTTTTACTTTTTAGTCCAAAAACTCAACCAAAAAGTTTTGACTATTTATTAAAACACTTTGAAGAAGCTGCCAAAAGCACAACAGATGATATCTATTTCGAAACTATTAAGATCAACTCCTTAGATAATACCATTGGCGTAATTTTTAGAAATGGAGCTATGAGGGAAGAATATTTCGTTGCTGCCTCGGCTGCTCAAGCAAATTTCTTGACTTCAGGAAACGTTGAAGTTCGTGAAATATTACAATTAGCAAATGTTCAAGCATATATTCAAAGTATTAAACCTCTTAATGGCACAATTTCATGATTTACATTTATGAATAAATTCCTAGCACAGCACCCTGGCTATGATGCATCTAAAGCTGGGCTTTTTGGACAACACATTGTTCAAGAAAATGGATTTATTACATTTATAAAAGCCATTTGATTCCCTGCGCTTATTGCAATTATTATTTTCCTTGGTTACAAAGCACAAAGTAGAGCAGCTTCAGGAGGAATTTTTAATCCTGGAAAAAACCAAGCTGTTATTGTTAAAACAGATAAAAAATTTACTGATATAGCTGGAAATAAAGAACCAATTGAAGAGGTTCAAGAGTTAGTTGATTATTTAAAAAATCCTAAAAAATATGCAGCTGCAGGAGCGAGATTTCCTAAAGGAATTCTGCTAGGAGGTCCTCCAGGAACTGGTAAAACTCTTTTAGCAAAAGCTACAGCTGGAGAAGCAAATGTTCCATTCTTTTTCATATCAGCTTCATCATTTGTTGAACTTTATGTTGGACTGGGGGCCAAAAGAGTTAGAGAAATGTTTAAAGAAGCTAGAAAATTAGCTCCAGCAATAATTTTTATTGATGAACTTGATGCTGTTGGACGTTCTAGAGGAAGTGGAATTGGTGGAGGAAATGATGAAAGAGAACAAACTCTTAACCAAATCCTTGTCGAAATGGACGGTATAAATGAAAATGCTGGTATTTTGATTATGGGGGCTACCAATAGAACTGATGTTTTAGACCCTGCTCTTTTAAGACCTGGAAGATTCGATAGAATCATCACAGTTGGTCTTCCTGACATTAAAGAAAGAGAAGAAATTTTAAAACTTCACTCAAAAGGAAAAAGACTTTCTAAAGAAATTAAATTTGACAAAATTGCTAAAAGAACTCCTGGTTATTCAGGGGCTCAACTTGAAAATGTTATTAATGAAGCTTCACTTCTTTCTGTAAGAGAAAAAACTGATGTAATTATTTCAACTCAAATTGATGAGGCTATCGATAGAGTTATGGCAGGACCTGCTAAAAAATCTAGAGTTATCTCTCAAGAAGAATTAAAAGCTGTTGCCTACCACGAGGCAGGACATGCCGTTGTTGGTTTAAAAGTTAAAGGTGGAAATAAAGTTCAAAAAATCACTATTATTCCTAGAGGTAATGCAGGAGGATATAACTTGATGACTCCTGAAGAAGAAAAATACAATGCAAGTAAAAAAGAGCTTCTAGCAACAATAGCCTCATACATGGGTGGTCGAGCAGCTGAGATGATTATTTATGGAAAAGAAAATATCTCAACTGGAGCAAGTGATGATATTTCAAGGGCAACAAAAATTGCTAGAAAAATGGTTACTGAGTGAGGAATGTCAGCGCTAGGGCCAATTAAATATGAAGAAGATACAGAAAATCCATTTTTAGGAAGAGATTATTCTAAGGGTACTTTTGGAAGTAAAATGGCTCATGAAATTGATCTTGAAATTAGAAAAATAATTAGTGCTTCTGAAGAAATTGCTATTAAAGCAATTGAACAAAACTTAGAATTATTAGAATTAATTAAAGATTCACTTCTTGAAAATGAAACAATTGTTGCCGAAGAAATTGAATACATTGAAAAAAATATGAAACTTCCACCAAATAACGAGAAAATAAAACCTGATGGTGAAAGTAAAAAAGTTAATATTGAAGATTTAATTAATCAAGTAAATGAAAGTCAAGAAAAAGATAAACAAAAAAACGCTCAAATTAAAGAAGATTTATCCAAAATGGATAAAAAGGACAATTTAACTAAGGCAAAAGACAAAGGTGAAGAAGAAACTTTAGCTGAAAAAGCTGAATAATAAATCATTAAAAATAAGTCTTTTTTTAAATTTTTAAATAAGTGCAACTCATAAGAAAAGTTGCACTTATTTTTATTTTTTTGTCTTATTGGTTAAAGCTAGTAATTTCAAATTATCAAGCTAAAAAAATATTAAAAATAAAGCAAGTAAAATTTAAAAAAATAATTTAGCTTTTTGCTCGTGTGCTATTATTTATAAGTATTTGCTATTTGTGATTTTTTATGAAGGAGAAAACATGCAAAAAGAAATTTTTATAGCTGGAGGATGCTTTTGAGGAGTAGAAAGATACTTTCAAAAAGTTAAAGGTGTTTTAGATACAAAAGCTTGCTATATAAATGGTGGATTTGAAGGAGTTAAATACAAAGAAGTTTGCGAAGGATCTTCACATGTTGAAGCTGTAAGAGTTATTTATGACAATTCAAAAATTACTGAAGAAGATCTTTGAAAATTATATTTAAGAATAATCAATCCTTACTCACTAAACAAACAAGGTAACGATAGAGGAGTTCAATATCGCATTGGGCTTTATAGTTATGACAAAGACTTGCTAAAGAAATTTAGTGACTTAAATGAAGCTTTTATGAAAAGTGAAGGAAAGAAAAACTATATTGAAATTCAAAAAGTTGAAGATGTAACTTTAGCTGAGGAATATCACCAAAATTACTTACTTAAAAATGTAAATGGATATTGCCATATTAACTTAGATGATATTCCAGAAGAGTATCAAAAACAATAAGACTGTGAAAAAAACAATCACGTTTTAAGGTCAAACACTAAAGTTTGACCTTTTTTATGCCTTCAAATATCAAGCTAAAAAGAGAGATTTATAATTTTACTTGCAAGAAAGAAGTAACTATGAAACAAAAAATTGTTTATAACGCAAAAGAAGACTACTATGAATTAAGTCTTTGGCAAAAGTGGATTGCCATTTTCATAACTGCTTTAGGTGGAGGAACTATTTATTTGGTTCCTTATCTACTTTATAGTTTTAAATCACAAATGATTACTGTAAGTCAATCAAACGAACAAAGTGTTCAGCTACTTTTAACAGTGTATGGAATTTTTTCTTTATTTCTATACATACCAGGGGGCTGATTAGCAGATAGAGTACCTGCTAAGACACTATTTTCTTTTTCAATGCTTAGCACTGGAGTTGTAACTATTTGATATTCTTTAATTGCCTTTAGAGGAATTGTAGATTATGCACAATTAGTTATAATTCACATTTTATTTTCTTTTACAACGGTTTTAACTTTTTGATCAGCTTTTATTAAAAGTATTAAAATGCTTGGAAGTCCTAAAGAGCAAGCTTCACTATATGCAAAAGCTGAAACAACAAGATATGCACTTCAACTTATAGCAAACTATATTTCAATAGGTTTAGCTGCCATTGTTATTGTTGTAAGTCCTTTTGTAATTTTTGATTCAAAAGGTGCAATTTTACCAAATGCAAATGCTGGAGAAATTTCATCTTCATCATCAAGTATTTTCTTTAGTATTGGTTTTTATGGACTAATTTATATATTAACTGGTGTTTTATCACTGTTTTTCTTACCTGGAAAACTATGAGATAAAAATGTTATTAAAAAAGAAGATGGAAGCTATAGTTTTTACTCAGTTTTACACGAAAAATGATATGAAATAAAAAATGAATTCGAATTAAAAAAATTCAAACAACAACAACTTAAAGAATTCTTTATAAAAGTCAAAGATGACACAATCAAAACTCTAAAATCTCCAGGGGTTTGACTTACTGCCATGATGATTTTCTTTGTCATGAATCAATATACAGTTTATGGTAGTTTTGGTACAACAATTTTACAATCTCTAGGAGCGGGTGAATATACAGCAACTGCTCTTTCACCTGTTTATATTTATGGTATACCAATTATAGGTGCCACTGCAGCTGGATACTTAACTAAAAGATATACTAAATTAACTTCAAAATCATTAATTTGAATTTCTCTTTTTACAATTGGCTCAGCAGCTTTATTATTAATAATTTTCTTCGTTGCAGCAACTAATGATCCTTCTAAAAATGTTTTTAGCCCAACTATTTTATGAATAAGCTTTGTTTTAGTTATGTTAAACATGTTTTTCATTGGAGCTAGTCGATCAATTTATTGATCAACAACAACTGAATTAAAAATAAATCCTAAAATTTTAGGTCTAGCAATAGGATTTATCTCAATCATAGGTTTTTCAAAAGATGTTTGAGCAGGTATTTTCTTAGCTAAAATAGCAGAAAATGAATCTCTAAGCTCAGCAACTTACTCACATAAAGCACTAATTTATTGAGGAATTTTTGCCTTGATAAATTCAGTTGGTGCCCTTGGAATAGCCTATGTAATGTATTTAAAAGTTAGATCTAAAAAACCACTAAAAGATAATTAACATTGATGAAAAGAACTTACAATGAAAAAACCTAATTTAAACTCAAAAATTCAAAGAAAAATTGAGAGTAATTCATTACTTTTTGAAAGTGCTCATAATTACTTTAAAAATAGTGCTAATATAGAAACTTTACCTATTGAAAAATCAGAGGATTT
The DNA here is from genome assembly GCF_900660575.1 of Mycoplasmopsis pulmonis. Taxonomy (NCBI): domain Bacteria; kingdom Bacillati; phylum Mycoplasmatota; order Mycoplasmoidales; family Metamycoplasmataceae; genus Mycoplasmopsis; species Mycoplasmopsis pulmonis. Next base: position 942,867 of record NZ_LR215008.1, on the reverse strand, counting down.
TCTCGAGAGATTTTTAGAATGGACTAAGCCATTAATTTCAAAAGATGACTATCAAAAAGCACTTGAAGAAGTGAAAAATTATTTAAGCTCAAATGAGCGCCAAAAAATTGAAACAATTATTAAACAAAGATCACAAAACCCTGACAATAGTTGACTTGCAGATTGATGATTAAAATATGTTTATTTAACAACTCGTCTACCTATGACTCCAGAGGTTAATGCCCCTTATTATATTGAATTTAAAAATCAAAATTTAACTCAAAGTCAAAGTGCATCTATTATTGCCCTTGAACTTGGAAAAATATATCAAAAAGTTAAAAATGGAGAGCTAGATTTTCTTGAAATAAAAAACAAAAAAATTTCTCTAGATCAATTAAAAACGCTTTTTTCTTCAATGAGATTACGCTCTGAAAATTTAGATAAATATTATGTAAATAACAAATTTTTTAATCACATAATAGTGATGAAAAATAATGTATTTTATAAAGTAAATATTTTTAAAAACAAAAAATTAGTAGATCTTTCTAGTTTGAATAAAACCTTCAATTCAATTATAGAAAACGAAAATAAAAATAAATATAATTCAAACTTTTTAACAGCTGCAATTGATGCTAAAAAATCAGAGGAACTTTTTGATGAATTTGCCTCAAAATATCCTGAACAAGCTCTTGATATTTTAAATAGTCTTTTTATCATAAATTTAGATGATGTTAGTCCTCAATCAGCTTTGGAAAATTTAAAAAATTCAACTTTAACTTCTGATTTTAATCGTTGACACGGAAAAGGCTTACAAGTAATAATTAGCAAAAATTCTAAAGTTGTTTTTCTTTCAGATCATGCAAGTGTAGATGGAGCTAGTATAGCAAGCATAGTAAACATTATAGGAACAAGATTTGAAGAAAATATAAAATTTGAAAAAAATGCCAAACCTGCAGAATTTGAAACTTTTAAAAATGATATTGATCAGGACAAAATAGCTGTATTTAAGCAAATAAAAGATGAATTTTTAAGCTATGTTAACAAAACTTTATTTTTTGAACATGTAATTAAAAAATTCAATAAAGATGAAGTTAAAAAAAGAGGAGTTAAATCCTCAGAGGCTTTAATTCAACTTTTTTATCAAATTGCTCAATATCAAAGTAACGAGCAAGTAAAAAACACTTATATAGCAGTTGATATGAGAGGCTTTTTTAGAGGAAGAACTGAGTGCATTAGACCAGTTAGTGGTGTTTCATTAGAATATGTAAAAAAATTTGCACAAAATCCTGAACAAGCACTTAAAGAATTTGAAAATTACTTTCCTCAAATTGAAAAAGAACACTATCAAAGAACACTTTTAACAAAGCAAGGAAAAGGAATTAATAGGCACATGCTTGGAATATATCTTGCTTGATATGAAAATCAAGATGAAATTAAAAAACCTGCTTTGTTGGAAACTAAAGCTTGAAAAGCTGCCTCTCAAAACATATTATCAACTTCAAGTATTGTTGATAAATATCTAAAAAACTTTTCATTTAATCCCGTTGAAAATGATGGTATTGGCATAGCTTATGCAATGGATAGTGATAACTTTAGAATGATCACAAGTGTCTTTGAAGACAACAAAAAATATCTAGAAAAATGAACAAAAAACTTTCTAAATATTGTTAATTTATTTTTAGAAAAAATTTAAAAAAATTACTTTTTATAATTTCCAAATGTCAAAGTACATTTGGTTTTTTAATTTAAAAAATCAAAATTTTATTAATGATTTTTTAAAAAAATAACTCCATTTAAAAATAGATAAATTCAATTTTTTGCCATCAATTCTTAAAAATGGTAAAATTACTTACATTTTGTAAGAGAAGATTTATGTTCAAAATATTAAAAGAAGTTTTTAAATCACTTGCCCATAATAAGGTAACTGTAATTGGATTGAGTATTTTGGTGTTTTTAACATCAGGAATTTTTACTTTACTTTTTGATGTTAAAAATTCATATCAACGTCAATTTGACTCATATAGTAAAATTTCTAAAAATCATGATTTAACTGTTGATCTTGATTTAAAAACTAATGGAAAAATTCCTTCTTCTGGAATTTATAACAAAGCCATTGAAGAGTACAAATTATCCAATCCAAATCAAGAAAAAAAGAAGATTTTAGACTTTAGCTCTAATTATATTTTAGCCTCAAAATACTTAGAACAAAATGATCCAAATTTAAATTCTCTTTATATCAAAGCATCATATCTTGAAAACTTATATAACAACACTGTTGTTGATTCAAGAATAGCCATTGATAAAAATAAAAATTCAATTACATTTTTATCTGATCAAACACACATACCTTTATATGAATTAAAATCAAATGGAGATTTTGTTCAAAAACAAGTTGAAAATGTCATTAAAAAAGATACAAAATTTACCTTTGATAGTCCCTTTTTTTTAAGAGAAATAGCTGAGATAAAAAACAAAGCAAATGACAATGATTTTTTAGCTAGTATTGGTGGAATATATTTAAATTTAAAAACCAAACAAGCCACTGTTAGTTTACTTAAATCTATTGAGTGAAGAAATAGAAAAGAGCTTTATGTTTTAAGTTCTGATCAAGTTGCAAAGATACTAGGATTTTCAAAAAATAATGTTAGTGGTTTTTATGAATATGATAAATCAATTCAAGTTGATCAATCATTGCCTACAATAGCTAGTGAAGATGTTGAAAATAAAAAAACAAATATAAATTGAGGAACAAAAGTTTATGGTTCTTTTTCATTTCCTTTTGTTAGTGACACTGAGGAAATTAAACAAAATTCTAACAAACACTTTAATCCTCAAAAAGGATATGAAGTTGCTTTGGATTCTGAGATCATTAAAACATATCAAAATGAAGTTTTTTTCAAACGTCATAAATACACACTAAACTATCCACATCCTGATTGAAACGGAACTACAAAAGAGGCTATTGAACAAATATTAGCTGATGCTGAAAAATCTAAAAAATTTAAGTCTTTTTCATATTGAGAAAAAAGACAAGTTATCAAAATTAATGGAAAAAATCACTCTGAATTTGAAGAGGTTATTAATACATTAGAGCTTATTAAAGATCTAAAAAAAGTTAATCCTAGCACTCAAGATTTAGCTATCTATACAATAAAATCAATTGAAAACTTTAGTGATGAACAAATAAGAGAGTCTAACTTTTTATATAACTTATCTAACAAAAGAATTGAAAATCAAAGAACAAATGAAATCATTGATCTTTCAAATAGCATCACCAAACAAAATGTAATAGATAAAGTTAGTGAACTAGCAGGAAAAGAATCATTAGGACTAAGACAGACAATTTCAATTGACTCAGTTAGTGAACAAAGTGAGCGTCAAACTTTTCATTTTGTCAACACAGGTGATAAAGATAATGTAATAAATGGTATTAAACAAAATGTTGGTAGACTTTATGATGAACATTTTAATCCATCTAAATTAAATACATTAGAGAGTAATGACACAAACTTTTTTAGAAGTGAGGAAATCCCTTCTTCTGAATCAGGAAAAATAACTACAAAAATTTTAGATAACTTTCATGTTGATAAAAACTTTTTAATAGTTGATCTTCTTTATAAAGACATTAGCTATGTTGATCTTAATGGAAGTTATAGAACTAGCAATCAAAAAATTGTCTTAATAAAAAATGTTAATGAGGAGAAAAAATTTAGTGAGGGAATTGTAAAAATAGATAACAGCTATTACCACACTATTTTAGATAACAATAAATTTATTTTAGACATTAAAAAACCTCTTACTAAAGATGAACTTGATTTATTTTTTATTGAAAAAAATAAGACAATTTCATCTACAAAAGTTGGTGATACATGAGCTAGACCACTTGATAGTAATAAATCTAAAATTGCACTTCCTTTTATTTTTAGAGCACCTAGATCAGATGTTATAAAAGAAATTAATAATCAAGGAACTTTTGAACTATTTTTAGATAGTATTTATGAGGCATTTAGAAAATCAGATTTAGTTACTAGAGGTTTTATATCAAAGGCTAATTTAGATAAGATGTATGGTCCTTTTAAAAGAGCTTTATATAATAATAAATTCCATTCAGTTTTATCATCTGGATCAATTAATTCAAACATTTATTTCAAGATGTTTTTCGATTGAATTAGTGAGATAAATAAAGAAAACGGAAACACATTTTTTAATGATGTAATCTTGGATTTTACAAAAGAGCTTAAAAGACAAATAAAAGAAGGTGGAGCAACAACTCAACAACAAAAAGATTTTATTGTTCGTGAGTTTAAAAAATTTGACAAAATTTTTGGAAGTCTTAGCACTACAGGAAAACTTTTTAGCGCACTATTTTTAAATCTAGAAGTCTATGATATTTTTACCTACATAAAAGACCCTGTTAAATTCATTGAAGGTTTTGAAGAGATCATTAAATCAATAGATTTTACAAAAGCTACTTCTGAAATTGGTTTATGATATGAACAAAACTGACAAAAACATGATCAAAACAATAAATATATTTTGCTTTCAGAAATTGATGTTTTACTTTCAATTTTAGATAGTGCCGACCAAAATAAAGTAAGACTAGGAATGGGCAAAATTGTCTCAGAAATAGACTTTAATAAATTTTTAAATCCAGAAGAACAAGATTCAATATATTCAAGATTTAAAAAAATACATGGTGAAAATCAAGATGTTAAAAACTTTTTTAATAAATTAGATGGATCAAAAGAAGGTCAAGAAAAATATTCAAATGTTTCAAAAGGATTAGTTGAGTTAATTTCGTTTTTAGACATTAAATCATTTGTTGCAAGACTAAAACAAAATAGTGAATTTAAGTTATTACCAAAAATTCCAAACAACCCTAAAGAATACAAAACAAATTCTATTAGTTCTAAAAATTTATGAGCTTCATTTTTAGATTCAATTTTTCATGGTCAAAGTGATGAAAATGGTGTTAATTTAGGTATTAACAATGATGCTAAAATAAAAAGCATTTTAGTTGAAATGTTTAACATCTCTGATGCAGGTGAGTTCTTAAAAATTTCTGACAAACCTCTTTACATTCCAAGTTTTAAAGATGATAAAAAAGTTGGATTAGGTGATCTTTCTGTACTACAAAGTCTTCCTCAACTTTTTGCATCTCAAGTAGATAAATCTAAAGAAGTTTTTACACAACTTGAAATATTGAATCAACTTGATCAAATTAAAAATTCACTATTACAAAATAGAAACTTAAGTGAATCACAAGTTGAACTTTTAAAAAAATATCTACCATTAGAACAAGACTTTAATTTTGAAGATAAAAATAATGTAATTGAACACATTGATGCAAATTATCTTTTAACAAATCAATTTAGATTTAATAGCACAAACTCATCACTTGTTAATTTTTCTACTATTGCAAAAAGGCTTTTAGATGCTCCTTCAAATCATGAGGCATACAACCTTGCATCAAAACAACTTAAAGACTCACTTGGAAGTGTTTATGAAGAGTTTGAACTTTCTTCTTCAGGTCTAAAACATCCTGATTATAAATTAGGTAAAAAAGCCATTAGTCTTTTAGCCCTTTTTATTAGACTAAGAAAAGAATCATTAAGTATTGAAAATTATCAAAATGACTATAAAAAGATTTTTGATTTTATAAATACTAAATCAGATGATGAAAATGCTTTTGTTAATGTAGTAAATTCAAAAACTTTGTACAAAGATGTTGATGACAATTTTGATATAGCTGGTTTTGGAATTTCTAAAGGACTAGCTTCAACTTCAAGACTAGCAAATGAATTATTTGAAAAAGAAGCAGAAAATTACAAAAATAAAGAAATTCAAAAATTTCTAGATTCACTAACTAATGAAGCTAGAAAATTAATTGAAGAAAATAAAGAATATTTTATTCAAATAGCTGCAATTTTACTTTCATTTAAAGAGTATCATCCAACACTTTTAAATATTTTTGAATATGAAGATATTCATAGAAATAATTTCTTTAAATACTCTATTACAAATCCAGTTTTTGAAAATAAAATTGCACTTAATGAGTTGAACAAGCAAGCTAGTGCTGCAATAAATCAATCAAAAATTATTTATTCATTAGGTCTTTCTTATGCATTAGTTGATCCAATGTTAAACATTTTGCTTCCTCAAGTTGCTCTATGATTTACCTCAAGTTTAAACACTCCAGAAAATTCACAAAACAAAGACAATAAATCAAATCTTGCTTATTTGATTACTAACAAAGTTGTTAATCTAGGTAAGATGAATTTTGAACAAATCCAAAATTTTGTTTCTGTGTTTTTGGGAAATAGTAATGAAGGTGTTTTTAACAACTTTGAAAATGATGCCAAAAGTAATTTGTTTGTTGATTTAGATTATTTAGAGCTTATTGGAATTAATGAAAATTCAAGGAAAAAAAATGATGAACAAGAGCTTGTTTTTGGAATTAATTTCAAAAAAACTATTTATGAATTTATTGATGCAGTAACATATCCTCATACTCTAGATAATGTTGTTGTTTTTAATGATGTTGCTTCATATTTAGTAAAAGTAAATCAAGCTTATCTTGTTAAAAATAATAAAACAATTTACACTGGTGAAATACCAACTAATAACAAATTATTTAATGAATTTTTATTAAAAAATAAAGATGAAAGTTGAATGTTAAATGTTAATGGTTCTCAATTTATTATTGTAGGAACCGATACAACTAGTGATTATTTATATCCAGTTGTTGATGAAAATAATTTACAAGTTAACACTTCTCAACAAGCCATAGTTTATGTAAACCAAAAAGGATTTGAAAGAGTAAAAACTTTTTCTGAATCACCTAATATAAAAGAATACATTTTAGTTAAAGCAGAGCCAAAAAAAGAAAGGCTTTTAGCTGATCAAATTGAATCATATATTAGTCAACAAACTGATCAATCAGTTGGTATTAAAAAAACTTACTTAAATAATGAAATTGATCCAATTAATCCAGAAAGATCTATTAGAGTTGCAACTCCAAGGTTGATCATATCTTCTGTTTCAAATTTCAACTTTTATATTATTATCATCCTAATAACTCTTGTTGCTATTTCAATTATTTTTATTGTTCATAGATACATTAAAAATAAATCACTTGTTATTGGAATTTTAATTTTTCAAGGATATTCACCTCTTCAAATATCACTATCCATGACAGTCTTTGCAATGTTTACGGCTGTTTTTGGTGGAGTCTTTGGTTATGTTGTTGGAAACAATCTCCAAGGCTTATTGATGAATGTCTTTTCTAATTTTTGAACCCTCGAAAGACACACAGAAAAATTTAGTATTGTCTCACTTATGGTTGCTGTGTTTTTACCCTTTTTAGGAATGTCGATTTTGATTATTTTGACTTCATTATGAATACTTAGAAAAAAACCAATTGATCTAATGTCTGGTATTACAGCAATAAAGGTTGGATCATTTTCAAGAAGAATAAATAGACTTTTTTCAAAAAGAAATGTAAAGACAAAATTTTCAGCTTCACTTTTAGTTAACTCCTTTTTCAAATTACTCTCTTTAGCTTTTGCAATTACCATCACATCAACAATCATCATGTTTGGTATTAGTATTAATAAAGTCTTTAGTAAATCAATTGACTCTACCTACAAAAATAGACACTATAGTTTTAAATTAAACTTAGCAACTCCTACTCTTGAAGGAGGACCTTTAACTAAATTAAACTATGATGAAATTAAAAACTCATTGTATGTTCCTCTTGGAACTCCTGGAGAGGCAAACTTAGTTGATGGAACATACTTTAAACCTGGATGGTCAAATGCTATAAATGGTGATAGAAGCCAAAAAAATAATGGAGATCCAAAAGATTATTTACCTCACGTTTTTAGTGCATTTTCAATGAATATCATAGTTGAAGGTGCGATTAGATTTAACCTTTGAGATCTTATTTATAATTCACTGCCCGACACACAAAAATTCAGGGTTGATAAAATAGTTTCTGAAATGGGAAAACTTCTAGAACAAACTCAATTTGATGAAACTTCACCATATAAATTAATTCAAAATCCAGAAAATGGTAATTTCTATTATGGATCAGTAAGTGATCCTAAAAACTACTTTAAATACTTTGATGATTTACAAGGTGTAAGAGGATTTTTCTATATGAGATGAAATGCTATAGAAAACACTTATAATCATGAACCCATTACTACATCAAGGGATATTTTTGCAGATGATTATTATGGAGATTTTCCAAATCAAAAAAACATTAGTCTAAGAAATGTTTATCGTCAATTTTTAGTAAGAGCCTACACTAAATTACACCAATCAGAAAACCATAGAATTGCAAAAGAGCTTGAAGAAAAAGGAACTCAAAGTTTTCCAAGAGAAGATTATTTCTTATCACTTGGAGGAGTTGTCTTTGATCAAAGATTTGATGAGACTTATTCATATGCAAGTGCTAACTTTGAAGGCACAACAAGATCATTAAATATTTATGGATACAAAAGTGATTCAAAATTCATAAAAATCATTGATGAAAATGATGTTGATTTAATGCAAGAAATTGCTAAGTTTGAAACTAAAACAATTGATGGTAAAAAAGTTTATCCAGTTGTTGTTAACACTGTAAGTTCTAAAAAATACAAACTAGGTATTGGTTCAACTTTTGGAGTTTCAATATTAAACAAAGCAACTCGTTATTCACATCAAATTAAACAAGAAAACTTTGACAATAATGTAATTTTTGAAGTTGTTGGAATTAACCCAACTTTTATCAATGAAGAATTTATTACAAGCCAAGAAATTGTTAATGAAATTACTGATTTAAACAAAATTGCTCTAAGAGAAAATCAAGAAATTTTTAATGGAATTTTAACCTCAAGAGACAAACCAGCACAGCTAATAGGATCATCATCAATTTACTCAGCTAGTGGTTATTGACCTGCAATAACAAACTTTGAATTTAAAGGTAATGAAAGCGCAATTTATGATGCTATTTTTGATGAAAGTGGACCTTTAAGAAGTGTAAGTGGATTAAACCTTTCAGAGCAACAAATTTTAAGGTGATTAAACTCAAATGCAAGCTCATTAGATGAGTTAAAAAATAATGAATCTCAAAGAGATGCTGCTCTTCAAAAATATGCTCAAGTTTATGGAAGTTTATATGCAAGTGTTTCAAGCTCAATTGACTCAAAAGATGTTGAATCAGGATTTGTTACAAACATATCTTCGGCTGTTAATAATTTAACTGTTGCTATCTTAATTATTTCCTTAATTATTTCAGTTATTATTTTGGTAATTATTTCAGTAATATTAATTGCTGAAAATGAAAAAAACATAGCTATCTTTGCAATCTTGGGTTACAATAACAAAGAAAGATTAATTCTATTTTTCTCAATTTTTGTTCCATTTATTATCTTTGCTATTTTGCTTTCATCGGTGTTTGTTTTAGCTATTATTTTCACGTTCAATTTCTTCTTAATAAACGCAGCTTCCATAGCCCTTCCGCTTTCTTTAAAATTCTGACATATGTTAGTTACTTTCCTAGCTGTTGCAGCAATCATTTCTGTTACATCTATTTTTTCATGAATTGGAATAAACAAAATCAAACCTATTATGTTGTTGAAAGGTAAATAATGAATAAAAAAGATGAAAAAGCCAAGATTAAAGAAAAAACTATTACCTTTGATTCAATAGAGGCTATGAACACTTCTTTAATTGAAATTGGACAAAGCCCACAAGCTGATTGAAAGACTTTGAAAATTATCAATAGAGCCAATAACAAAAAGAGAAAAGCTGATGCAAGAAAAAAATTTAAAAACTTAACCGGTAACATAATTGATGTAGTTAATGTCTCAAAAATTTATACCTCTGGTAATTTAGTTACTTCAGTTTTAAAAGGAGTTAACTTTCATATCAAAAAAGGTGAATTTGTTATTCTTTATGGAAAAAGTGGTTCTGGAAAAAGTACACTTTTAAACCTTATCTCCGGACTTGATAGACCTACTAAAGGGGATGTAGTTGTTAACGATGTTAACTTACCTTATCTTTCAAATAATGAGCTGACAAAATTTAGAAGATTAAATGTTAGTTTTATTTTTCAAAGTTATAACTTGCTTGAAAATATAACAGGTTTTGATAATGTAGAAACAGGTGATTATCTTCAAAAAGATAAATCAAAGAAAATGGATATTCACAAGCTTTTTGAAATCTTTGATCTTGAAGATGTTAAATACAAATTCCCAGCTCAAATGTCTGGAGGTCAAAAACAAAGAATATCTATTTTAAGAGCTCTAACAAAAAACACTGATTTGATTTTTGCCGATGAGCCAACAGGTGCTTTAGATGAAAAAACAACTTTAATAGTTCTTGATATTTTACAAAAAATAAATCAGCAAACCGGAACAACAATAATTATGGTTTCTCACAACCCATTTATGGCACCTATTGCTCACAAAGTTATTAGATTAAAAGAAGGTCTTATTGAAAGAGTTGAAATTAATAAAAAGCCTCTAAGCCCTCATGAAATAAAATGATCATAGCTAGTCTATGATTTTTTTATTTACTTAAAAAAACTATAAAAAGTTGATCTTGATTTTTATTCTTATTTATGTAAAAAACAAGATCAACTTTTGATTTATTTAATTTTAAATTTTAGCTTTAAAAAATATAAAATTAAAATTAGTGTTTTGTAAAAGAGATTAAAAATAAAAAAACAAACTTTAAAAAAATGCCTATGATAAGAAAAGAAAATTTTAGTCATTTTTTAAAAGTAAATAGAGCACTTTAAATATTATTTTTTAGGAAAATATGGATAAAAAAGAATTATTAAAAAACAAATTATTTCAGCCACTTAAAATTAAAAATTTTGTTTTAAAAAATAGATTTGTTTTAGCACCTATGGCACTTAATACATCAACTGATGATGGAATAATTACTGATGATGATTTAGCTTATGCCCAAAGAAGAAGCCATAGTGCACCTATGGCTATAACTGGAGGAACTTACATCAACAAATATGCCCAGCTTTTTGAAAACGGTTTTGCAAATGATCGTGATGAAGTTTTACCTGGACTAACCCAGATGGCAAAAGTCATGAAAAAAGATGGTAACTTAGCTATTTTACAAATTGCTCATTCATGAAGGTTTTCAATTGCTAGTTTAATAAGATATAAAAAAGTTTATGGCCCTAGTGCAGGAGTTTTTTTAACTCCTTTTGAACATGAAGTAACAGAGCTTACAATTGAAGAAATTGAAGGCATTATTCAAGACTTTGAAAATGCAGTTTTAAGAGCTATAAAAGCAGGTTTTGATGGGGTGGAAATTGCCTCTGCTCAAAGACTTTTGCAACAAGCTTTTTTTTCTAAATATTCAAATCAAAGAAAAGATAAATATGGAAATCAAAGTCTAGAGTCTAGAGCACTTTTGACAATGCAAGTTTTACATAGAGTTCAAGATGTAATTAAAAAACATGCTCACAAAGATTTTATTTTAGGCTTTAGAGCAACCCCTGAAGAGACAATTGGTGAAATCATTGGATACTCTGTTGAAGAGTTTAATTGGCTTATGGATAAAATCTTGGATGAAATTGATATTTCATATCTTTCTCTTGCAAGCTGAGGAAAAAATATCTACAAAACCAAAGTTAGAACCAAAGGTAAATTTTATAATCAGCTAATAAACAAAGTTGTTTATGAGCATATAAATGGACGAGTTCCTGTTATAGCAAATGGAGGAATTAACTCATTAGAAAGTGCCATTGAAGCTATTGAACATGTAGATTTAGTTGGCCTTTCAACAGTTTTTGTAGTTGAGCCTGAATTTGTTCAAAAGTTAATGGAAAAAAAGGAAAACCAAATTAACTTAGATATTACAAAAGCAAACTTAGAGGATTTAAAAATTCCTCCTTATGCTTTTAAAAACATTGCTTATTTTTTTGATTTTGGACAAAACCTTCCAGAATCTACAAGTGAAGTTTTAAAAGAAAATAGCCAAAAAAAAGACTAGTTTTTTAAGTTGTTTTTGGCACAATTTAAACCCATAGTTTACAATGCTATGGTTTTTATGTTAAAATTTTAAAGTAATATATTAACTTGAGGTGAAAATGTTAGTTAAACAAATCTATGAAAATGCAAAAGAGTTAGACAAATCCAAAATTAAGATTAAAGGATGAGTTGTAACTTCAAGAGGAAATAAAAAAATCCAATTTATAGAGTTAAATGACGGAAGTAGTGTATTACATTTGCAACTAGTTTTAAAATCTGAGAAAATGGATTTAAATGACATTCATTTTAAAACTGGAAGTTCTATTAAAGCTGAAGGAATTTTAAACTACACCCCAAAAGCTGAGCAAAGTGTAGAATTAATTGTAGATAAAATATCTTTACTAGCTCAAAGTGATGAAGATTTTCCAATTCAAACTAAAAAAACCACACTTGAGTTTTTAAGAACAATTCCACACCTAAGACATAGATCAAATACTATAAAAGCTGTAATGTTGGTGAGATCATCAATATCTTTTTTTATTCATGAATATTTTCAAAAAAACGATTTTTCATTGGTTGCAGCTCCAATAATTACAAGTAATGATGGTGAAGGAGCTGGTGAAACCTTTATAGTTGATTCAGAAGATAAAGAACCTTTTTTTGGAAACAATGTTAAAGCAACCCTTGGAGTAACAGGCCAGCTTCATGCTGAAGCTTATGCTTTAGGTCTACAAAAAGTTTATACTTTTGCACCAACTTTTAGAGCTGAAAACTCCAATACCAAAAAGCATGCTGCTGAATTTTGAATGGTTGAGCCTGAAGTGGCTTTTTTTACGCTAAAAGAACTTATTCAAATGTCTGAAGAGATGCTTAAGTACGTAATTAAAAAAGTACTAGAAAAACGCAGAGATGAACTAGTCTTTTTAGACACACATATCAAGCCAGGATTAATTCAATCTCTTGAGGATTTTCTTGAGTCTAATTTGGAAATTATTGAGTATCGAAAAGTTATTGAGATTTTAGAAAAAAACAAAGTTTTCTTTGAAGAACAAAACATTGAATTTGGTATGGATTTAAAAACTGAGCATGAAAGATTTATTGCAGAAAAATATGCAAAAGGTCCAGTTGGAGTAATTAACTATCCTAAAAAGTTAAAAGCTTTTTATATGTATCAAAATGACGATAATGAAACAGTTGCTGCCTTTGACCTATTAGTACCTGGAATAGGTGAGCTAGTTGGAGGCTCTCAAAGAGAAAATAGATATGAAAAACTTGAACAAAGAATTCAAGAGTTAAATATTGATCAAAAAGATATCCAGTGATATTTAGATTTAAGAAAGTATGGTTATTCAGGATCAGCTGGATTTGGACTTGGACTTGAAAGATTAGTTATGTACATAACAGGAATTGATAACATTCGTGATTCAATTCCATTTCCAAGAACACCGAATAACTTGAAAATGTAACTATGAAATTATCGATAATATTGCCCTTTCAAAAAAACAAAAAAAGATCTGTTTTAAAAGCACTAATTAATGAAGACTTTCAAAGTTCAAACTTTGAAATTGTTGTTATTGTTGACAATAACATTTTTCCCAAAAATTTTAAACACTTAAACTTCTTAAAAGAAAAATATCAAGATAGAGTAAAAGTAATTTTTAATTCAAGAAATCAAGGAATTAACAAAAACATTGTTGAAGGAATAAAATATGCAAGTGGTGAATATTTTTTTGTTTTAACACAAAATAATCACATCAAAAAAAGTTTTATTTCTCAACTACTTTATCTTATTAATAAATTTGATAGTGACATTATAGAATTTAGGATGAAAACAAGAGGTTTAATTGATTTTGAACCTAAGCAAAGAATAAAAACTAAAAGCAAAGTTTCCATTGAAGAAAAACCAGAAATTTTAGCTTTTTCTTTCCCTCTTTTATTCAATAAAATTTTTAAAAAATCTATTTTTGATGAAATTGACAAGAACAAAGTTTTAAAACTTTATAATACAAAATTTTCAGTTGAACTTTTATATTTTGCTTTCTTTTATGCAAAAACATATGTTTATGTAAACACCGAAATTATTGAAGAACACATAGATAAAAATGATTTGTTTTCTCCGACTATGTTTTACAAAGAATGAAAAAACATTTTAGATTTTTATCAAAAAAATGAAAGTCCCTTTTTATCTGAATTATTTTATTCATACTTTTATTTCTTTTTAGTTTATTCAACGGGAATTTTAGCTAACTTAAAAGAGGGTAAAATTAGAAACTTGATAAATGTAATGGAAAACAAATCAATAAATAATTCAGTGGCACTAAAAAAGCTAACTAAGGTTATTGATAATATATTAAAAAAAGATAAATCTAACTTCAAGTCAACTAATAAATATATGATGTTAAAAAATCAAGAGACTCAAATGATGTTGAATCCTTTGAAAGAATCTGATTGAGAAAAAATTTTGCATCTACTAGAATAAAATGTTAAAGAATAAAACTGTAAATTTTTGACCTAGATTACTAATTACTTTTGTTGAAATATTGGTGTTTTTTTTAATTGCATATTTATCATCTTTAGTCATTATAAAAGAAGAAGATACTTATGAGCAAACTAGAGTATATGTATTCTTTTTATTAATTATTTTTTATTTAGCACTTTACTATCTAGTTATTCCCATTTTTTTCAAAGGACAGCCACCCTTACTGGTCATATTTAAAATAAAAATTGATTTTACTAAAGCCAAACAAAATTTATTTAAAAAAATATTTTTAAGAAATATTATGGTTATTTATTTACTTGTTATTTTTGTATTAATGATGTTTGTTTTAGATGCAAAATTACTTTTTCAAATAACTAATAAAAATTCAAATTTATCTAAGATAGATTTAATAAAAATATATTTTATTCATGCATTATCTTATTCTTGATTTTTACTTTTATTTGCAAACACTTTTTCACTAGTTATTTCAAAAACTAAAACTACTTTTATAGATAAAATCTCCTCTTCAAAGTTAGTTTGAAAAAATAAATTTGAAGAGGAAAAACAAAATGAGCAAGTAATTTTTGTAGTTGAAAAAAGAATTAGACAAAACTATATTTGAAAGGATTAAAATGATTGAACACAAACTATTAGCTGATTTAAATATTGCACAAAAGCAAGCTGTTTTAGTAATGCCTAAAACATTGCAAATAGTTGCAGGAGCTGGTACAGGAAAAACAAAAGTTTTAACCAGAAAAATGTCTTATCTAATTGAAGTTGAACAAGTTAATCCTTTCAAAATTTTAGCAGTTACTTTTACAAATAAAGCAGCTAAAGAAATGAGGGAAAGAGCCTCTGCTCATATAAATGAAAATACTAAAAATCTACAAATTTATACTTTTTATAATTTGTGTAATTTAATCTTAAAAGAAGATATTCACCATTTAGGTTATTCAAAAACATTTTCAATTCTTGATGTAAAAGATATAGACAATATTTTGTCTCTTCTTTATGCAAAACATGATTTAGATAATTTAGATTTAGCCTATAGAACAATGAGAGCTTATTTCAAAAAAAGAAAGCTCTCTGATTTTGTTACTAACTGAGAGATTTTTGATAGAAAAGAAATTGATGAAGATATTATGGAAAAAATGGATTTAGTCTATCAAAGTTACATTGAATATACTAAAGAAAATAACTTTGTTGATTTTGAAGATCTTCTACTTTTAGTCAATCACCTTTTTGAAACAAATCCTAAAGTTAGAAAAAAATGAGAGTCAAAATTTGAATATGTTTTAGTTGACGAGTTTCAAGATACTTCACCTTTACAATATGAAATTTTAAAGGTAATAGCAAAGAACGCTTATTTAACAATAGTAGGAGATCCTGATCAAACAATTTTTTGGTGACATGGAGCTGATATAAATATATTTTTAAACTTTGAAAAAGACTTTCCTGAATCAATGAAAATTAAACTTGAACAAAACTATCGTTCAACAAAAAAAATTCTTGATGCAGCAAATAAATTAATAGCTAAAAATAAAAGAAGATTAACTAAAAACCTTTTTACTGAAAAAGAAGAAGGTGAAGCCATTGAATTCAATCATGCTTTCAATATTGATGCTGAAGCAAGATGAGTTGTAACTAAAATTAACATGTTGAAAAAACAAAAAGTTCAACTTAAAAACATAGTTATCTTATATCGCTCTTCGCATGTTTCAAGAGCTTTAGAACAACAACTTGTTAAAGAAAATATAAATCACCAAATTGTTAATGGTACAAAGTTTTTTGAAAAAAAAGAAATTAAAAATCTTATTTACTTTTTAAAGACAATTTACTCAGCAAATACACTTGCTTTTTATAACACTTTACTTTTTTTTGTTAGATCTTTGGCTAAAAAAGATTTAGATGAAGTTTTACATCAAGCAGCTGCTGCAAAACTAAGTTTATACAAATATATTATTACTAGAATCAAAACTGAAAATTTAGGTTTAAGTGCTAAAACAAGAAAAGAAACTATTTCCTTATTAAAAACAATTGTAAAATTTAAAAAGCTTCTAAAAAATGAAAAACATGAAGCAAACTATTCTTGAATTTTTGATGCATTTTTAAAAGAAGTTAAATTTTATGATTTGATTAACTATGATCGTGATGATGAAAATGCCATTCAAGATAATGTTTATGAATTTTTAACACTTCTACAAAAATGGCAAGAAGAAAATCCAAGTTCTGAGCTTTCTAAATTTTTTGAAGATATAGCCTTATATTCAAATAGAATAGATGAATCAGCTGGAAATAATTTCATCTCACTTATGACAATACACAATGCTAAAGGCTTAGAATTTGACTATGTTTTTATCATTGGTTTAAACGAAAATATTTTACCTTCAGCTAAAGCTCTTTATTCAAAAGATGGTTCTATAAACTATGACAAACTTGAAGAAGAAAGAAGAATAGCCTATGTAGCTCTTACAAGGGCAAAAACAAAAGTTTTTATCTCAGATGCTCGTGGTATTGATCCTTATTCAAAAGAGCCTAAAAAGACATCAAGATTTTTAACTGAAATGGGAATATCTCTTGAAGATCATGTTCAAGAGATAAATTCAATAACTAACATTACTCAAGAAATACAGTCAGGTCATCACTCTCTTATTGTTGGTGATTTTATTTCGCACTCTAGTTTTGGTGAAGGAGAGCTTTTAGAAATACAAGACAATGATTTTGAATCATCAATTGTTGTTAGATTTAAAAACAAAGCTGTGGGTATTAGAACAATATCTAAAACTCATGAATCAATAAGAAGAATTTTAAAATAATTAAAATAAAATAATAACAATTATGCTTTGAATTTTAATTTCCATTTATATCTTTATAGCAATAGCTATTGTCTTCATTTTTGTTAAAGAGAACAAAAAAATCAGTTTTAATATCTCTGATGGTTTTGTTCCATTTTTAATTGACTTAAAAAACAATAGAATTAAAAAAACATCACATAAAATGTTTGACTTTACTCCTAGTGTTTTGAAGAAAAACAATGACTTCCAAAAAAACTTTTGAGTTTCTTTTGATGATTTTGTAAAAAACACTCTTTTTGATAAAGATAGTAGTGACAATTTACTTAAATTTTTTTATCAATTAAAAAATGTTGATGTATATAAACAAGATGTTTTAAAAACACCAATTTTCTTAAGAGAAAAATCATCACTTAAAGATAACATTGTGCATAAGATAGTTTCGAAATTTTTTTCTCAAAATTTAACTCTTTGACTCGAAGTTCATGTTGATGAAAATAAATCATTTATTGGCTATTTTAGATGAGAGCACAATTTCTCATTTAATCAAAGGAAAAAATATAGATTTATTGAAAAAGAAGATGCTGTAAAAGTTAAGGGATCATTCAAAGCATTTATAGGGTTTTTAACAAAGCAAGAATTTAGTGATAAAACAGCTTTTTATGAAGAGTTTACTAACATTAGATTTAATGGTAAATTTTACCTTTTTGAAGATGAAGATATTACATACATAATGATTCATAGTAATAGCCATCATCAACTAAATAAAAACCTAGCCAAGTTAGTTAGAAATTTTGAATTCAATCTTAATAATTGAAGAATTAATTTTTACTATGATGCAGTTGGTGTTGTTGAAAATAACTCAATTAAATATGTTAATGATTTAGAAAATGTTATCTATAGAATGAAGTTTGTAATTTTTAAATCACTTGAGTCAAAAAAACTAGAAAAATTTATCGTAAAAACAGTTGACTTTGATGAGTATCAAAGTTTTAAAAATCAATACACAGATTTTATTTACATGCTCTTACATAATGAAGTTAAAAATTACTTAGCACATGTAAGAGTTTATGGATTAAAACATAGAAAAATTTTTGCAAATTATTATCTTCCAACTATGGAAAATTTTTCAAATTTTTGATTCAATAAATTTGTTCAAAATAAAAATTATAAAATCACAATGTTAGAAAAATATTCAACTGATTTTATAAACTCATATAAAGAAAACAAAAAAATTTTACTTGATGTTAGTGATGGTCAATTTATTAAATTAAAAGAGAGTTTCAAAAATCCAAACATCATTTTAATAGTAAATATTTTCAATATGGAACTACTTGAAAAAGTAGGTTTTACTTCATTTGAATTAAATCAAAAACAGTTTTTCAATGGAATTAAAATCCATGATTTAAATTCAAAAATTTTTGACTACATTTTAAACTATGATCCTAGAATTGTCATCATATCTAGAAACATTTCAAAAAGAATTCATGATGTAAATACTTTTATGAATCTTTGTTATTTAGTTAGAATAATTCAACTTAAAAAGATTAAATTAATCTATGAAGATATTGAAGAAAAATTAGAAGAAAATGTTATTTTAAAAGCTAATGTAAACCTTTATTATGAAACAATGCAAAACAAATAAACTTTTGAATTTTTATCAAAAGAAAAATTAAAGACAAGTATAATAGAACTTATGAAAAAACTAGGTATTATTATTGATTCATTTACTTCAATTACTGAAGATGAATTTAAAAAATTAGAAGATTTTTATTTTCTTCCTTTGCAACTTATTTTAGATGGAACAAGTTATGAAGACAACCCTTCAAATGACAGACAAAAACTATTTGACAAAATAATTCAAGCTAGTGATATAAAAACATCGCTTCCTATATCTTCAACAATTGAAAAAGCAGTTAACGAATCTTCACAAAAATACAATGATGTTTTGGTTCTACCTATTGCATCATTTTTAAGCGGAACTATTTCGGTTATAAATGTTTATGCACAAAAGCATAAAAATGTACATATTTTTGATAATCACTTTGTTGCAAATACTATTGTTGAAATTGGACTACAAGCTAAAAAAATGTATGAACAAGAAAATAAATCAATTAAAGAAATTATCACTTGACTAGAAGAGATTAACACCAAAACAATTACATTTCTTTCATTAAAAACCTTAGATTACCTAGTTAAGGGTGGAAGAATTTCAGGAGTAAAAAAATTCATTTTAACAAAGCTTAAACTTTTTCCAATTATCCAGTCTTATACAAACAATTCAATAGCTGGACTTAAAAGAACTTTTAAAAGCTCTTTAGAAAAAATTTATAACAAATTAGCTGAATTTATTGGAGGAGAAAATAACTTCAAAAATTACAACCTAAAACTAGTTCATGGACCAAGCAAAGAAATGGTTGATGGTGCAGTTGAATTTTTCAAACAAAAGGGACTTGAATTTTCAAGTATTGTTTTAGCCTCAACGGTCATTATTGCTCACACAGGACCTGATTCAATATCAATTAGTGTTGTACCAAAATATTAAAAAAATAAGCTAGCTTTTGGCTAGCTTTTGTTTTATTTTTTTGATAAGAAAATATTAATTTTAACCTTAAACTTGAAAATTTTAAAAACTTTTTTAAAATGTGGCAAAAATTTGCAAGCCTTGTGTATTTGGCCATTTTTACAATAGCAAATTATTAAATTCCCTTATAATAAAAAGGTAAATTGTTTATTCGATACATAGCGGACAAACAATTTAATTTTGGCCAATTTAATTATTTAATTTAATTAAATTTAAATATATTTATACGAAAGGAAAATATGAGTAAAAAATTCAAATATGTTGATCCTAAAAAAGTTATGGATTCTAGCGATCAACTAATTAGAGTATTGGACATTGATGGAAAATTAATTGACAGTAAATATAAAACTTCACTATCAAATGAAAAAATCATTGAAGCCTATACTTGGATGGTAAGATCTAGACAACAAGATACATATATGACACAACTTCAAAGACAAGGGAGAATGTTAACATTTGCTCCAAACTTTGGAGAGGAAGCTCTACAAGTTGCAACTTCACTTGCAATGGAAAAAGATGATTGATTCTTACCAGCGTTTAGATCAAATGCAACAATGCTACACTTAGGTGTACCAATGATTAATCAAATGGTTTACTGAAATGGAAATGAAAGAGGATCAAAAATACCTGAAGGTGTTAATGTTCTTCCAGTTAATGTTCCTATTGCTACTCAATATTCACATGCAGCTGGTGTTGCTTATGGAATGAAATTATTAGGTAAAAAGAATGTTGCTGTAACAATTATTGGTAATGGTGGAACAGCTGAAGGTGAATTCTACGAAGCTATGAACGTAAGTTCAATTCACAACTGACCAGTTGTTTTTACAGTTAACAACAACCAATGATCAATTTCAACTCCAGAACACTTAGAAACAAAAGCTACAATCGCTGCTAAAGCTCATGCTGTTGGTATTCCAGGAGTTAGAGTAGATGGAAACGACCTTCTAGCTTCATATGAAGTTATGAAAGAAGCCGTTGAATGAGCAAAAGAAGGAAACGGACCTGTTCTAGTTGAGTTCTATACATGAAGACAAGGTGTTCATACTTCAAGTGATAACCCAAGAATTTATAGAACTGAAGAAATGGAAAAAGAAAAAGAAAAATGAGAGCCAATGCACAGAATCAAAAACTACATGATTGAAAAAGGTTTTTGAACTGAAGAGCAAGATCAAAAATTATGAGAAGACTCTCTTACATTAGTTAAAGAAACTTACGAAGAATCTATGAAAATGCATGATATTCCTGTTGATGAAGTTTTTGACTACACATATGAAAAACTACCTCCATATTTAGAAAGACAAAAGGCTGAAGCCAAAGAGTGATTTGAGAAAAAAGGAGGTAAATAATGTCTGACAAATTAACTTTAAATAACATTGAAGCTTTAACTAACGCTATTGACGTAAAGATGGAAGAAGATAAAACTATTGTTCTTTATGGTCAAGATGCAGGATTTGAAGGTGGGGTTTTTAGAGCTACTGCCGGACTTCAAAAAAAATATGGTGAAGAAAGAGTTTGAGACTCTCCTATTGCCGAAGCTAGTCAAACAGGTGTTGGGGTTGGTGCTGCTATTTATGGACTAAAACCAATCGTTGAAATTCAATTCCAAGGATTTTCATATCCAGCTTTCCAACAATTAATGGTACATGCTGCTAGATATAGAAATAGATCAAGAGGAAGATTCTCAGTACCTATGGTATTAAGAATGCCTATGGGAGGTCAAGTTAGAGCTCTAGAACACCACTCTGAGGCAATCGAAGCTCTATATTCTCACATACCAGGATTAAAAGTTGTTATGCCATCTAATCCATATGACACAAAAGGATTAATGATTGCAGCTATTGAAGATCCAGATCCAGTTGTTTTCTTAGAACACAAAAGAATTTATAGATCATTTAAACAAGAAATTCCAGCTGGAAGATATACAGTTGAAATTGGTAAAGCAAACGTAATTTATGAAGGAGATGATCTTACTCTTGTAACTTACGGTGCACAAGTTCACGATACAATCAAAGCTATGGACTTACTAGATGAAGAAGGTAAAGAATACAGCATTGAATTGATTGACTTAAGAACTATTTCACCTCTTGATTCAGAGACAATTATTGAATCTTTCAAAAAAACTGGTAGATTGCTAGTTGTTCATGAAGCTGTTAGATCATTTTCAGTGTCAGCTGAAATTATGGCTAGAGTTTCAGAAGAAGCAGGAGACTACATTAAAACTCCTCTTGCAAGACTTACAGGTTGAGACATTACAGTTCCTTTAGCAAAAGGTGAACAATACCACGCTCTAAGTCCTGAAAGAATTGCAGATGCAATTAAAAAAGTAATGGAACGAGAAGAGTAATTGTTTCAATTAACTAAATAATAGAATTTAGATAAAAAAGTAGAAAGTTGTAAAAAATTTTCCACTTTTTTATTTTTATAAACTAAACTTTTAATAAAGTGTTAAAATGTTAACGCTTTTTACATTAAGTTAAAATTCATAAATTAATTCTTTTAATTAAAACAAAAATAAGAAAGGAAGAGAAATGGCACTAATTTCTCCAATTGCTAGAAGACTAGCAAAAGAAAAACAAGTTGACATATCTTTAATTAAAGGTAGTGGTCATGATGGAAAAATTTTAGAATCTGATGTTCTAAAATTTATTGCTGAACAACAAAATGCACCTAAAGCAGCTGAGCCAGCTCCAGCTCCAGCTGCCACTAGTGCAGCTCCTGCAGCTGCTCCGGCGGCAGCTGCTGCACCAGTGAGTCCTTCTAAAGAAGTTGCAAAACTAGAGGCTAGAAGAGAAAAAGTTACTACCATTAGAAAAGCTATTGCTAGAGCTATGAAAAACTCTCAAGACAATGTTGCCTACGTTAGCTTAGTTCATGAAATAGATATGACTAAATTATGAGATTTAAGAAAAAGTGTAGTTGAAAAAGTTAAAGACCTAACAGGTATTAAATTAACATTTTTACCTTTTATCTTAAAAGCTATTGCTATTGCTATAAAAGATTTCCAAATCTTTGGTGCTAAATATGATGAAAAAACTGAAGAGCTTGTCTATCCTGACACAGTTAATTTGGGTGTGGCAGTTGATACAGATCATGGTTTAATGGTTCCTGTTATTAAAAATGCACAAAGCTTAAATTTAGTTGAGTTTTCTCAAGAAATAATTAGACTAGCAAATCTTGCTAGAACAAAAACTATTAAACCAGCTGATATGTCAGGGGCTACTTTTACAATTACTAACTATGGTTCAGTTGGATCATTATTTGGAACTCCAGTTATTAACTATCCAGAACTTGCCATTGCAGGAGTTGGAGCAATTGTTGATAAAGTTTACTGAAAAAATGGAGCTGCAGTTCCTGGAAAAGTAATGTGAATTACTATAGCAGCTGACCATAGATGAATTGACGGAGCTACAATGGGTAAATTTATCTCAAAAGTTAAATCTCTACTTGAACAACCTGAAATTTTAGGAGTATTTTAATTATGTATAAATTTAAATTCGCTGATATCGGTGAAGGACTTCACGAAGGAAAAGTAGCTGAAATTTACGTAAAACTTGGTGATACAGTTAAAGAAGGAGACTCTCTTTTTTCTGTTGAAACAGATAAAATTACAAGTGACATTCCTTCTCCTACAGGTGGAGTTATTAACAAAATTTTATTTGAACTAGGTGGAACTGTCCATGTTGGTGAAGAAATTTTCTGAATCGATGATGGTTCAGGACCTGCAAGTGACTCTCCTGAACCAGCTGCCGCTGAAGCTAAACCAGCCGCTGAAGAGCACAAATCTTCAGCTGGTGATTTATTTGGATCTAGAAGAAGAAAACCAGGAGGCTCAGCTGCAGCGGCAGCTCCTAGTCCTGCTCCTGCTCCTGTTGCAGCTCCTGCACCAGCAGCTGTTGCTGCTCCAAGTGTAGCTGGAAAAGTAGCTGGAAAAGCTTATACAGGTGCTGTTGAGGCTGAATATGATGTAATTGTAATTGGAGCTGGTCCTGGTGGATATTTAGCAGCTGAAGAAGCTGGTAAATATGGGCTAAAAACTTTAATTATTGAAAAACAATATTGAGGTGGAGTTTGTCTTAATGTTGGATGTATTCCAACTAAAGCACTTCTACATGCAACTGAAGAGCTTTACAATTTAGAACACTCACATGAACACAATGGAATTGTAGCCGATTTTAAAGCACTAAAAATTGATAGACAAAAAACATGAATTAACATTCAGAAAAACAAAAAAAGCGTTGTTGACAAAATTGTTGGTGGTGTTAAATTCTTAATGAAAGCTGCTAAAGCAACTTCTATTGAAGGAGAGGCTAAATTTGTTGGTTCTCATGAACTAGAAGTTAATGGAAAAGTATACCGCGGAAAAAACATTATTATAGCTACTGGTTCTCTTGATAGAAAACTAAATCTTCCTGGTTTTGAACAAGCTTATAAAGATGAAGTTGTTCTTTCAAGTGACAAGTTAATTAATTTAGATTCACATCTACCTGAAACTCTAGGAATTATTGGAGCTGGAGTTATCGGAGTTGAATTTGCTGAAGTTTTTGCTATGGCAGGAACTAAAGTTACTATTATTCAAAACACAGATGCAATTTTAGCTAATGCTCCTCTTGCAAAAGAGATTAAAACCGAACTTACAAATCACCTTAAAAAATACGGAGTTGAATTTAAATTTAATGCTTCAACAACAAAAATTGAAAAAAATCAACTATTTTTTGAAGTAGGTGGTAAAGAAGAATCAATGAAATTTGACAAAATCCTAGCAGCCGTTGGTAGAATACCAACACCTTTAAATGCTGGTGAAGTTGGAATTGAAATTGGTCAAAGAAACGAAATTATCGTTGATGATAAATTAATGACAAACGTTGAAAATGTTTATGCCATCGGTGATGTTACTGGGAAAAACATGTTAGCTCATGTGGCTTATAGACATGCTATTAGAGTAGTTGAGAGCATTGTTGGTGAAGAAGAAGTTTATCCAAAACAAGAAATTCCTGGATGTATTTATACAAAACCAGAAATTGCCTTTGTTGGTCTAACAGAACAACAAGCTAAAGAAGCAGGTTATGATGTTGTAACTTCAAAATATAGCTTTTCAACTCTAGGAAAAGCTCTTGCTTCAAGTGAAGGTAATGGATTTGTTCAACTAGTTGTTGATAAAAAATACGGAAGAATTCTTGGTTGTCACATTATAGGTAAAAACTCAACTGATTACATAGCTGAAATTGTTTTAGCAATGGATAATGAAATTTCTGTTTTTGAAATTGCAGCTACAATTCACCCACACCCTACATATGGTGAAATTGTTTGAGAAGCAGCTAGAGCTCTTTCTCCAAAGTTAAATATTGAAAAACACAAAAAATAATAAATTTATTTAAAAAAATAAAAAAAAGCCAAAATATAAAAAATATGGCTTTTTTTTTCATATTTTGCCCATTTAGATGGCCATTTAATAAGAAAGCTAAATGTTTGGATATATAATTGAGCTATGATGTTTTTTTCAAAAAACTATCATACAAAATGACTATTATTTAAATATTTTATTTAAGGAGAAACATGAAAAAAGTTGTTTTAATTGGTACAGGAAACGTTGGTGTAACAGTAGTTTACACAATGATTACCAAAGGAATTGACGCTGAGTATGTTTTAATTGACATTAACACAGAGTTTGCCAAAGGACATGCTATGGATATGAGTGATGCCATTGCTCTAAACTCAACAACAGGATCTAAAATTAGAACTGGAACATATGCAGATGCTAAAGGCGCAGATTTATTAATTGTTGCAGCTGGTAGACCACAAAAACAAGGTGAAACTAGACTTGAAATGATTGCTGACAATTCAAAAATTATGAAAGACATTGCACTTGAAATTAAAAAAAGTGGATTCAATGGATTTACAATTGTTACTTCAAACCCAGTTGACATTCTAGCTACTGTATTCCAAAAAGTTACAAACTTCCCTAAAGAAAAAGTTATGTCATCAGGAACATTCCTAGATACTTCAAGATTTAGAAAATTCTTATCAGAAAAAACAGGAGTTCCTACAAACTCAGTTCATGGATTTGTTATTGGTGAACACGGTGACAAATCAGTTGTTGTTTTCTCAAGAATGCAAATTGGATTTTCAAGACTTGATGATTTCTTAAAATCAAAAGCTCTAACTGAAGATGATCTAAAATGGATTTCAGAAAAAACATATAAAGAAGCTTATGAAATCATCAACAGAAAAAGATCTACATACTTTGGTATTGGTGCATCAGTTGCTGAAATGGCTGAGTCAGTTCTATATAACCAAAGAAGAATTTTCCCAATTGGAATTTACTTAGATGAGTCAAAACCTGGTGGAGGAATTTACATTTCTCGCCCAGCTATTTTAGGAGAAAATGGATGAGAAGAAGTTAAAAACTACGACCTTTCTCCAGCTGAACAAAAAGCTTTTGATGAATCAGCTATTAACCTTAAAAAACACTGAGACGACGTTCAAAAAGAAATTAGTTTCTAATCTTAAATTAAAAAAATACCTAATTATTTTTTACAAGCCTTTGTGCTTGTTTTTTATTAGCTTTTTTATTTTTTTTAAATCAAAGAAAACTTTTATTTAACAAGAAAACTTTTTATTAAAATATAATCTTAAATATGTATTAAATTTACATCAACACCCAAGAAGATAAAACTATTAATTTTAGAAAGGAATATATGGCAAATGAACTATCAGAGTTAGATCTAGAACACAAAAATGACCAAGGAAGAGCAGTTCATGTTATTGACAAAAAACTAGCTGTAGAAGTTGGTAGAGGATCTCTTGTTTTTGAAATTATTTTATGGTCTCTTTTTATTATTCCTGGACTAGTTTTTTTATTTATGAAAATCAATGCCAAAAAAGAACTAGACCAAGTTCAACAAAAAATTCAACATCATGCTTCACAAATTGATAACTACCAAGAACAACGCTTTCACATCCTGGAAAATGCAGCTAGAATTGTTGAAAAATCAATTAATTTAGACAAAGAAGTTATGGAAAAAGTTAGCCTATATAGAAGTGGAGCTAACAAGGCCATTGTTTCAAATAATTTTTCAACAGATGAGCTTCAATCAAATTTAAATAACTTTGGTAGACAAATCAACTTAGCCTTTGAAGCCTACCCTGAGTTAAAAGCTCAAAATACACTAAGAGATGCTATGCAACAAAATAGTTATTTACAAAAAGAAGTAACGGCTGCTAGAGAACTTTACAATGATGTTGTTTTTAGATGGAATGCAATGATTTTTGAATGACCTACTAAAAAAATTGTTGCTGCAAAATATGGCTATACAACTAGAATTCCATTTATGGCTTCAAAAGAAGTAAAAGAAAAGCTACATTTCTTTTAATTAAAAAATCAAAATCCAACTTAGAAAGAGCTGGATTTTTTTGTAATTTTAGCTTTTTATAAAACTAAAATTAAGCTTGTAAAAAACAAAGTTAAAATAGATTTTAAAAAAACTTTTATATAATGAATAAAATATAAAAAAGCAAAAAATAGAAAGAGAGAATATAAACTTGAGATCACAAGAAATTGAACTAAGTGATTTAGTGCAAAAATATAATAGTGTTTATAAAGAAAAACACAATAAAAATGTAGTAGATCTTTTTGATAAATTAGTTAAAGACTCTAATATTAATATTGAAGAAAACATTCAAGAAAATAAACTTTTACTAGAAGAAAAAGAAAAATTAGCTAGTTATGAAAGTTCTGTAAAATCTTATAAATTTTTAGTGTTTTTTCTTCTTGTTATTCCTTTTATTTCTTTGGTAATTCTTCTTGTATATACAACTGTAGCAGTAATTGCAATTTCAGTTTCTATTATTTTAATTTCACTAGGTATTATTATCTTTGTTAATTTTAAAATTAACCAACTTAAATCACAAATTTTAAACTTCCAAAAAGCAGTAGAAAAAAAAGAAAATGAACTAATAAAAAAGATGGCACCTTTGAGTAAACTTCTTGAACCTAAAATGGCTAATCAATTATTTTCAAAAACTTTTGAAATTGTGCATTTTGATGATTATTTTTCAAACAAAAAAATGTCTCTTTTAGTTAATAAATATAACTTCCAAAGTCAAAATTATGACAATAACACATCAATTCAAAAAGTATATTCAGGAGAGATATTAGGCAATCCCTTTTTTATTGTTCAAGAATTAAATCATGAATTAGGAACAAAGGTTTATAAAGGAACAAAAACAATTAGATATAGAACAAAAGATAACACTACACACACCCAAACTTTAGTAGCAACTTTAAAAAAACCTTGTCCATTTTATAAAAGTGACAAAACTCTTATATTTGCTAGTGAAGCAGCTCCTAATTTATCATTTTCAAGATATGCCTCAAACATGCATTTAAAAAACCAATGGCAAGTTGAAAAAATCATTAAATCATCAACTAAAAATTTATCAAAATTGGAAAAAGAAAATAGTGGATTTACTTCCTTGGCAACAATGATTTTGAGGTTTTATTTAATGCTTTAAATAGAGACAATGAAAAAGAATATAGAATGCTTTTTACTCCACTTGCACAAAGACAAATGCAAGAGCTTATTTTGGATAACAAAGTAGGTTATGGAGATGATTTTTATTTTTCTAAAAATAAAATGATCAACAAAATAAAAGCTTCTCACATGGAAGATTTAAATATTGACCATAGAAAAGACAATTATTTTCACTATAGTTTTGAAAAAATAAAATCAGATTTTATTAATAAAAACAATGATTACTTTAAGCATCTTTATTTTTCTTTTGCTCCTTTATTATCAATACCTTTATATGCTCAATTTAAAACTCAAGATTACATCTATGAAAATAATTATGATGCAAATTATTCATGATATGAACATGAATCACTTGCAAATGGAATGGAAGTTAAACTTTTAAAACATGAACACTCATCAACTCAAAACATTTTAAAAACAAAATATATATCTAGTGAAAATGAATACATTGATAGTTTTGAAGTAATGGCTTATGGTTATAAAACTGTTAATAGAGTTGATTATGTTTCTGTATTAGCTGCTAATGGAAGATTTTATAGTGTTCCAGTTAAATGAGTTGAATATATTCCAGTATCTAAAAAAAGCATAGTTGAAATACTTGCTAATTCAGATGATTTAAAAGATAGCCAAGATATTAAATTACTTAATTGAATTGACCAAATAAAAAATCCCATAGCTAATTCAAAGGATAAAAAAGTACATGTAATTGATGGATTTTTATATAGAGTTTTAAAATAGTTAATTTGCTCAAAAAATCCAAAAAATAATCTTTACTTTTAAACAAGTGTGTTTTTAAAATTCAAAAAAACACACTTGTTTTTTTATGCAAAAAACTTCTATTTTTTGCTCTTGTTTTTTTAGTTTTTTTAAATAAATATTCATTTAATTTTTGCATATCAAAATAACTTTTTTAAAAGTAATTAAAAGTTAAT
Organism: Mycoplasmopsis pulmonis; assembly: GCF_900660575.1. Lineage (NCBI taxonomy): Bacteria > Bacillati > Mycoplasmatota > Mycoplasmoidales > Metamycoplasmataceae > Mycoplasmopsis > Mycoplasmopsis pulmonis. The sequence continues at coordinate 913,586 of NZ_LR215008.1, read as the reverse complement.
TTGGCTGCAAAATCATCAAAAAATTATGACTTTAAAAAACATGTATTTTTAAAAATAAATAAGCTTTTTTCATGTAAAAAATTATCATTATTTTTTTATTAAAACATAGATAGATTTGACATGTTTAGACATGTGAATTTTTTTATTTTTTGTGTAAAAAAACATGCTTTGATTTTTTGAATTTTTTTAAAAATAAGATTAAAGTGGAGGTAAAACTCCAATCTATTTTAGTAAGTTAATGATGTTCATAATAATGTAAAGAAAACTTATTCTTGCATTGGTGTGATCATATAAAACATCTTCATTATTTTTGACTAATAAAAAAATATTACAAACTTTGATTATCTCTGAATTTGGATTAGCACTAAAGTGAATAATAAAAGCTTTTTTCTCTTTTGCCTTATTGGCAAATTCTACTATCTTTTTGGTATTTCCACTAAAGCTAAAGAAAAAGCAAAAACTCTCTTGATCTACTAAGTCAATGTATTTTTCTTGGATGTCAATATCATAGGAATAAATGCTAATAAATTCTTTTTTATTTAAGTATTGACCAAAGATAGAAAGAAGCTCAATGTTAGAGCCTTTTCCAAAAAGAAAAATTTTATTTTTTCTTTTTAAAAGTCCAACAATTTTAATAATTTCTAAATAGTAATTTTTGTAAATAAAATCAATATTTTCAGCAATTAAATTATTGTAATTTTTTCACTTTACTATTTGAGTTTTTTCATCTTGAAAATCTTCTTTTTTAATTGTCACAAATGAATAATCATAGTCAATTTTAAAAAGCATTTCTTTAAAAGAATTGCACTTCATTTTTTTAACAAAATTAATAACTGAAGATTGAGAACAATTAGAACCTAAAGCTACATCTTTGATTTTAAGTTTGGTTATTTGAAACAAATTATTAATCAAAAAATTTGCAATTGTTTTATGTACTAAATTTATATTCTGATTAGAGAAATTTTTTAGTTTATCTAAAGTGTTATGAACATGCATTAGCTTAATTATATAAGAAGGTAATATGAATTTATTTTTAAAAAAAGCTAAGGTTAAAATTCAAATTTTTGGTGCATCACTTTCATCTATGATTATGCCTATTATTGGTATCTTTATAGCATGAGGTTTACTTACTTCTTTTTTTATACCAACTGGTTGAATTCCTAATGCAACTCTAGCAACTATGGTGGGTACTGGAATTGTTTATGTAATACCAGTTTTAATTGCTTATTTAGGTGGAAAAAAAGTTTATCAACATAGAGGAGCAGTTATAGGAGCTCTTGTTTCAATAGCTGCAATTGCAGCAGGGCAATCTCAAGATTTTATTGCAATAGCTAAATCAAGCTCACCAATGATTTTAGCTTCTATGATTTTTGCTCCTCTAGCAGCTTTTATACTTAAACATCTTGAAAAATTTTGAATTAGTAAAATAAAACCTGGCTATGAAATGCTTGTTAATAATTTTTCATTAGTAATTATTGGTTTTATCTTACTTTTTCCTACTTTTTATCTGTCAATATATGTAATAGGTTATTTAAATTTAGCTCTTTCATATATGGTTGATGGAATGCAAAAATATAAGCTTTATCCAATATTGGCAATTGTTGTAGAACCTGCAAAAGTTTTATTTTTAAACAATGCCATTAATCATGGTGTTTTTACAATGCTTGGACAATCAGAAGTTTTAGAAAAAGGTAAATCAATTTTATTCTTGTTAGAGTCAAATCCAGGCCCTGGTTTGGGTGTTTTAATAGCTTGAATTATTTTTGGTAAAAAAGAAGATAAAAATGTAAGAACACAAGCTATTAGTTCGAGTCCAATTCATTTGTTTGGTGGAATTCATGAAGTTTATTTTCCTTTTGTTTTACTAAAACCAGTATTGATAGTTTCAACTATTGCAGGAGGAGCAATTGGGAATTTGATTTTTCAAATTTTTAATGTTGGAGCTTTAGCTCCTGTTTCTCCAGGATCAATAATTGCAGCTTATATTCAAGTTAATAAAAGTGCAAATGATTTGGTGGGATTAACTCTAGGAATTTTAAGTTCAGCTCTTGTATCACTTTTTGTTAGCTCAATGATTTTGGCTTTTGACAGAATTTTCAAGAAAAATAAAAAAGTAACTAAAGAAAAAACTTTGGAAAGTGCTTTGCAAGAAAGTAAAGCAAATAAATTAAAAATTGACAACAAAAAAGAATATGAATTTATTTTTGTTTGTATTGCAGGAATGGGTTCATCTGCAATGGGAGCTACAATCTTTAAAAACATTTTAAAAAATAATAATATCAACAATATAAAAGTAAGTAATAAGTCAATTTCTAATTTAGATGGCCAAGAAAAAAACATTATTACAATTAATCATTTAGTTGAAAAAGTAAAAGAAAAAAACTCTATAGCCAATATTTATTCCATTAGGCAATTTTTAGATAAAAATGATTATCAAAATATAGTGGATCAAATTAAAAATGAAAAAATATAAAGCACTTCATTTTGGAGCTGGCAATATTGGTAGAGGTTTAATATCTGATATTTACATGAAAAATAACATGGATTTTGCTTTGGTTGATATTGATAAAGATTTAATAGAAAAATTGAATAAGCAAAAGTCTTATTCCATAATTGATTTTCAAACAAACAAAGTTTTTCAAATAAGTAATTTTAAGGCTTTTTCAATTGACCAAGAAGATGAAATAAAAAAATGAATTGAGCAAGCAGATTTTATTTCAACTTCAATAGGTTGATCTAATTTAGCTAGTTTAAAAAAGTTTTTTGAAAATGTTAAATTAAAAGAAAAAGCTCAAATTATTTGTTTTGAAAATGGATATAAAATAAGCTCGTTTTTTCAAAGTATTTTAAACATTGATTCAAATCATTTTGTTAATGCTAGTGTGGACAAAATCATACCTAATTTTAAAAGTGATTCTTTAGATGTTTATGTTGAAAGTTATTATGAAATTATTTTAGAGCAAAAAAATGAAAGTCAAAAAAAGCTTAACTTTGTTAACTATAGCACTGATCTAGAAGCTTATATAAATAAAAAACTTTTTCTAGTTAATGCAATTCACTCTACAATTGGTTATTTAGGATATTTAAAAAAATATACTTACATAAATGAAGCCCTTAATGATCAGCAAATTCTTTTTAAAATAAAAAGACTAGCAAAGATTATTAATGAAATTTTATCTAAAGAATATCTATTATTTAAAGTTGATTATTTGAATGATTATTTAGAAAAAAATCTGAAGAGATTTTCAATAAAAGAAAATCAAGATTTAATTTCAAGAGTAGCAAGAAATCCTATTCAAAAACTAAGCAAAAATGAAAGATATTTTTTGATTTATAACTTGGTTAAAAAACATAATTTAGAAATAGATATTTTGTTAGAAATATACAAATCAATTTTTTATTATGATAATAAAATGGATAAAGAATCTAGTAAAATTCAAAGCACAATTGAGAATAAATCACTAGCATATGCATTAAAAAAATTTTCAAATTTAGACCAAGAAGATCAAGAAAAAATTTTAAAAAGTTTGGCTAAAAAATAGAATTAAAATAAACTAAAAAAATTATTAAAAAAACATTAAAACATCTCAATTTTGTTGGGATGTTTTTCTTTGTAAAAATGGTTGTTATCTTTGATTATTAATGAATATGGATTTCAAATTTTTTTCAACTAAGTATGTTTTTGTTTTTATGGAATCATTTTTTAATTTCTTGATCTTTTTTTGGTTTTACAAGTTTAGATTTTTGTCAAGAATAATTTGTTGATTTATCAAATCAAAAATTCTTTTGATGAAGCTTGAATCAATATTTTTTTATTTATATTCTTTAATTTTTTTAAGCTTCTTTTTGATTAATGTTATGAAAAATTATTTTATAAATTTTTATAATATTTTCTAATTCTTTTTTATGTTGATTAACTTTTTGCATCTTCAGCGTTATTTTTTGCAAGAATAAATTTTTTGGTTTGTAAAATCAAAGATTTTTATTTTTTAAAAAGCAAAATATTTTCTCAAAAATAAAAATTTTACTTTTAAATTTTTCTGGTTTTTTAAGCAGTTTATTTTTCACTAAAATATGCATTTTTTAGTCTTAATTTTTTAACCATAAAATTCATCAAAAAATTAAATTCATTTTTTTAATTATTCTAGTTTTAGTTGTTTCAAAAACACTCATATTTAAGGGATATTTAAAAAGTTTTTTTGAGCTGATTTAACAAAGACATATTTTTATCAGTGTTAATGCATTTAAGAAGTTTGTGATGCATTAGTAAAAAATAAAAATGTTAAATAAGCTTTGTCAAATCTTCAATAATTAAACATAAAAAAACAACCCTAAGATTGAGGGTTGTTTTACATTTTTTCTTAGAAGCTTTAGCTTCTAGTTTTTTTAAAAATTAATTCTTTATTTATCTTTTTTATCGAATTTAGGCAAGATAGGAGCATTAGGTTTTGTTTCTTTAATAAACAGCCATGATATAGGAGCTAGTAACATAAATAAAGTAACAAATACAGCTCATATTATTGCACCTTGACCTTTAATATCTGCAAGTTGTGAAAGAATAATTGTTGCAAATGTAAAGAAGAAGTAACCAAATCCTCAAATAAATGAAAATTGTAGTCCAACTTTTTTAGGGTTTGATCCTTCTTGTTCATGAGGGTTATTTAAAAATACCCCTTGAATTCCTCATAGTAATAGACCTTTTAAAAATCCTAATATGAAGAATAGTCATCCAGCAGCTCCCATGTTGTAACCTTGTGCTGTTAGAGGAGCTACCATGTAAACAAATACTACAATAGCTAAAGCTCAAAGTACAACACCACTTAGAGTAACTGCTACAATGAATGGTTTTCTTTTAACGTTTCATTTATTTCATAGACCAACTGTATAAGGTCCTAAAATAATGGCAACATGGAAGAAGATTAGTCAAATTGTTATTATTCTTCTTATTGCATCTGCATTAGCTTCTTGAACTTGAGCTAGGCCAGGAAGATTACTTCTTGCCATGATGAAAGGCATAACAACAGCTACAAGTCATCCACCATAAAATAAAATTCAAATATAAGTTTCTTTTTGTTTAAGAAGAGAAAGTGCTGAAGGAGTTTCTAATTTAACACCCTTAGCTTCAAAATCTTGTTTTATCTTCTCTTGTTTTTCTTTAAAGTCTTGGAAAGTATCAAATCTTTGACCAAGAACAGCATATGTAATAAGAGGTATTAAGAATAAAAGACCAATAACTGTATAAATAATTTGTCAATTTCTTACAAGTGCCTCAGTTGTATCTTTTGAAACTAAAAATGGAGCAAGAGTAATAATTGTCCCTAGAGGATAACCTCATGTTGTAAATATTGATATTTTACCTTTAGTTTTAGCACTAAAGTAGGCAGATACAACAGGTTGTAATAGGATAATTAGAGTTGTACCACCTATAGCAAAAAAGGTTCTAAATGTTATGAATGATCAATAGTCTGGCATTCAAGGTGCTGGTATAGCAAATAAAGCTAGCACCAAAGAAATAAGAGTTGCATACTTATGGGTTAATTTGACAATAAGTCAACCAATAAGAAGCGACCCTATACCTCTACCTATAGTAATACCCCAGTTAACAGCTTGGTTAACAGTTTTGCTTATTGCTCCTTTGGTTTCTGGAAAAAAATGAGGTAAAGTTCCAATTACTTCGCCATTAGATGCTACGGCTCTATTTAAGTTGGCCGCAATACCTCAATTAATAACAAAAAGGGTATATGCAGAAACAAGCAAGGCTCACATCAACCAACCCTTTCAGGTTACCATTTTTTCGCCTTTAATGTTTTGTGTTTTTAACGCGAACAAAATAAAAAACCTTCCTTTCATTTAGTTTTTTTTTACCATCAAATTAATGATAATAAATATAGATTTTTTTTAAAAAATTAAGGAAACTTTTGTGATTTTTTGGATCCAAAGTTTCTAATAATAATTTTACCACTATAAATTTAATAAGATTGTAAAGATAAAGCAATCCATGAAAAATAGCGATTTTGTGCAAAAAAATAGCAAGCTAAAATTTATTTTTATTAATTTAAATAAATATTAAAAAAAAGAAAATTTTGCCTTTAAAATTTAAGGCAAAAACTAATGTTTAAAAAAATATCTTAGAGCTTTTTAATAATAAATTTTATTAAAAACTGAATAGCTAAATATGAAAGAATAGAACTTGTAAAAACAATCAAAGCAAGTAGTCAATGAGCAATAATTCCATATAACGCAATGATTAGTGCAATGGCAATTACAAGTGAGCTATTTTGAGTTACATTTTTATAATCAATACTTTTAAAAAAAGAAATTTTAATCTTTGATTTTGTTGTTGAAATTTTAATTTTATGAATAAGAGCAAAAGTTAAAATTCCTAAAATTTGAACTGACAAAAAAATCAATGATCAATGTCACTTTTGAATAGGTGTTTTTTCAAAAGTGTTGATCATAATTAAAATTATTACAAAGGGAACAATTACAAAAAAAAGTGGATAAAACAATCTATATTGAAATTCTAATTTCATAGCTTATTCTTTTGAATCTCTTTGAGATTTTATTTTTTCAATAAAACTTTCAAGATCCATTGTTATTGTTTGAACTTTTCCATATTCTCTAATTGCAATAGTTTTATTTTCCATCTCTTGTTTACCAATGATGATTTGATATTTATATTTATTGATTTGAGCTTCTCTAATTTTTTTATTTATAGTCTCATCTCTATTGTCAATTTCAACATTAAAATTTTGCTTAAATATTTTGCTATAAATTTCAAAGGCATATTCTTTAAATTCCTTGGCTATAGGAAGAACTATTACTTGAGAAGGAGAGAGTCAAAATGGAAAATTACCTTTTGTTTGTTCAAGTAAAATTGAAACAAATCTTTCGTAGGTTCCGATTAGTCCTCTATGAATCATTAAAGGTGTTTGTTTGCTTCCGTCAGGGGCTATATAAGAAATGTTAAATTTTCTTGGAAGTAGAAAATCAAGTTGAATAGTTGACATAGTGATGATGTTGTTTAAAACAGTTTTAACTTGAAAGTCAATTTTAGGCCCATAAAAAGCAGCTTCACCTTTTTCAACTATGTAGTCAATTTTGTTTTGATCTAAAATTTCCTTAAGTGCACTTTCTGCTTGATCTCACATTTGATCATCATCAAAGAATTTTTCTTTGTCATTGTCTCTTAATGAAAGAGCAACATGGTCAATTTTTATTTTAAAAATTTTTAAAGTTTCTTGGATTAAATTAATCATGTTTAAAACTTCATCTTTAATCTGATCTTGTCTAATAAAAATGTGACCTTCAGTAAGGTCCATTGCCCTTACTCTTTCAAGACCTGTTAGAGCTCCTGATTTTTCATATCTATAAAGCCTTGATTGCTCAGATAGCCTTAGTGGAAGTTCTCTATAAGAACGAGGAAAAGCATCATAGATGATGATGTGATGAGGACAAGTCATTGGACGAGGAATTAGTTTTTCATTTTCAACTTCAAGAGATTTAAACATAGTCTCTTGATAGTGAGCTAGATGTCCTGATTTAATATAAAGAGATTCTTCTCCAAAATGAGGACTAAGAACTTCTTCAAAGCCGTATTTTCTATCTAAATACAATATCTCTTTTTCAATTGCTCTTTTTATTAACATACCTTTTTTTAATCAAATAGGAAAGCCATGTCCTGATAAAGAACTAAAGGTAAAAATTCCAAGATTTTTACCTATTTTTCGATGGTCTCTTTCTTTACGATCTTCTATAACTTTTAAATAGTTTTCGAGTTCATCTTTTTTGTAAAAAGAAGAGCCATAAATTCTTGTTAGTTGAATATTATTTGAGTTTCCCCTTCAATAAGCCCCTGCTAGTGAAAGCAATTTAAAGTTATTGATTTTGCTAGTACTTTCAACGTGGCCACCAGCACAAAGATCTGTAAAAATTTCTTTACCATTTGTATCAACTAAAGAGTAAAAAGTTATTTCTTGACCTTTTTGTTTGAGTTCATCATAGAGTTCTTTTTTATAAGGCTTGTTTGTAAAATCATAATTTGAGCCATCAACTTTGACCATTTTTAAATTCATAGATGCTAGTTTTTTCATTAGCTTTTCAATTTTCAAAAGTTCAAGTTTACTTAGAGGATTTTCAAATTCAAAATCATAATAAAATCCTTCTTCAATAGCAGGACCAAAACCTAGTTTTACATTTGGATAAAGTTGAACAATAGCAGCTGCTAACAAGTGGCTTGTTGTGTGGTTTAAATTACTATCAACTTTAAAATCATAGTTAATTTCATCTGAATTTTTTTCATTCATTATTTATCTCTTATTCCAATTTTTTTCATTAAGTTATTTAAATTATATGAAGCAACTTTTTGTGCTTTTATTTTACCTTGGTTTAAAATTTCATCTACACGTTTATAGTTTTCTTGATATTTTGCTTGCAGCTTTGTTAAAAAGTTTTTAACACTATTTCCAACTCCTTCTTTAAGTTCTAAATAGTTTTTATCTTTGAAAATTTCTTGAGCTTCTTTAAGGCTTTTATTTTCTAAACAAGCATAAATTTCAAGCAAGTTTGACACTCCAGGTTTTGAAGGATCATGATAAACTTTATTTTCACTATCTGTTATAGATTTTTTAATTTTTTTGTAAGCTAATTCAGGATCTTCTAATAAAAATATTGTTCCATTGATATCATCACTTGATTTTGACATTTTTTTAGTTGGATTAGTTAGTGACATGATTTTAGCACCTGTTTCAGGAACAAATGTTGTTGGCTCATTAAACTTGGTGTTGTATTTGTTATTTAATTTTCTAGCAATTTTTCTAGTTAGTTCTAAGTGTTGAACTTGATCTTGTCCAACTGGAACTAAGTTGGGATTATAAAGTAAAATATCAGCTGCCATTAATGTAGGATAAGTCAAAAGACCACTAGGTATTGACTCAGTGTTGTTTGCGTGAGTAATTTTACTTGATTTGTCTTTAAATTGAGTCATTCTAGAAAGCTCACCTATAGTTGTTTGATTTAATAAAATTCATTGCATAAGACCATGTTCATAAACATCAGATTGTTTAAATAAAACAGTCTTTTCAGGATCTAATCCACAAGCAAGATATAATGCAGCAATTTCTTTAATATTTTTTCTTAGTACTGATGGAACAATTTCATTAGTTAATGAGTGTAGATCAGCTACAAAAATAAACATATTAAATTCATCTTGTAATTTTACAAAATTTCTAATTGCCCCAATATAGTTACCAAGAGTTAATTTTCCAGTTGATGTTATTCCGCTTACAAGTGTTTTTTTATTCATAATAGCAATTTTAAATTAATAAATTTTAAACATACAATTATTTTTTAAAAACCAGCTTTTAATCTTTGTTGCTTAGTGTTAAAATTTTTTATTATGAAAAAAATATCTAATAAATTTTGATTTTTTCTAGTTTGAATTATTTGTGGAGCTTTAGTAGTTGGGCTTATTTTTTGAATATCATGGACACTTTTGGGAAAAACAGACAATCTAGGTCATATTGACACTTCTAGCTATCAAGTTGTTAATTACAATAAAAATAGTAATTCTTTTGCTTCTACAAGAATTAATAGTAGTCCAGAAAGAGAAGAAGATGAAACAGCTCGTAGAGCTTATCAACTTTTTAGTCCTAAAACAGCAGCTACTTATGTTGCACCAAACAAAATTTATCAAGATAATTTTAAAACTTCTCTTTCACTTTCAATTCCAGTAGTTGGAGCAATAGACCAAGATGGAAAGCCAGCTAAAGCTTCAGGAACAACTTGAATTTTAGATTATCAACTTACAGAAGATGGATCATATCCGCTTACATGATATTTTGCAACCAATGCTCATGTTGCAACATATTTTAGTTCAAGAGATTTTCCTGAATCAACAAAATATTTTAGAGGTGAAACTGAAGAGGTTTATCTAAGAAGATGAGACTTAAAAAAAACAGGAACTAATATTCAAAAAATTGAAAATGATGATAAACCTGAAAACACATTAACAGTGCCGAGAAAAAATGTGAAATTGGTTTTCATGGGTAATGATTATCTAACAACAAAGCCAAATGATTATTTTAGAGATTTAGCAAGTTATGAAGAAATTATTGACTTTGCAGTATTTGAAATTAAATTCCAAAATGAAGCTGAAGCTAGAAAATTTACTTCAGATTATGCTTTGTGAGAAGAAAAAGATAAAAATAATTTTATTAAAGATTCACTTTTAAAAGATTATTTACAAACAACAAATAATTATTATTACATTTCGGGATATCCAGATCCTACTGAAAGAAATGAAGATGGAATTAGAAAAGAAAATCAAATAAGAGCTTTAGTACCATCAATTAACAAACCAGTTGAAGATACAGTTGAAGGATTGGATGCCAAAATTTATGAAAAAGGAGCTATGCTTTCAGAATTTGAAAACAATAGCATGTTTGGTAAAAAAGGAATTGTGGATTCATCTGCATTTTTCAAAGGAACAACATTAAATATTTGAGGTCAAAAATATTATTATTCTGGATTACTTTACTACTTTAGAAATACTGCCTTAAGTGGTGGATCAAGTGGATCTAAAACTGTTGATAAAAATAACAAAATTGTAGGAATCCATGCTCTAGGTTCTGATCTTTCTGGACTAACAGGATCAGTAGCTTTTAAATCAGAAGGTTTCAAAGTACAAGGCTTACCTTCATTTTGATATAGAAATTATTTTATTCCACAATATGATCTAATTTATGGTGGTGGAAAAGAACAAAAAAAATCATACAAAGATTCATTAAAAAATATTAAAAAAATTGATTCAAATTTTAAAACTCATCTTTTTCCAAAAGGATTTAATAATCAAAGTCTTTAAACAAAAAAACTTTATTAAATTTTTAAAAATTAGAGCTTAAAAAGTTCTATAAATTTTTTAAGTTTTTAATATTAAATATTTGACTATATTTATCTCTATTTGACATTGAAGGATTATGAGAGATATTTATAAATGTTGTATTTTTCATATCTAAGAAATAATTTTCAATTTTATCTTTCATCTTCTTATCTATGTTAGACATGGATTCATCAAAAATTATTCACTTGTTATCACTGGCATGATAAATTATCCTTGCTATATTTAAAATTTGTTTTTCGCCTTCAGAAAGAGATAAAAGATCTTCAAAATTTATATTAAAGTTTTTTGAAATATCTAAGTACTTTTCAAGGATAATTTTATCTTCAAGTAAGCTGATATTACTTTGCAAATCTTCATTTAAAATTATTACTTTGTTATCTAAAAATATAATATTTTCAATAATCGATTTTCTATCAATATTATTGATGTTTTTATCATTAATTAATATGCTTTGATTTTGTGAAGTTATTTCCTTTAATATTAGTTTTATTAATGTAGATTTTCCTGATCCAGAAGGACCTTCAATAAGATATTTTTCATTTTTTCTAAACTTAATATTTAAGTTATTAAAAATTACTTTTTCATCAAAAGCGAAACTAGAATTTTTAAATTCTATGTTGTCTATTGAATCATATATTTTGGTTAAATTTTCACTTTTGATATTTTGATAAAAACTTAAATATTTTAAAAATACATTTCTACTTTTAATACTTGTGTAGTTATTTATTATCATTTCTTGAATTGATTTTATCTCCACAAAGATAAAATTAATAACAACTAAAGTTCCTAGATTTACAGGATCTGCAATTACAAGAAAAATAGCAACTAAAATAGGAATGTATTTTGTAATTTCTAGTGAGATTTCTTTTATAGATTCTATAAACTTATTTTTAATAAATAACTTATGATTTTCAATGTTAAATTTTCTAATTATTTTGAAATATTCTCTATCAAAATAACTAGATGATTTATTTCATAAAAAAGCTTTGTAATTATCAATTAAATCAGTTGTTTGAGATAAATTTCTTTGTCTATATTCAATTAATTTATCTTTGTATTTCAATTCTTTTTTGTTGAAAAAATAAGGCAAAAGTCAGTTAAGTAAAATAGCAACTATTATAAAAATTAAAATATATAAAAACAAAAAGTTTTTAAAGATTATGATCACACCAAAAAGAATTAAAATGCCTAAAAGTGAAATAATATTGTTTGCAAAAGCATAGATATCTGTTGTGTTAACTATTGTAAATTTTTCAATAACATCACTAAAGTTGTCAATGTGTTCTTCAACTTTTTTATTCTTCATTTGTTTATATGAACAAAAATTAAAAAATTCAATATTTTTATTTCTTATCTTTAAGATTATTTCATTTTTTTGTTTATCAATAAAAATAGCATTTATAAATTTTATAGATAAAAAAAATGTAAAAATTAAAAGTGCAACAATTTGCAAAATTATTAATCTATTTTTTGTATGACTATCTGACACTGAAGATTTAAAATTAAATATCTCTTCTGAAATTGTTAATTGAAAATATATAGACAAAATCAATCCTGAAGATGATAAAAAAATTAAAAATAAATTTATTATAAAAAGTTTTTTATTTTCTCAAAGTAGTTGCATCTAAATCTATTACCTCATCGTATTTTGAATATTCACTAGGATCAACATTATGTGAAATTTCAATTAATGTTAGATCCTTATCTGTTAACAATTTTTTTCTAATCAAATTTGTTGATTTTTTATCAATGCTTGAAAAAGCCTCATCTAAAATTAAAAAATCTTTTCTATTTAAGAAAAACCTTGCAAGAGCAATTTTTTGTTTTTCTCCTTCACTTAAAGACATTTCATTTACGCCATCTTCTAAATTGTGAAGCTTATCTTTTAATTCAACTAGTTCTAAACTTTTTGTGATCTTTTCATTGGTAATTTTTTCATTAAAAAGAGTTAAATTATTTTTTAATGAAGAGTTGAAAATAAATGAATTGTTATCAATGAAATTTATTATTTTTATATTTTGATTTACTGACAGTTTTTGATTATTAAATAATATTTTTCCTTCATAATCTTGGTTTATACTTAACAAACTTTTTACAATTGTACTTTTACCTATACCTGATTTCCCCACTATTAAAATTTTTTGATTTTTGTAAATTTTTTGATTTATTTTTTTTAAATTTTTTAAATGTTTAAATTGCAAATTTTCAATTTCTAAAATCTCAAATTCTTTTATAATTTTTTCATCTTTGTACTCATTTTTGTTGAGTATGTTTATGCTTTTAAAATTATCAATTGCAAATTTAAAACTAGGTTCTGAACGATATATTTCAACAATTTCAAAAAATATACTTTTTACAATAATTGGAATTGTAATTAAAATTCCAATATCAACATTGAAAAAATCATTTAAGAAATAAACTATTAATATTGCAAAAGGAATCATTTCAAAAATTACAATACCAAAAACATAAACCCAAATAATAAGATTTTGTTTTGTATCAAGTTTTTGTGTTGAAATTTTATTGGTTAAAAATAACTCTTTGTTTTTTTGAATTCATGTATTAGTTTTATCTAAAAAATAAAAAGCTTTAAAGCTATTTAATGAAGATAAGAGTTTTTGATTAAATTTTTGTTTTATTATGATTTTTTGTTCTGTTAATGAAATATTTTTTTGAAATATTTTTTTGAAGACAAAATATATAATCAAAGCTAAGAATAAAACAATAATTCCAACACTTCAATTCAAAATAAAAACAAGAACAAAAAGTAAACTGGGACAAAAAAATAAAAAACACTTTTTAAAATATACTTTAAATAGGAGTGTTTATGAAACAACTAAAACCAGAACAATGAAAGAAATGATTTTCATTATATGAAGAATTTTATGATGGAAAAATTAATATAAAAAAATATATATTTTTAGTAAACAAAAATATTGGTAAAGATTGAAAAAATACATATGTAAAATCTTGATTTTTCAAAAAATATTCTGCTTTTCAAAAAGATGAACAATCTTTAATTTCACAAACTGGCAAATCTACAGCTAACAAAAAAAATAACGGTAGACCACCAAAAAGAAAAGAAGTTAATGAATATACAAGAGAAGAATTAGAAGAGATTGTTAAAATTTATAGAATAATTTTTGATGACATTAGTGAAAAAGAAATTCGAAAAAAAATTAAAGAACATAAAGATAAAGAAAAAATATTAACTAAAATTTCATGAAAAGAATTTCTCTTTTCAAAATCAACATATTATTCTTGAAAAAAACCTAAACTTGCAGAGCCGAAAAAAGATCAAGAAATTGAAGAAATTATTAGAAAATCATTTCATGAAAACAAAGGTATATTTGGTAGAAAAAGATTAGAAATTTATATTCAAAATAAATATAAAAGGTATATAAACTATCGAAAAATAGGTAGAATTTTGCTTAAATTAAATCTTTTTTGCAAAATTAGAAGAGCAAAAAGAAAAAATGAAATTAAAAATCTTAATACTAAATATCAAAATCTAATTCAAAGAGACTACAATGGCAAATTTAACAACATAGTTGCCACTGATGTAACTTATATTCCAAGCCCCAAAGATGCAATTAACAATCATGTTTATTTATCGATTGCAATTCATCATCAAAGCAAGAAAATAATTAATTGAAATCTAAGTAAAAGAAATGATGTTAAGTTAGTTTTAGATCATATTTCTAAAATCAAATTTGATAAAGAGTGAATAATTCACTCAGATCATGGAAGTCAATATTCATCAAATCAGTATAGTGAAATTATTAAAGAAAACAATGGGATAATTTCAATGAGTAGAATCGCAAATTCACTTGATAATCGAGAAGCAGAATATTTCTTTTCAAATATCAAAAGTGAGTGCTTAAATGATCTAAAAATTTCAAAATTATCATTCAAAGAATTGCAAGAAATTATTCAAAATTATATTGACTGATACAATAATGAAAGATTACAATCAATCTTAGAATGAAAAACACCTCAACAAAGCTGAGATGTTCTAAGTGTTTTTTAAATAGTCACTTTTTTTGTCCTAGTTTAAAGAGATATTATTTTTATTAATGAGTCAAGAAATAAGTGAAAAACATGGCAAAAGAAAATTGATATATTATTGGGTATTTCATTGAATAGATAAATGTTTTCAACTTTACTGTTTTTATAGTATTTTTCATAATAAAATTCTTTAAAATCATTTATAAAAAATCTTTGAAGTGATTCTCTGAAAAAATAGATATTTTTGTTAATTGATATTTGTCAGAATTTTTCAACAAAAATATTTAATGCAAAAAATAATATAGTCAAAAATATCATCAAAATTATTTCTTGAATTTCTTTATTTACAATTAGTAAAATATTTATGGTTTGATAAAATCAAAAAAGTGAAATTACATTAAATGCATTTTTAATCAACAAAAATACAGCACTATTAAGAAAAGATTTTTTATCTTTAATAATTAACTTAAACAAAAAGCAAAAAATGCTTTTTTTAGATTTAGACATAAACAACCAACTTTAAAAGTCACTTAGTTTTGTAAGTGCATTATTTTTTTAAATTATTAATTTAATTTATTGGCAAAAAAAGAATATAAAAAATTTTTAAAACTTTACTAATATGTTTTAGTAATTTAAAAATTTAAAATTCTTATTTTGTGTACATGTCTTTTTACCTTCTTAAAGATTGTTTTTCAAAGTTTATTTTTAGTATATTTGAAAAACTTTAGTAAATAAAATTTTACATTATTTTATTTAATTGTCTTTTTAAAATTTTTTAAATCTTCAATCAAAGTTTCTATTTTATGAGCAAAAGGAGCATCATCAAAGTGTTTTGTTTCTTGAGCATTGACTCATAAAATAATTAAGTAATTAACCAAGATTTTCTGTTGAATAACATATTCATAATCATAGTCATCATATTCATCTAAAAAAACACTTTCTTGGCGATCATCAAGTTTTGCACTTTCAATAAAATATGCAAGGTCAAAATGCTTATCTCCCATTGATGCATATTCTCAATCAATTAGAAAAATTTTACCTTCCTTGTCAATCATGTTAAATGGTCACAAATCATTGTGAAGTGGCATGTCATGTTTTGAATTTTTAAGTATTGTTAATATTCTTCTATAGTGCTTATCAATGGCTTCTATTTTAATGTTTTTATCTCTTAATATCTGTTGATAAAATTTAACTCTTTGTGAGTGATTTGACTTAGGAAATTTAAGTTTAGAATTGTGCAAAGTTTTAATGATTTTTGCTATTTTTCTTAAATTTTCATCACTAGCTTCAAAGTTTTTTCCTTCAATAAATTCTCAAGAGATTGTGTGTTGATCATTAGAAAGTAATTTAGGAACAAAATCAAAAATTTTTAAAATTGAATAATCAATTTTGTGGTTAAAATGTGCAAAGACTTTTTCTTGCCAAAATACATTGCCTTGTCGATAAGATTTATTGGTCATTCCAACTTTAATTTCTACTTTTTCCATGATTTTGCAATTATAAACTAATTTAGTTGTCAAGAGTGATTTTAAGGGCACAAAATGGATCAAAAATGTGTATAATAAAAAAGAAATTTATTGCTTTTTTAAAAAGCAAATTTTAAGGTAGTGTTTATGAGTAAAAATAATCAATATAATGCAAGTAATATTCAAGTTTTAAAGGGGCTTGAACCTGTTAGAAAAAGACCTGGAATGTATATAGGTACAACTGGTAAAAAAGGGTTGCATCACTTAATTTGGGAGATAGTTGATAATTCAGTTGATGAGACTATGGCAGGTTTTGCTAGTCAAATAACTATTACACTTGATAATGATAATTTAATAACAATTGAAGATGATGGTAGAGGAATACCAGTTGATAGGCATCCAGAAACTGGAATTTCAACAGTTGAAACTGTTTTGACAGTCCTTCATGCTGGGGGAAAATTTGACTCTGAATCATATAAGGTCTCAGGGGGTCTTCATGGAGTTGGTGCCTCTGTTGTAAATGCTTTGAGTACAAATTTAAAAGCTTGAATTAAAAGACATAACAAGCTTCACTATGTTGAATTTCATGATGGTGGAAAAATTTTAAAACCTCTTGAAGTTATTAGTGAGCTAGAAAGTGATCAAACAGGAACAAAAATTTCATTTCAACCTGATTTTTCAATTATGGAAAAAAATGACTTTGATCTAGAAGTGGTTAAAGATAGAGCAAAACAACTAGCTTATTTAAATAAGCAACTTGTAATTAATGTCGTTGACAATAGAGTAGGTTATACAAAACAATTCTACTTTGAAGGTGGAATTGTTGACTATATTAAAGAGCTTAATAAATCTAAAAAAGTTTTACATGATCAAACCATCTATAGTGAAGGAGCGAATGTTCTTGAAGATAACCCTGAAGTTATAGTTGAAGTAGCAATTCAATACACTGATTCATATCAGTCAAATATTGTTAGTTATGCAAACAATATTTTAACAATTGAAGGAGGAACTCATGAGCAAGGTTTCTTTGATGGATTAGTTAGAATTTTAAATAAATTTGCAACTAACTTAGGAGTTGTTAAACTTGAAGAAGAAAAGTTAATTAGAGATGATGTTAAAGAAGGTATTTCAGCAATTATTTCTATAAAGCATGTTGATCCTATTTTTGAAGGTCAAACAAAAGGAAAACTAGGTAATAAGGATGCTAGAATTGCAGTTAACAAAATTTTTTCTAAAAACTTTGAGAGGTTTTTAAATGAAAATCCAGTTGAAGCTAAAAACATTATTTTAAAAGTCATCAATGCTAGAAAAGCTAGAATGGCTGGACTTTTAGCAAGAGAAGCAGTAAGAAGAAAAAGTGCCTTTGATATAAGTTCTCTTCCTGGAAAACTTGCAGATTGTTCAAGTAAAAATGCTGAAATATCAGAGCTTTACATTGTTGAGGGTAACTCAGCTGGTGGAAGTGCCAAAATGGGAAGGGATAGAGAATTTCAAGCAATTTTACCTCTAAGAGGAAAAGTTATTAATGCTGAAAAAAACAACATTGAAAAAGTTTTTAACAATGAAGAAATTCAATCTTTAATTATAGCCTTAGGTACTGGAATAGCTGAAGAGTTTAACATTAACAAGCTTCGTTATCACAAAATTATTATCATGACCGATGCTGATGTTGATGGAGCTCACATTAGAACACTTTTACTAACGTTTTTTTATAGATATTTTAAACCTTTAATTGAATATGGCTTTGTTTATATTGCTCAGCCTCCTTTATATAAAATTAGTATTTCAGGAAAATCAAGATATGCCTATAATGATGAGCAAAAAGAAGAAATACTAGCAAATATAAAAGATGTTTCTAAAGTAGCAATTCAACGTTACAAAGGTTTAGGTGAAATGGACCCTGATCAGCTTTGAGATACAACCATGGATCCTACAATTAGAACTATGTTACAAGTTCAAATTGAAGATGCAGCAAAAGCTGATTGAACCTTTACAACACTAATGGGAGGAGAGGTAGCTCCTCGTCGAGAATTTATTGAGCAAAACGCCAAATATGTTAAAAATATTGACTTTTAATTTGGACTATTATTTTAATAATTGCCCAAAAAAAGCAAAATATTGATAATATAGAATAATTATGGCGTCTATGACAAGTTTTTTTAAAGCTCATTTTCCTGAAAACAAAGCAAAATTTAAACTCTACTGGAAATATTCAATTCCAGTTATTTTTGCATCTTTGCTTTTTTCTTTAAACAACTTTATTGATAATTTCATGGTAACTCACATTAATGGGGGAATAGCAGCTCTTGGTATTGCCAACACTTGGACTGGCTTTATTTTTTCAGCTTTTTTGGGAGTAGCTTATATGTCTGTGACAATTTTTGGCCAGTATTATGGAAAAAAAGACTTTGCTAATGTCAAGAATGTTTTAAAGCTAAGGTTTATTTTTAATTACATAATTGTAATTCCAATTAGCATTTGAGTTTTGATCTCACCTGATTGGTTTATTCGCGTTTTTTATAGAACTAATCTTCAAAATGGCGAAGAAATTATCCAAAAAGGAATTAGTTATATTCGCCCACTTACACTTTCTTGACTTCTTCTTGCTACAACTTTTATCTCAGGAAACACTCTTAGAGAAGCAGGCTTTGGAAAATATCAAATGTACTCATCAGTTGCTACTTTAATAGTTAATATTGTTTTTAATGCCATATTTATGTACGGACTAAAAATGGATGTTGATGGAGCGGCTTATGCTACTATTTTGGCAAGACTTTCAGCTTTAATTTCTAATTTTATTATTATTCAAAAAACTAATAAATATTTACATATTCCGCTTTTTAGTTTATTTACAAATAACATGCATGTTGTAAAACTTTTTCTAAGAAGATTTGCAGCTGGATTTTTAGTTGGTGGTGGAATTGTTTTAGTTACTATGAGACAGGTTTTTTGAAACATTGGCTATCCTCAAGGAACAATAGGCAAGCCCGAATATGAAATAGCAGCTTATTCAATACTTGGTTTAACTGGCTCAATTACTGGAATCTTTTTAGGGCTTTTTAATGTTGTTGAAACTAATGTTTCTATCTTTGTTTCACGAGAGCTAGGTCAAGGAAATTTAGAAAAAGCCCGAGCTAATGCAAATGAATTAAAAGGCTTTCATTTTACACTAACTTGAATTTCATCTTTTATCTTAGTTTTTCTTCTTATTGCTATTCCCTATTTAAACTTTTTTGCCAAAGGTGTTTATGACAAAGTTCTAGAAAATCATGGACAAGCCCAAGCAATAGAAGCTAGAGATATTTTTCTAAAGCAACTTCAACTTACAATGCTTCCTGTTTTACTTTTTAATCCAATTTGAGTTTGATTTGTAACTAGCATCAGAGTTCTAGGAAGTGGAAAAAGATCTAATTTCTCAGGGCTTTTAAACTTTAGTGGAAATTTTATCCAGATTATTTGATTAATAGTGCTTGTTTACATAATTATTCCTAAAACTAACTTAGAATTATGACAAGCTTATGTAATATTTTTTATGAGTGATATTACAAAAGTTATTTTTGTAGAGACTTTTTATTACAAAATGCATTGAGCTCATGACATTACAAAAGTTGAACAAAAATCAACCAATCCTTAAAGCAAAAAATAAAAAAATGCCACATTTTAACAACTTAGATGTGGCATTTTTTGTAAACTAATAATGTTTGTTATTAAAAAAGGAACTTTGACTTTTGAAGTAGATGATGTAAAAACTCAAAGCATTAGTTTAAATGGTCTTGGAACTAGTTTTGAAGGTGAGGCTTCTTTAGTCAAAATTGAAAAAGATGCTCAATTAATTGCAAAGACCGGAACCAAATTTGTAAACTCAAATGCTATAGGAAATAGTGTGTCTGTTTTAGACAATTATGGAAGTGTTGTAATTGAGGGAGCTCAAATTTTAGATAATGTCTCTGAATCTGGAGGAGTAATTAAAAATCATAGTGAATTTTCTTTAACTTTTAAAGATGGAGAAATTAGAAACAATATTTCAACTGGAAACAAAGGAATTATTTATAACCAAGGAAATTTAACTATTTCTGGTGGATTAATTGAGTTGAATAAAAGTTTTGGCTCTTCTTTAATTAATGTAGAAAACCCTAATTCTAAGACTAGTCTTGAAAGCGGAAGTATTAAAGCTAATGCATCGGTTAAAAATATTCTTTTTGAAATGGACAATTCAAAAATCCAAATTTCAAATACTCTAATTAATCCTTATGGTTCTTCAGGAATTTTCTTAAAAAATGACTCAACAATGCACTTAGCTGGTTCTTTAGAAAAATTAAAAAAAGAAGCTTCTGAACAAAGAATTGAAGTTTTAGTTGATCTTCCTACTGATTCAAGATATGTAATTCCTAGAGATCTTATTTCTTTAGAAAGTTACCATGAATTAAAATCAACAATTTTTAAAATTTTTAGTGTTAAAAATCTTAATGATTTCAAACATGTTCCTCTAGTTTGAAATAACAAAGAGAATTTCTTTAAATTGTGACCGGATACAAAACTATTTGTAGATTTTTATAAAATATTGAAACAAAAACATGATGAAGTTATTAAATCAGGTAATTTTGAAGGTACTGAAAAAGTTATCAAAGATGAAGTGAATCATTTCTTCAAACCAACTTTAGTTGTTAAGAAATTAATCTTCACTCAACTTGCAAGAGCACTACCTAAACATCATTCATTTTGAAAAGCTTTTAAAAATAATTCTAATTTAGAAAATCAATTTAGATCAATTAATTCATTAATTGGTATGGAATTTCCATATTTATTTGATATTGCTTATTCTCAATTCATTGAAGATGGAATGATTTTACAAAAACCTAAAGATACACATTCGGTTAATCCTGTTCATGAATATTTTAGTAATGAAGAAGTAACAAAAATTTGAACAAAAATCCATGGGTACTTATATGAAAATCGACAATATAACAAAGGTTACTTGACTGATGAGTTTAGATTTAAAGATCAAATTTTGGATTTTTTAACTGAAACAGAATCAATAAATGTTGTTTATTCTGGAGAGAGTATGCTTTCATCTAGAATGAACGACAAAGGCGTTGATTTAAGCGAAGCTTTTGGAAAGCCTAAAAATTGATCTGAGTCAAATCAAGGGCAAAAAGCTTATGACAAAGAAGGTATTTTCATCAAAAAAGGCGATGACTATAAAGAATATATTTCTTTACAAGCTGCAATTGATGAAGCTCAAGAAAACGAGACAATCATTGTCAATGAAAATGTTGAAATTGAAAACTCTTTAAGAATTAATAAAAAAATTAGCTTCACTACTTTTAAAAATGTAAACATTACAAGAAAATATCCAAGTCATTCTTTTGCCATTTTGGAAGTGCTTCAAGGAGGAGAATTAACTTTAGAAATTTCAAATCCCGCAAAACACTCTTTAGCAATCAATGGACTAGGAGTTGACGTTAAAAATTCAGCTTTAGTTAGTGTAAGTCAAGGGGCAAAATTGACTGCTAAAAAAGGTATTAGTTTTGTCAATGCTTACTCTTCAGCTTCGCATTTTGCTCTCTTTTTAAATTCAGGAAAAATTCTCATTGATGGAGCTAAAATCGCAAATAACTATTCACAAAGCGCTTCTGTTTTAAGAAATGAAGATGGAGAATTTGAGTTCTTAGATGGAATCATTGCAAATAATAGAGCTAAAAGTGATGCTGCAATTATTTATAACCATGTTGGTAAATTGAAATTAATGGGTGGAAAAATCATCTATAACCAAACAGAGGGTAATGGGTTAATTTGATCAAATGATGAAACTTGACTTAATGCATCTCTTGAAGCTAATTTCTCTTTAGACAGAAACGCAGTTCAAATGTTTAAAAATGGAAAGCTTCACTTATTCAAAGATACATACCTTGGTCGAGAGTTTGTAAAACACATCATTTTATCAAATAATTCATCTCTTGAAGTTCATGATGATTTAAAAAATCATTTTATCAAAGATGCACCTATTGTAAATGTAATTATTAGAGATTTTACTCATAGTAAAGAAGTATTAAAACTAAATCCTGAAAAATCATTGGATCTTTCAACAAAAATCTTTGATCATTTTAGTTTCATTGATGATCAAAATTCAAAAGCAGTCATTTTAGAAGCTGCCCATTTAGAATCTAAATTTAAAATAATTAATAAAGATTCATTTACAACTCTTAAAAATTTAATGATTTTTAATAAAAATGAAATAACTAAGCATGTTACAAATAAAGATGAAGCTGGTCTTGGAGCTTTCATGAAAAAAATAAGTACTAGCTTTTATAGTCCATTTTTAGTAAAACAATTCCTTAAACATCCTCCTATCGAAATAATTGGTGCAGATGAATTTGAAGTAATCGATCGAAAAACAAAAACCTTAGAATCATTTGCAAATAGTCTATGATTGATGAGTGAAAAAAGCTTTATTTTTGTAGGAACTGCAACTGCAATGGCAATTGGTTTTGGTGTTGCTTCATTTTTTGTAGGACCTGCATTTATTCCTAGTGCAATTGGTAGTGCAATAACCGCAACAACATTGTTTATTCAAGGAGGAGTTATTAGAAGTCAATATTTAATAGTAAAGACTGAGATAAAATTAAAAATATTACCTATTCAGACTTGGCAAACAAAGGACGAGCAGCTATAACAGCTGTAGGGGGTGCAACAGCAATGTTTTGAAAAATTCTAGCAGTTGTCAAAGCCTTCCAAAGTGTTAAACTTGTATTGCAACTTGGAGCTGCAGCTACTTCATGAAGTAATCCTTTAATTTCCATTTTAGTTGCAGCAGCTGACCTTATCATTACAGGTGTTTCGTTCTTAAATGGACTTGTGTTTTAATTCAAACAACAAAAATTGACTTAAAAGCGAGGTCAATTTTTTTGTATCAATTTCACTTTTCAAAATCAAATTTAATTTTTAAATTACATATATTTGAAAAGTGTGTTTTTTAATTTTTTTAAAGAATTTTATATTAATAATATGTTGAAGAAAATGTATTGTTTCATGATTCGTTTAAATGCTCTATTTTTGTCAGGTTTCGATAAACAAAGTTCAATCTTTTATTTTTACTTTTAAAAATAAAATAATAAAATTTATATGAGACTTATTTAATAAATGGATATAAAAGGAAAAATATGAAAAAAATAAAAAAATTACATTAAGTGTATTAATGTTTTCAGGGATTGTTTTAACTCTTGCAGTTCTTGTTTCATGCACGGGCATTGATATAACAAATACAAAAAGCAAGAGGCAATTATCAAATCAAACTAACTTTAGCAATGAAAATTCTAAAGTTGCAAATGAACTAAAGAATAACGCAAAAACTTTAGGTAATTCAAATACCACAAACAAAGAAGCATTAGGATTACAAAAATCAACTAAGACAGCTACTAGGCAAGAACAATCTAGTGGTCTACAAACTCAAGATGCAAAAAATACCAAAAGCAAAGAGTTAGCAGAATCACAAGTTGGAACTAGTGTAAATAATGAAGAAAAAAACTTTCGCATTTTAGAAGCTAAAAATACCAAAAATACTAAAGACAAGCCATCAGCAAAATCACAAAATTTAGATACAAGCCAAGATCATCTTAAAAACTCACAAAAATCAAATATCTCAAATATTAAAAATGAACAATCAAAGAAATTGCAAACTCTAAATAACAAAGAGGAACACTCTGCCAATTTACAAACTCAAAATATTTTAGAAAGCGAAAATACTCAACAAGATCTAGATAAACCGAATAATTCAAACAAGGAAGAAAAAGAACTTAAAAATGTTTTGTCTTTTAATAAACAAGAGGCTGTCAAAGATGGTAGTTTTGAATTTTATTTCAAAGAAATAGTTTCAAAACTTAAAGAATCAAAAATAAATTATGATAAAAAAGTTGATGAGATAACTTTAGATAAAACTTTTGCTGATTTTTCATTTGAGCAATATATTGAAAAAATTAAAGATCTATTTAAAATGGCTTCAACCATCAAAGATACTTATCAAACAAATAAAATCTTTTTAACTAATGATGAATATATTAAAAAAAATAATGAATCAAATTTAAAAGATAAAAAATGATTTAGTAATAATTTTGAAAATGAAATATATAAGTATTTTTTAGAAAAATTAGATGCTTTGGTTGAAATTCAAGCCTTGCATAAGCAATATTTAGAAAAAAATGAAATTATTAAAACTGGAGAAATTGTAGATAAAGTTGCTGCTTTTATTAAATCACGTGAACTTAAAAGCAAAGCTAAAGGATTACTTTTTTCAAAAGATCAAAGTGCAAAAATTACTCAATTAATTAATCATATTTTAAGTAGATATTTTCCTGAAGCTCCTGAAAATCTAGAGTTAAGCAAAGCAAAAATGGGACTAATTAATGAGTTAAAACCAGAAATTTATGTTGAAAAAGAAGGTGTAGAAATTGCTTATCCAACTCTTCAAGATGCAATTTCAAATGCTCAAGATGGACAAAAAATCTTTCTAAATAAAAATTTAAAATTAGACAAAAGTATTGTTGTAGATAAAAACATAACTATTTTTGCAAAATCTAATGTAACCATTACAAGAAAAGATTCATCAAAAAGCTTTACAATGTTTATTGTTCAAAAAGGAGCCTTGACTTTTGAAATAGCTGAGCCCTCAAGTCAAAGCATTAATTTAAATGGTCTTGGAACTAGTTTTAAAGATGAATCTTCTTTGGTAAAAATTGAAAAAAACGCTAAATTAGTTGCAAAAACGGGAACAGCTTTTATAAACTCTAAAAGTTTTAGTAAATATGGATCTGTTTTTGAAAATTATGGAAGTGTTGTAATCGAGGGAGCTAAAATTTGAAACAACGTCTCTGAATCTGGAGGGATAATTAGAAATCATGTTGGCTCTTCTTTAACTTTTAAAAACGGAGAAATTAGAGATAATATTTCAACTGGAGACAAAGGAATTATTTATAGCCAAGGAAATATAGCTATTTCTGGTGGATCAATTGATGGAAACAAAAGTTTTAGATCTTCTCTAATTAATTTGGAGAAGGCTAACATTAATTTTAATAGTGGAAGCATTGTAAATAATGCATCAGTTAAAAGCATTCTTTTTGAAATTGATAATTCTAAAATTCAAATTTCAAATAATGCTCTTATTAATCCTTTTGGTTCTTCTGCAATTTTCTTAAAAAATAATTCAACAATGCACTTAGCTGGTTCTTTAGAAAAAATAAAAAAAGAAGCCTCTGAACAAAGAATTGAAGTTTTAGTAGATCTTCCTACTCAAGCAAAATTGATAAGTCCTAAAAATATTATTTCTTTAGATAATTACCAAAAACTAAGTTCTGCAATTTTTAAAATTTTTAGTGTTAAAAATATTAATGACTTCAAACATGTTCCTCTAGTTTGAAATACTAAAGAAAAATTCTTTAAATTGTGACCTGATACAAAACTATTTGTTAATTTTTATAAAACCTTGAAACAAAACCATGATCTAATTCTCCAATCAGGTGATTTTGAAAGCACTGAAAAAATTATTAAAGATGAACTTGATTTTTACTTTAGACCAACTGCAGCTGTTAAAAAATTAATCTTGACTCAACTTGTAAGAACAATTCCTAAATATCATAAATTTTGAGAAGCATTTGAATATCCAAATTTTGACTTACAAAAATGATATGAAACAATTAATGAATTAATTAGATTAGACTTTCCATATTTATTTGATATTGCTTATCCTGAATTTGTTGAAAATGGAAAAATGCTTCCAAAACCTGAGTATATACATACAAATGTAGTCAATCCTGTTCTTGAACATTTTAGAAATGAAGATGTTGCTAGAATTTGAGCAAAAATTCATGAATATCTAGTAGATAAACCACAATATAACAAAGGTTACCTGATTGACAATTTTAGATTCAAAGATCAAATTTTGGGCTATTTAACTGAAACAGAAACAATAAATGTTATTTATTTACCAGAAAATATGGACTCATCATCTAGAGTGCAAGACAAAGGCATTGATTTAAGAGAAGTTTTTCAAAATCCTAAAAATTGATCTGAGTCAAATCAAAGACAAAACACTTATGATAAAGAAGGTATTTTCATCAAAAGAGGCAATGAGTATAAAGAATATATTTCTTTAAAAACTGCAATTGATGAAGCTAAAGAAAATGAAACAATCATTATTAATGAAAATGTCGAAATTGAAAGTTCTCTAACGATTAACAAAAAAATTAACTTTACTACTTTTAAAAATGTTAACATCACAAGAAAATATCCAAATCATGCTTATGCAATTTTAGAAGTGGCTAAAGGAGGAGATTTAACTTTAGAAATTTTAAATCCTGCAAAACACTCTTTAGGAATCAATGGACTAGGAATTGATGTTAAAAATTCAGCTTTAGTTAATGTAAAACAAGGTGGAAAATTAAGTGCTAAAAAAGGTGTTAGTTTTGTTAATGCTTACTCTTCAACTTCATATTTTGCTGTCTTTTTAAATTCAGGAAAAATTCTCATTGATGGAGCTAAAATCACAGATAACTACTCAAAAAGTGCTTCTGTTTTAAGAAATGAAGGTGGAGAATTTGAATTCTTAGATGGGGTTATTGCAAATAATAGAGCTAAAAGTGATGTTGCAATTATTTATAACCATGCTGGTAAATTGAAATTAATGGGTGGAAAAATCCTTTATAACCAAACAGAAGCTAAAGGGTTGATTTGATCAAATGATGATACTTGACTTAATGCATCTCTTGATGCAAATTTCTCTTTAGACAGAAGTGCAATTCAAATGTTTAATAATGCAAAACTTCACTTATTAAAAGATGTGTTTTTTGGTCCAGAATTTACAAAACATATCATTTTATCGAATAATTCAACTCTTGAAGTTGACGATGAGTTGAAAAAACATTTTGTCAAAGATTCAAGACTTATAAATGTAGTTATTAGAGATTTTGCTCATGAGAAATTTGTATTAAAAGTTAATCACGAAAAATCAGTTGATCTTGCAGGAAAAATCTTTGATCACTTTAATTTTGTTGATGATCAAAATTCAAAGGCAGTTATTTTAGAAGCGGCTCATTTAGAATCTAAATTTAAAATAATTAATAAAGATTCATTTACAGTTCTTAAAAACCTTATGATTTTTAACGCAAAAGAGATAACTAAACATGTTGCAAACAAAGATGAAGCTGCTCTTGGGGCTTTTATGAAAAAAATAAGTACCAACTTTCATAGTCCATTTTTAGTAAAACAATTGCTTAAACATCCTCCTATTGAAATATTTGGAGCAGATGAATTTGAGGTATTAGATAGAAAGACAAAAACTTTAGAATCATTTGCAAATAGCTTGTGATCAATGAGTGAAAAAAGTTTCATCTTCGCCGGAACTGCAACTGCAATGTCAATTGGTTTTGGTGTTGCTGCATTTTTTGTAGGACCTGCATTTATTCCTAGTGCAATTGGTAGTGCAATAACCGCAACAACATTGTTTATTCAAGGAGGAGTTATTAGAAGCCAATATTATCAATTAGTTAATAGTAAAGACTGAGATAAAATTAAACATATTACTTATTCAGAGCTAGCTAACAATGGAAAAGCAGCTATAACAGCTGTAGGGGCTACAACAGCAATGTTTTGAAAAATTTTAGCAGTTGTCAAAGCTTTCCAAGCTGTTAAACTTGTATTGGAACTTGGAGCTGCAGCTACTTCTTGAAGCAATCCTTTAATTTCTATTTTAGTTACAGCAGCTGACCTTATCATTACAGGTGTTTCATTCTTAAATGGTGTTGTATTTTAAATTCAAAGAACAAAAAAACGACTTTAAAAAGCAAGTTATTTTTTGTGTCAATTAAGTAATTTAAATAGCTAAATTACTTATACTTTATGAAAATAATTTTTAAACTCTTATAAGAGCTTTTTGTTGTTTTGTCATTATAAGCTAATAAATTAGTCGTTTTTTAAAAAGCAAGTTTTAAAAACCAAATAACATAAATTAATTTTCTATTAAAATTTAAATATATATTTAGGAGAGTTATTTATTTTGTGAAAGGGAAATATGAAAAAAAATAAAAAACTTATATTAGGTGTATTGATGTTCTCAGGGATTGTTTTGACTCCAGCAATTCTTGTCTCTTGCGTTGATAATAGAGCAACAAATCCAAATAATAACAATCAATCATTGACTCCATCAAATTCTGAAAAAACAAATAATCAAGATACAGGTAAAATAAATAATAATTCACCAACTTCAAGCAAACCAAATATTGGAAACATAGAACAAGAAGGATCACAAACTCCAAATAATCCAAATGTTGAAGAGCAAAAAAGCGATAGTCCAAAAGCTCCTGATACTCAAGATTCTGGCAAAAAGCAAGAAGAAGAATTAAAATCTCCAAGTAGTCCAGATGCTGGGCAGAGTCAACCTGAAAGTCCGCAAAATCCAAGCACTCCAAATAGCGAAGATAAAGATCAAAAACCTGAAGAACCACAAGCTCCAGATAAGTCAAAAGATGAAAATCAAATGTTAGGAGAGTCACAAACTCCAGATACCCCTAATGTAGAGGACACTCAACCGGAAGCTCCGCAAAGTCCAAATCCTGAAGAGCCTAATAATTCTGAAGAAAATATGGATAGCAATTCTGACAAAGAAAAAGAGTCAAAGCCAAAGTGATGAGAAAAATCTGAAAATGCTCCAGTAGAGCTTTTAAATATAATCTCTGATGGAGAAAATCTATGATTAAACTTTAAAGATGCGTTTTCAGAAAAAATAAGTTCAACATTGACTCTTAAAAAAGAGGGCAACAATGAGGAAAAACAAATTAATTTTGAAACAGAAAAATCAAGAATACAAAAAATTAGTTTAAAAGATTTACAAACAGGTAAGTGAAAAATTTCGCAAATCAAATTTAATGCTTCTTCATATACTCCAACCTTAGATGGCAGCTTTGATTACAAATCGTCTTTTGAAGAATACAATAGAATAAAAGAAATTTTAACATCACTTAATTTTTCTGTCAAAGAGGAAAAAAAACATATACTTTCTTTTTCTGAAATGAAATCTAGTGATTTTAACTTAGGACTTCTAGCCAAAGAAGGAAATGATGTTTTTGGCTTTCCTAAAGAAACATTAGAAAGTAAGGAAATTAGTGATATTGATATGCAAATCACTTTTAGTCCAATAAAAGATGATGCCGTTGGCGAAAAAAGAAATGGAAAATTTAAAATTGAATTTTTAAATCAATCTCTTTTATTTGAAACTATTGAAAAAAATATTGAATGAAAATATAAAACTGTTGAAAAGATTATGGAAGATTTTGCCAAAGGTAAAGAACGTTACATAGAATTGGAAAATTATCTTTTAAATCATTATTTTAAAGATAAAGCAAATATCCATCCTTTCATGTTAAAAGATTTAACAACAAATGTAGATGGAAAACAAGTTAAAATAGCAGATAATAAAATTAATCTTAAAGATGGAGTTGTTGCAACTCTTAAAGGATCTAAAGGAGTAAATGATTATCAAGGAAGTGCTACTTTAATTTTTGAAGTTGATAGATATGGAAGTAAAAAACAAGTAGAAATAACTATTAATGACTTTGCAAAAGTTGCCTTCCATGAAGAAAATTATGGCGGAAATAAGAGATTACAAGATTTCGATATAAGAGCTAGTTCTAATTGACCTGGTTATCCAGCTGCACTAGCTTTTACCACTTATGCATGAAAAAAACATTACTGATCTGCAAAAAAAGGAGATAGAAATCCTTGATTAGAGTTTGGTTGAAAAAATGGTAAAAGAGACACCATTTATGGATTGGAACTTCTATTTTGAAAAGGTGATGACAGATACTATAAAAAAGATGCTTACAAAATTCAGTATAGAGAAACTGCAAATGGACCTTGAAAAAATCTAAATATTTATCCAAAGAAAGCTCAAGAGGTATTTAAAAAAGATTCCAACTATCGTCGTGATTTAATTGAAATTAAAAAAGCAAATATTAATGCTGTAAGAATTGTTTTTGTTGATGGATTAAAACCGGTATGACCTTCTATTTTTAGTTTGATGCCAATTACCAAAGTTACAAAAAAATAACTAATTTAAAATATAAAAAGTCTTGCTAAAAAGAAGTAAGACTTTTTTTATATTAAAAAAATAAGCGCCAACCAATGCTACACTTATTTTTTAATTTTAACAAGCTAATAATTTTATTTTATGCTATTAACCTTTTTAACAAAATCTTCGTTTATTGAATCGTTAGTCTCTGATAAAAGTGATTCAAGGTTTTTTTTGACTTTTGAAGAAAAATTTGGGATTTCAAATTTTAGTCTTATCTTTAAATCACCAACTCGGTTTTTTCTTTTGAAGCCTTTACCTTTAAAAGTGATGATTTGATCATTTTTAAAGGTTGATTTAATTTTTATTTTTTCATCTCCATATGGAGTGGGAACTACAACTGGTTTTTCTAAAATTAAGTTAACTATTGAAATTGGAAAATCAACGTAAATGTCATCGTTAATTCTTTGATAATAAGGGTGTTCAGTTACATAAACTCTAATGTATAAATCACCGTTGGGTCCGCCGTTAAATCCAGGTCCTCCAAAACCTCTTAAAAGAACCTCTTGACCGCTAATAACTCCAGCTGGAATTGAAATTTTTTGACTAATAGATTCTTTAATTTTTTTAGCACCTTTACAGCTTGGACATTTATGAGTAATTTCTTGACCTAAACCATTACATGTAGAACATGTAACAGATTTTTTAATTTTACCAAATAAGGAATTGACAAGCTTTTCAACACTACCTCTACCATTACATGTTGAACAAGTTTTAATATCACTTTTTGAACGAGCTCCAGTTCCATTACAACTTTCACAATCTTTATATTTATCTAATTTTTGGCTAATGACTCTTCCATGAACTGAATCTAAAAAACTAATTTTAACTTGTGTAGAATAAGACTCTCCTGGATAAGGATAGTTAGAGTTTTGTTTTGAATGAGATCTTGATCCACCAAAAAACTCTTCAAAGATTGAATCAAAGCCTCCAAAATTAGAAAAGCCGCCAAAGTTTCCAAATCCTGCGCTTCCTGCATTAAAGCCATTAAATCCAGGATTGTTAGCAGCTTCATGACCATATTTGTCATATATGGCTTTTTTTTCTGGATTTGAAAGCACTTCATAGGCTTCATTGATCTCTCGCATTTTAGCTTCAGATTCTTTTGAAGATGAACGATCAGGGTGATGTTCCATTGCTAGTTTACGATATGCTTTTTTAATTTCCTTTTCATTAGCGCTTTTGTCAATGCCTAAAATTTTGTAGTAGTCTTCTTTTTTATTCATAGTTAAACATTTTAGCACAATAAAACTTAGAGTGCTAATTTTTTAAAACTAAATTAAAACTAGATTTTTTCTAATTCTGTCTTTAAAAGTGCGTTTTTTCTTTCAACATATTCTGAAATTGAAATTAGTTTTTCAGAGAGCATTTTATCAAGAGCTTTAATTTTTCTCTCTAATGTAGAGATATTTGGATTAAAGTTTGCTTGTCTTGGCGCTTGGTATTCAAATTGTTGTGTTTTGAATTCTGGTTGATAAAAAGGATTAGCTCCTTCATTTACAACTTTTGGCTGTTGGTATTGTCCTTGATATGGGTTATTAAATTGTGCACTATTATATTGAGCATTAGGATCATAAGAAAACTGTTGAGTTTGACTTGGAACAAACTGAGGATTTCTTTGATTTGCATATGGATTATTAAATTGAGAAGTGTTATATTGAATGTTAGGATCATATGAAAATTGTTGAGTGTTCATTGGTTGAGGGCCAACTTGAGGATCATAAGCATTATTATAAACTTGTCCAACTTGAGGCATTGGAGTATTTACTGGCATTTGCCCTTGTTGAGGTGCATATCCATATTGAGCATTTGGATATGGATTTTGATTTTGCAAGTTTTGTTGATTTTGAGGATTTTGCAAAGCTTGTGGATTTTGTGGGTTTTGTGGAGTTTGAGGATTTTGGTTTATATATGGATTTGATCCTCTATTTGGTTTTCAATTATTATTCATTTTGGTCCTTTCAAATAAAGTTTGAAATTTGATTTTTTCTTAAATTTCATTTTAATTTAAATTATAAATAAGTTTATATTCTTTTAACAATTTATGTTATTAAAAAATAAGCAATTTAACAATTTTTAGACTAGATATTTTTATGATTTATCTCATTATAAAAAAAGGCTCTAAAAGCTAGTGAGATTTTTGCTGTTTTTTGAT
The DNA here is from genome assembly GCF_900660575.1 of Mycoplasmopsis pulmonis. Lineage (NCBI taxonomy): Bacteria > Bacillati > Mycoplasmatota > Mycoplasmoidales > Metamycoplasmataceae > Mycoplasmopsis > Mycoplasmopsis pulmonis. The sequence continues at coordinate 880,944 of NZ_LR215008.1, read as the reverse complement.
TTTCAATAAAAAAACAAGCAAGTTTTTTAAAGTGTTGCTTGTTTTTAAAATTGACTTTTTCCATCTTATTTTGCTCTTTAATATTTTAAAAATTTTCTAGTTGAATTTTCTATACAAAAGCAGGGAAAATATAAATTATTATAAAGAGTTTTTTAAGAAGTTTTTAACCATCAATTTCGCCAGTAGGTTTTATCTTTAAATTTGACATTGAATTATTGAAAGACTCTGTTTGGTCTTCTTCTTTTTTAACTTTTAAATTAGTTGAGTTTTTAAGTGATCAAGTAATTCAAATTTTTAAAAGAATGTTTTTGATAAATGAAATTATTAAATGTATTGAAAGTAAAATTGGAACAAAAAGTATTTCTAAAGTTAGGCTTTTTGTATCTTTTAAATATATAACATCTGAAGTTCAAAAAAATATACAAACAAAAAAACCAAATCAGTAAAGAAATGCTATAAAAGAACTTAACAAGTATTTGTGAAATATTGTTGTTTTTAAAGAAAGTTCTGGATTTTTATTTTCTAATAATATTGTTAAATAACTTAGTCAATTAAAACTAGCAAATCAAGATAAAACATTTCCTGTAGCTCAAAAAAATTTAGATGCACTAGAAGAGATATTTTTATTTTTTTGCTTTTTATAATTTCAACCTAGCTTTTTGCTAGGAGCAATGTTGTAATAAGGTATTTTTTCCTCTGCTATTTTAACTTCAAAGTTATCACTTGCTCTTGATCTTCAACGATTTTTTTTAATTCCTCAAAGGTATGAATGAAGATATGCATCTCATGAATTAATTGAAACAACTTCAATTGGATCTTCAATTAATTGCCCATTAGTTTTCATGTTTTCATAAACTTTTTTAATATATGAATTTCTTGTATGTATAAAAATAGGATTTAATATAAAGAAAATAACTAATGGAGAAAGTGCTCAAATAAGTAAAGAAAATTTACTATATGCAAAAGTTGCAAATCCTGTGTGTGAATGTGTCAATATTGTTCAAACTCATCATGGAATTATAAAAACAACAAAAATTAATAAAGGTAAAATCAATCTTCTAAAATAACTTTTTTTCATTTTTTTAACTAGCTCTCTATCAAATAATTTGACTTCAAGTAAACTAGAAAAAAGCATTCAGAATAAGATGTTAGAAAAGAAAGGAACTAATAAAAAATTTTTTCTAACCTTCAAATTTAAAAATTTATGCAAATGTGTAAAATCACTATCTAATAATTTTTTATCATGCATTTTGACCCCTTTTTAATGCTTTTTTGAATTTTATTTTTTTGATTTTTAATAAAGCTCAAAAATCAAAAATAAACAAAAAAGATATTCATATAAATTATATATGAATATTCTTGTTTAAGTTATTGCTAACTTTTATTTATATTTCATTTTTTCAAAAGCTTCTTTATCAAAAGATTTTAAAAATTCAACAATTAAATCTCCACAAGCTTTTAAATCAACAAGAGAAGCAACACCTATTGGTGAGTGAAGATATCTTTGAGGAATTGAGATGGTTATAGTAGCTACACCTTTTTTTCCAAACTGAAGCTCACCAGCATCAGTTCCACCACCTTGGGCTACATATTTATAAGCTGGGATGTTGTGTTTTTTGGCTAAGGCAAAAATAAATTCAACTAATTTAGGATCCATCATTGTCCCTTGATCTTGAATTCTTAGAGCAGCTCCATTACCTAATTTTTGAATTCCTTGTTTTGCTCCAAGAGTATCATGAGAAGCACATGTATCAAGGGCTATTGCTATATCAGGTTCAACAATTCCAACACTAGCTTTAGCTCCTCTTAGACCAACTTCTTCTTGAACTGTTCCAACTAAAAAAGTTTCATTTGGTAAATCAACATTTTGAATATGTTGAGCTATGTAATCTAAAACAGTAACTCCTGCTCTATTGTCCATTGCCTTACCACCGACTAAGTTGGGATCATGAAGTCTAATGGTTTGTCCACTTAAATAAACTCTATCCCCAGCACTAACTTGAAGTTGCTCTGCTTTTTCTTTTGATTCAAAACCAAAATCAGCATATAAATCATTTGTTTGAATAGCTTCTTTAAATTTAGCTGGATCCATAATGTGAATTGATGTATGACCAAAAACTCCATCATAGGTTTTTCCTGTGGCATTTACATAAAGTTTTGCTTTTGTTCCTATTACTACAGTAGGTCAAATTCCTCCAACAGCACTTAATCTAACTTGGCCATTTGTTTCAACTTCTCTAAGGGTATAACCAACTTCATCCATGTGAGCTGCAACCATAATTCTTGGAGAGTTGCTTTTTGATTTTTCGTGTTTTAAAATCAACGAACCAAGACCATCTCTAGAAGAGACAAAACCTTTTGAAATATTTTTTCTTAAAGCCTCAACAACAGGCTCTTCATATCTTGACATAGCCTCAAGTTCCATGTATTCTTTTAAACGATTAAACAGTTTTTCTTTTTCCATAATTTCCTTAAAATTGATCATTAAATTTTATTAATCGCTCTTTAATAAAATTTAAATCTTTGATTTGTTTTTTTGTTTCATTTTTAATTTTAATAGACTTTTGATAAATTAAAAATGGTCAAAACATTTTGTTTTTATATTTTGTTTTTTTACATTGATATGAGCCTAGAAAAAATAGAACATCGCTATCTTCTAAACAATTAATTATTTTAGCTAATTTGTTATCAAAACTCGAAAGAAAATCTACATATTGATCTAATTTATTATGATGATCTAAATCTTTTTCAAATTCATTTAAAATAGCTAAATTAATTGAAATTTCATTTTGATCATTAATGTAATCTATTAGATCATCAAGAAGCTCTAATTCACTTGAATGTGAATTTTGATCTAATCTATTAAAAGTCAAATTTTTACTTTTTTTAAAATCAAAAATTTGTTCAATAGCTTTATTAACTTTTTCATAAATTAAATCACTTTCAATTAAAAACTCTTGTGCTAGTGATGATTTGTTTTTGTGCTTACCAAAAAGCTTTGTTAAATTAGTAAGACCAAGCTTTTTTAAAGAAGTGATGCTAAAGTCTTGATGTAAAGAGACTTTATAAAATGAGTTGGGATTTTTATATTCTAAAGTTTTTGGTTCATGTTCTTGGGATAAACCTAAAAGTGATGTAGAAATAAAAAAAATTCTTCTGACTTTGATAATTTCCTCCATATTTAAAATAACTTATCTTAGTATAATATTGAAATTATGCAAAAAGATAAAAAGCCTAGTTTTTTTTCAGTTTTATTATTTATTTTAAAAGCTACTTTTATAGGTTTTGGTGGAGGAAATGCACTAATGCCTATTATTAAAAAAATAGCAGTTGATCAAAGAAAATGAATTAGCCAAGAAGACTTTGATAATGCCGTAATTGTAACCAATATGATTCCAGGTCCCTCCGTTGTAGAGATGCTCTCATTTGTTGCAATAAAAACAATAGGAAAAACTAAAGGAATGATAGTTACTTTGCTTGGAATATTACCTCATGTCTTAATGGCTTTTGGTTTATTTTTTGCTCTTAATAGTCTGCCTGAAAAATATGTTTATGTTTTTCATATTTCTGTTCTTTCAGTTATTTTAGCTTTGTTAATTTTGTTTGGATGAAGATATTTAAAAATGTCACAAAAAGAACTTTCTTTTCCAATTTGATTTGGCCTTTTTTCTTTTACTTTAGCTTTTTCTTTTTTTGTTCCAACTCCATATAACATAGCATCTTTAATTATGGTAGCTGTTATTGTTTTTGTTTTTATTTTTGAACTTATAAAATCAAAAATAAAAGATAAAAGAAAAAAAGATGAGGAGATAAATAACTAATGTTATTAGTTTTATTTGTCTCAAGTTTGCTTGTTTTAGTTACTGGTTTAATTGTCTTTGGTGGAGGTCAAGTTTTTATGCCTCTTTATGAGGTAATTTGAAAATTTGTTGGCAAAACATTTTCACTTAAAATTGATCAAGAATTAATTGACTATGTTTTTGTAATTAGTAATTCCACTCCTGGAGTTGTTTCAACTAAACTTGCTTTTTTTACAGGGTATATAGTTGCTAAAGGTTCAATATGAGCTTATTTTTTTGTCTTTATTACCTACTTAGTTTTTGCTCTTCCTTCAATTATCTTAATGCTTTATGCAACTAAGTTTTTTGAAAAAATTTCTAAGAATAAATACTTGAAAAATATAGTTAGTTTAATGAAACCAATAGTAGCTGGAATTATCTTTGCTTTAATTTTCCAATTATTTATTTCTTTGGTTTATCCTCAACTAAGATTTAACTCCTCAATTGATAAATATATTCACTTTGACACAGAAGGTGCCAAGAGTGTTTTTTTTACAGGTTGAAGATTAATTGCAGCTGGTTTTTTTGTTCCATCAATTATTGTTTTGTCGGTGATAGCTCTAAAAAAAAGAGTTCCACTTTTTGTGATTTTGATTGCTGCCATTGCAATAGGTTTAATTGTTTTTATGCCTTGACTATAAAAAATAAAAACAATTATTGAAATACAATATTTGTTAAAAATTTTAATTTTTTACTTTTAAAAACAAAGACTATTTTTTATTTAAAAAATTATTAAAAATAATAAGCTTTTTCATTTAAAAGTATATTTTCTTTTATGCTTTTTTGTATGTGTTATAATTGCAATAAAAGTTGTCATTTAGACAATTATATGCATGAAAATTTAGATTAATATTTATAAGTTAAAGAAAGGTTAATTATTATGTTATTAGAAAAACAAACAAGAGAAAGAAACAGTGAAATGCTTTTAAAAGCAGTTTTTGACTCAGAGGCAAAAATTGAAGGACTAATAAAAACTAAAAATGTAATTACAGAGTTTGTAGAAAAAAACGAAGCTTATGTTTTTTTAGGTAAAAAAGAAGATTTTTCAAGAGAAGTGTGAAATAGTTTTTTAGACTCTTTTATTCCATCTATGAAAAGATCATATCAACTAGATATTTTATCTTTTGAAACTCCTTCATACAAGTTAGAAGATATTATTTATGATTTATACATAAAATATGATTATATTAAAGCTGATCTTTTTAGTCATAGAAAAAAAGAAAGCGATGAAAACAAAGTTAGTTTAACTATCTGAAATAATGCTAATAGATGTTTTGCTGAAGTCTATGAAAAAGCAAAATTAATTTCATCTCTTGTTAATTTTGCAAGAGATTTACAAACAACTCCACCAAACATTTGTAATTCAGAATGAATGGCTAAAAAAGTTGAAGAAAAAGCTAAGTCTTTTGAAAATGTTGAAGTTAAAGTTTTAGATAAAAAAGCTATTGAAAAACATGGGATGAATTTACTTCTTTCAGTAAACAAAGGAAGCATGTTTGAGCCTAGAGTTGTTGTTCTTTCTTATAATGGAGATAGCTCATCAAAAGAAAGAACTTCACTAATTGGTAAAGGTATTACTTTTGACTCTGGAGGATATAGTCTAAAACCTGCTAAAAGTATGGTAGGTATGAAATATGATATGTCAGGAGCTGCTATTGTTTCTGCTGTAGTTTTTGCATTAAGTGCTTTAGGTGTAAAAAGAAATGTAAGTGCAGTGCTTGCCATTACAGACAATAGAGTAAATGGAGATGCTAATTTACCTGATTCAGTTTGAAAATCAATGAATGGAAAATCAGTTGAAATAAATAACACTGATGCAGAAGGTCGTTTAGTAATGGTAGATGCAATGACTTATGCAATTAGAGAATTAAAATCAACTGATCTAATTGATGTTGCAACTTTAACTGGAGCTATTGTTGTTGCTTTAGGTAATACATATACTGGAGTTTGATCAACAAACGATTCAAAATGAGAAAAATTAGAAAAAGCTTCTAAAGTAGCTGGAGAAAAAATTTGAAGAATGCCAATTGATGCAGAATTTGCAAAAGGTATTAAAAAATCAAGTGTTGCTGATCTAAGAAATGTTGATTACTCAGGACTAGGTGGCTCAAACTCTGCTATGATGTTTTTAAACGAGTTCAATGAAGGAGTTGATCATATTCACATCGACATAGCAGGTACTGCAAATGTTGGTGATTCATGTACTGGTGTAATGGTTAAAACTTTAGTGGAGTATTTAAAATAAATATCATTTTCTAGATTCTAAATTTTAAAATCAAGTGTAACAATTTAAACTAGGACAAAAAAAGTGACTATTTAAAAAACACTTAGAACATCTCAGCTTTGTTGAGGTGTTTTTCATTCTAAGATTGATTGTAATCTTTCATTATTGTATCAGTCAATATAATTTTGAATAATTTCTTGCAATTCTTTGAATGATAATTTTGAAATTTTTAGATCATTTAAGCACTCACTTTTGATATTTGAAAAGAAATATTCTGCTTCTCGATTATCAAGTGAATTTGCGATTCTACTCATTGAAATTATCCCATTGTTTTCTTTAATAATTTCACTATACTGATTTGATGAATATTGACTTCCATGATCTGAGTGAATTATTCACTCTTTATCAAATTTGATTTTAGAAATATGATCTAAAACTAACTTAACATCATTTCTTTTACTTAGATTTCAATTAATTATTTTCTTGCTTTGATGATGAATTGCAATCGATAAATAAACATGATTGTTAATTGCATCTTTGGGGCTTGGAATATAAGTTACATCAGTGGCAACTATGTTGTTAAATTTGCCATTGTAGTCTCTTTGAATTAGATTTTGATATTTAGTATTAAGATTTTTAATTTCATTTTTTCTTTTTGCTCTTCTAATTTTGCAAAAAAGATTTAATTTAAGCAAAATTCTACCTATTTTTCGATAGTTTATATACCTTTTATATTTATTTTGAATATAAATTTCTAATCTTTTTCTACCAAATATACCTTTGTTTTCATGAAATGATTTTCTAATAATTTCTTCAATTTCTTGATCTTTTTTCGGCTCTGCAAGTTTAGGTTTTTTTCAAGAATAATATGTTGATTTTGAAAAGAGAAATTCTTTTCATGAAATTTTAGTTAATATTTTTTCTTTATCTTTATGTTCTTTAATTTTTTTTCGAATTTCTTTTTCACTAATGTCATCAAAAATTATTCTATAAATTTTAACAATCTCTTCTAATTCTTCTCTTGTATATTCATTAACTTCTTTTCTTTTTGGTGGTCTACCGTTATTTTTTTTGTTAGCTGTAGATTTGCCAGTTTGTGAAATTAAAGATTGTTCATCTTTTTGAAAAGCAGAATATTTTTTGAAAAATCAAGATTTTACATATGTATTTTTTCAATCTTTACCAATATTTTTGTTTACTAAAAATATATATTTTTTTATATTAATTTTTCCATCATAAAATTCTTCATATAATGAAAATCATTTCTTTCATTGTTCTGGTTTTAGTTGTTTCATAAACACTCCTATTTAAAGTATATTTTAAAAAGTGTTTTTTATTTTTTTGTCCCAGTTTAATTATTTAATATTTTTATTAATAAATGTGCACTTGATTTTTTAAATCAACACTCTACACAAAGCTTAAAAAATAAAAAAAGTTTAAGAGACATTTCAAAAATCAATGCTAGCATTTTGCTTATTTATAAAGGAATAAAAAGGTATTCAAATTTGTATATTTTTTATACACAAGAAGCTAGACATATTGAATATCAATTAATAAAAAAATAAATATATATTTAAATTTTTTGTGATGATTTATCAAGATAAAATTTTGTCTATTTTAGACTAGATTATTTGGAAATTTTTATTTCTTTAAATTGTAATTGACAAAAAATTTTAAATATTTAATTTGAATAGATTGTTTAAAAATGTAAAATGAATTTTAAAGAATTCATCTAACTTTTTATATTTAAATATTTAAATTATGATTATAATTTTTTCACATTAAAATGTTGATTTTATCTTAGGATTTTAGAACTACTATTTAATAGTTTTATTAAAATAAATTTATGTATGTAAAAAGAATAACTCCTTATTTAGAAAAGAAAAGTTGAGCAGGAAATTTTTTAAAAAAATATTCAATAACAAACGAAGAAGGAATTGGTGAAGTTTGGATTTTTTCATCAATAAAAAATAAGGAATGCTTAATTGAAAATATCAAACTTTCAGAATTTTTTAAAAATAATAAAAAATTTTTTCATAATAAAGATTTTGATGAAATTCCAATTTTAATTAAATTTTTAAATACAGGAGATAAGCTTTCTTTGCAAGTGCATCCAAGTGATGAAATGGCTTTGAAAAAACATGGACAAAAATTTGGAAAAAATGAAGCTTGGTATTTTTTAGATCTAGATCAAAATGCTCAAGTTATTTATGGAACAAAAGCAAAAAATAAAGAAGAATTAAGATCTCTAGTTGATCAAAAAAAATGAGATCAAATAATTCAATATGTTGATGTAAAAAAACATGATGTCATCGATGTTAAAGCTGGAACAATTCATGGAATTGAAAAAAATTCTTTTGTCTATGAAATTCAACAATCAAGTGACATTACATATAGGTTTTATGACTATGATAGATTAGTTGATAATAAGCCCAGAGAATTACATCTTGAAGAAGCTTTGGAAGCTAGTACTAATTTTGAAAAAAATCAAAAAAATACCAAGCATTTAGTAAGTGAAAATTTAGAACAACTAGTTACTAATAATAACTTTAGTTTATACAGAATTTTTGCCAAAGATGAACTTGATTTTTTGTTTGATTTAAAGTGATTTTCTGTTATTACATCTATTGAAAAAAACCCTATTGAAATAAATGGTATAAAATTAGATTATGGTCAAAGCGTTTTAGTTTCGCATTTGCAAAAAAATTTAAAAATAAAAGGAGAAAAAATCAATTTGCTTTGAGCAAGAATTGATTAGGCTAATATGGAAAATAATTACCAATACAACAAGATAAAAAATAGTGAATTTTATAATATAGAAAAAATTGATAATGTTCATTGAAGAATTCATTTTTCATTTGATCGTCAAATGTATTTTGAAATCTATGATAGACTAGGTCAACCTGAAGATCCAAATTCAGATTTAGTTAAACTAAATGTTTATAAATTATTAATGAAACCACTTGTTGAAGATATAAAAGATCAATATGAATTCGAAGACAAGTTTTTAATAAAAATGGATACATCAACTTTGGAGTTAAATGAAAAAGAATTTAAGTTCTTTTGTGATTTCTTTTTTATCGAAAATCAAACTTTAAAAATTCTACAAAACTTTCCTGAAAAATATAAATTTGAATACTTTGATGATATTAAAGTTTCAAAAACAGGATTTCTAAGAAATACCATTGCACTTTCAAAATTTTCAAAAGCTCGTGACTTTGATAAAACTCCTGATAAGATCAAAATTCCAGGATCAATAATTGATATTGAAGTTGAATTTTTAAATAATGGAAAAGTTGATTCAGAGAAAAAAGAAATTAAAGGATTTATCGTTGGTTTAGGAAGTGTTCATGATGATGAATTTAAAATTTTCAAAGGTAAAAAAGTAAATGATATTTTAACTGTTCCTTTAAGAAAAACTTACTATGGTTGAAATGGTAAAAATGATGATGTTCATGGTGATAAAAAAATTCAAATTAAAATTTTAAAGTTAAGAAACATATACATTGAAACATCTACTAAAGAAATTATCAAAGATGAAAAAATTCAAAAAAGATTTCAAAGTTTAGAAAATTTAAATTCATTTATTGAAAGACTAACAAAGTATGAACAAAAAATTTATTCAGATTTTATTTTTGGTTATAAATTAATGGACTTTGTAGTTAAAAGTGATGATTATAAAATTGACCAAAAAATCATTGATTTATTAACTAAAGTTAATGGAGATCTTTTTGATAGAATGCAAGAAGATCCAAGTATTAAACAAAGAATGGTAGAAGAGTTTGCTCGAATTAAAACTAAAGAAGAATTTGTTAAAACAGTTGTTGAAAAAGAAATTCACAAAGCTAAAGTTGAATCAGTTGCAGCTCCAAAATTCAAGTTTGAACAAGAAATAGCAGATGTAATAAATACAACTGTAAAAAACGCAAATACTCTTAAAGAATTTCACAACATTAACTTAAATGATAAAATGCTTTCAGAGTCAATTTGAATGAATTGAATTGTAATTTTTGCATTTGTAAATATTTATAATCCTAATTTAGTTTCAATTATGTTGAAAGAACTAGTTCAATTTGAAATTGATAAATAAAAAATTTATTTCATTTTAAAAATATCAATTAACATTTGTAAATTAGTTAATTCAGATTTAGCACTATTTTTGTATCTAGAAAAAATTTCTTCAAGAGAATTATTAGACATAATAAGTACTCTTTTATTTTTAATAAAAGACATGGTAATAAAGTACAATAAAAATTCATTTTGAAACCAAGCATTTAATGGCTCTTGACCTCAACCTTTGATTATTGTCAAATCCCTTTGTCAAAACTCATTAATGTAGTCATTTAATGATTTGCTATTTGTTGTATTTAATAAGTTAGCTTTGAGAATTTGTCAAAATTGTTGTAAGTCAACTACAGCAATTTTTTTATGATTTCTTTTAATTAAACACTCAACAATTAATGAAGGTATTTTTTCATCTAAATCAGTGAACTTTTCACATTGAATAAAATTTATACTTCTGTTAGTGTACAAATAAAAGTATTTAATTTTTTCAACACTGTAAGAACTTTGCATATATTCATAAGCTAGTTTGTCTCATGAAATGTTTGAATATGAAAGTATTTTTGATTTTAATTTTAAAATTGTCCCTTGCTTATTTTTTGCATATTTTCAACCTAGTTCAAGATTGTTTTGTGAGTTAAATTTAATTATTGATTGATATCCCTTTAATAGACTCTCAGGAGAGTTTACAAAATCACGATTTGATATGATTTCTTGCTCGCGATCAACAATTATTAAATAAATCAAATTATCCATTATTTTTTCAATAATGTCTGCTTGACTAAGATTTTTAGGTCATTTTTGTTTTCAGCTTTGAAATCATTGTTTTTGGCTTATTTTATTAAAGATTTCTTTATCTTCTTTAGATCATTTTTTCTCATTTGACATAATAAAATATTAATTAAAATCTTCGGTTAGTTCACTCATTGAAATTTCTTTTAATTCAGTGTTGTTATTTTTAAGTACTGAAGTTAATAAATCTTGAGTTGAAAAAGCATTTTTATTATTTCTTCTAAGCTTATTAAAATTGCTCATAATTGAATCAAAGTGATTTTTTGCTACTTTGTATTCTAGACGTTTTTCTAAAACTAAATTAGACGCAATTTTTTTGCATAGAGCTGGTTGAATTTCTAATTTAGTATTTCAAGTATAGTTAAAAATTAAATTAATAATTTCATCTTTTAGACTTTTAGATCTCATAAAATGCACTAGCTCAATAATGCTTTGCTCAGCTTGTTTTCTAGTTAAATAAAAATAAAAATGAAAAGGTTGCAACTTAACTAAAGCCTCATCTAAGGAAATATCTTCATTTAGGTTGAATTCTAAGGTGTTTTCAGTTATTTCTCTAGTGGTATTGTTGATTTTTTTGTTATTATCAAAAATTTCAAAATAGCTATATGAAATTTCAACATAATTTGAATTTTTTGATTTTGAAATTTTATCTTTATTTTTTTCATAAAGATATTCCAAATTAAACTCTCCAATTTTTTCAGCAAGAAGTTTTTTTAAAAATTTGTTTCTGAAAAACAATTCGCACTCAAGTGGTTTAATTAATTCGAAGTTATAAATGTTATTTTGAACATTTTTAAAAACTCTAAGTAGCCCAACTGCAATTAATTTCTTTTTAGCCTCTTCAATTTCCTCTGCTTTGGCAAATAAAAAAATAGGCAAATTATGAAAATTAATAATACTTTCAGACTCTGAATTAGAAAGGTCATGTAAATATTGATAAAAAACTGTAGGCACAGCCCCTAAAAAAGGCATATAAAAAAGCCTAAAATTCTTAAAATCTTGTTCTGTTATTTTCTTTTGTTGAATAACTTTAAAATTAAAAAAATTCATAGTTTTTACCTCTATCTTTAACTCGTTTTCAATTTAGCTTATGATATTTTAGTTAGATAAATAAAAATAAAAATAAATTTTTAAAATTTTTCAATTTTTTCTAAGTTTTCCAATGAGATATTAACAACTTTTTTTCCTATAACACCCTTATTTATAGACTCAAAAAATGAAATATCTGAGTTATCCACACCACGTTTTTTGAGTTGTTCAAGCCTTTGACTTTCACTAATTTCTATATTGTAAATTTTTGAAAAAAGGGGATAAAAATCAACATTTTTTGAGCCTAATACAGGAATTTCAACAAAATCATAAAAATTTTGCTCTAAATGAGTTTTTAAAAGAGGGTAGATCAACTTTTCAAGCCTATCAAGATTTGAAAGATCTTCTTTTATTCAATTTTTTAATCTTTTTTTATCAACTCGCTGATCATTTACAAAATCTTGGCCTAAATTATCCTTGATTAATTGATAAGATTGGTATCCTTTTTCGTAATCCTGGTTAAAAAAATTGTCTGAATACAAGATTTTGTATCCTTTTTTTTCCATTTTTTTTAAAAATGTAGTCTTTCCTACACCTGCTTTTCCGGTAATGGCTATCATAGATAATCATCGCTTTCTAGAGCTTTTTCAAATTGTTTTAAAACATATCTAGAGTCATATTTGTCAAGTTTTTCAAGTATTTCTTCATTAATGTTGATTTTTATTGCAAAAAGCTCTTTTTCTAATTTCATAGGTACTTCTTTGTTTAGAGTAACTATTTTTTTTAGAAAAAGGGCTTGCTCTTTTCCGTCTCTGATTTTTTGTTTTTGAGCTTTAGAAATTAAATTAGTTGATTCTAAACTATCAAAAATTTTCTCCAAGCTTTTGAAGTTATTAAGTAAGTTTTTAGCCCCTTTTTCACCAATGCCAGCTATTCCTTTTAAATTATCACTAGAATCACCAGCTATGGCTTTAAAATCGACTATTTGGTCTGGTTCTAATTGAAAGTTTTGGTAAAAATTTTCTATACTAATTAGATTTTTTAGTTCATTGTCATGAGTTATGTATACATTTTTATCAATTAACTGTAATAAGTCTTTGTCTCTTGAAAAAATATAGATTTGGTTTTCGTCTTTAAATTTTGATGTAATAGTTGCAATTACATCATCTGCTTCATGTCCTCTAAAGCCGCCTGAATTTAAATTTATTGAATCAAGTATTTCTCTAATTGCTTTAAAAATATTTCAAAACTCATCTTCCATTTTAGATCTTTGAGATTTATATTCTTTACATAAATCATGTCTTCAAGTTCCGCCCTCTTCATCAAAGGCAATAAAAATATTTTCAGGATTTAAGTTTTTAATTATTTTGATAATTGTTTGAAAAAAAAGATAAATAGTTGATCTAAAATTATTTTTAAATTTAAAGCTTACATAATAAGAACGATGAACTAAATAATTACCATCTATTAATAAAAACTTTTCACTTTTTGAACCGCTTTTAGTCATTTAAGATACCTCTAATTTTTTTTATTATAAAAGTTTTTTGATTCATTGGTTTCAATATTTCCACTCTATATCTTTTACCTACTTTGATATCTTTAAAATTCTCTTCATTTTGCTCATTTATTCAAGACATAGCCTTCATTGAATCATCTTCAAATTCAAGACGTTTTATTAAGTGGTCATCTTTTGTCATAATTGATTTTTTTTGGGTAATTAATATATCTAAAACATGCTCTGTTCCAGGGTGCATATTTTTTAAGTTAATCGTTAAATCTTCATTTTCTAAATTTTGATTTGAATTTTCATTTTGACTAGGACTATTGTAAAAATAGCCTAAATATTCTTCTTCGTTTTTTCTTTCAAATTCAATGTCTCTTGAAGAGTTTTTTGAAAATTCAAGTTGGAAAAAATTTGAAATATCAATGTCATCACCTTGAACTTTTGCTAGTTTAGAAACTATTTCAAATTTATCTTCAATAACTTCTTTAAATAGTGTTAAAAGATCTTTCATATTTCCAAATTCTCTTAAAGCATTTGCTTTAATTAAAGTCTCAATGTTTGCTTTTCCTAGCTCCATTTTTCATGCTCTTTGGATAAAATCATCAAAGGATTTATAAAGACCATTTTCTTGAAAATCTTTATATACTTTATTGTAAGCTGCAGGACCAAAACCTTTGATCATAATTAAAGGTAAAAACATCTCATTTTTTGAGAGTATGTTTTGCTCACTTACATTGTTAATTGAAGGAGAATAAAAAGCTATATTATTTTTCTTAGCTTCTAAAAAATATGTTTTTAAATTATCTTGATTTGTATGATTTGTTTTAATTAATGATGAATAAAAAAATAAGGGATAGTGAGCTTTGTAATAAAGCATTTTGTAAACTAAAACTGCATAAGCAACAGCATGGCTTTTGTTAAAACCATATTGAGCAAAATCTTCAATTGTTAAATAAATGTTTTCAACTACATTTTTTGGATGGCCGTTTTTAATTCCTCCTTGAATAAATTTTGCTTTCATTTCATCTAATAAAGTTATATCTTTTTTTGAAATAGCTTTTCTCAAAACATCAGCTTCAGTAAATTTAAAACCTGAAACTTTTTGAGCTATTTCCATGATCTGTTCTTGATAAACAATTATTCCATAAGTATCTTTAACAATGTTGTCATATGGCTCAATTATTTTTTTAATATTTTTAGGATTTTTTTTGTTTTTAGCATAGACACTAATAAATTTAAGAGGGCCTGGTCTATATAGAGAAATAGCTGCATAGATGTCTTTAAAATCATCAACATTAATTTTATTTATAGTATTTGTCATACCTGGAGATTCAATTTGAAAAATCCCTAAAGTACTTTTGTTTTCTAAAACTTTTTTTATTTTTTCATCAATGATGTAACTATTAATTTTGTCAAAATCTATTTGTTCAAATTGAGCAATTCTTTCTTCAATATGAGTTATTGTTGAAAGTGTTTTAAGACCAAGAAAATCAATTTTTAAAAAACCCATTTTTTCAATGTTTTCCATTGAATATTGACTTTGATTTTTATTATTAACTATAAAAGTTGGTATGTAGTTATTTATCTTTTCGTTTGAAATAATTATTCCAGCTGCATGGGTTCCTGTTTGTCTTGGAAGACCTTCAATTTTCATGGCAAAATCAATTAATTTTTTGAAAATAGGATCTTCTTGATTTTGAAGATATGATCTTAAAGATTGATTATTTTCATATTGCTCAGCTAAACTTTGTTGAGCATCAATGTGTTTTGAAATTTCATTAATTTTTGCAATGTTAATTCCTAAAAATCTGCCCACATCTCTTATAGAACTTTTAGCCCCTAAAAATTGAAAAGTTGAAATAGTTGAAACATTTTGTTCTCCATATTTTTCAAAGATGTAGTTTAAAAGTTCATCTCTTCTATTATCTTGAACATCAATGTCAATATCTGGCATGCTTATACGATCTTCATTTAAAAATCTTTCGAAAAACAAATTAAATTCTAGAGGATTAACTTCAGTGATATTTAAAAGATAAGAAACAAGTGATCCTGAAGCCGAGCCTCTTCCAGGACCTATTGCAATTTTATTTTTTTTAGCTCAATTTATTATGTCTCAAATTATCAAAAAATAATCTTCAAAACCAAGCTTTGAAATAACACTTAATTCATATTTTATTCTTTGTTTTGCATTGTCATATTTTTGTAATTTATGACTTTTTTCATGTCAACTTTCTTTAAGTATTTTTACTAAAAAATCTTTTGAAGAAATACCAAGATTATTCATAAATTTTGGAAGCGTAATTTCGGGTTTTTTATATTCAAAATTACACTGATCTACAATGTCATTTATCCTCTTTTGCATCAGTTCAGAAATAGGAGCATAATGAGAAAAACCTTTAAATTCAATACCTTTATTTTTTTGGTTATTATTAGTAGAATTTAACATTTCTAAAATGGGATTATCTTTAACATTAAAAAGTTTATTTTCAACTACATACAAAGATAAAGGATCTTGATCATTATTTGAAGTGTTGTAAAAATTTTTGATGCTGCTTTGAGCAATTTCATCCATTGAAAAACCTAATCTTGGATGATTTATAATAATTAAATCATCTTGTGTTTTTTCAAGTTGATTTAGGCTTATTTCTAAGCCATTTCTATTTGACTCTGAAAAAAGCATTAGTGATCTAAAACCACTTGTGTTTTTAGCAAGTAAAATAACTCTTTTATGATCAACTTCAATGTCTAAACCAAGAACAGCTTTTATATTGTTTTTTTTACATAAAAAGTAGAACTTATCAGCTCCATGAAAATTGGTATCTGTTAAAACTAAAGTTTTTAAATTATTTTCTTTTGCATATTGAACTAAATCATTAATTCTAATTAGCGAGTCCAAAAAACTATATTCACTATTTGTATGTAAGTTAATAAATTCTCTCATTATGAACCATCCTTATTTTTGACTTAAAACACTTTCAACTAATTCATCTTCATATTCAAAGATTTTTTCAAGTTCTTTTTCAAGTTCTTCAGCCTTAGAAATAGTTGGTTTAATCACTGGTTTTTCAGGAGCGAAAAGTTCACAAGATTCACTAGCTGGAATTGTTGATATTTGATAAGTTTTGTATTTTTGGCCTAAGTTAATAATATCAACTTTGTTTCATGCTAGAAGTGGTCTAAAAATTAAAAGATTTGTCTGTGAAGAAATACAAATCATTGATTCAATTGTTTGAGAAGCTACTTGACCTAAATTTTCACCATTGGATATGGCCATAATTTTTTTTCTTTTAGCAATTTTGTCTGCTATTCGGTAAAAGCTTCTTCTCATTAGGGCTATTTTATAAGACTGATCAGAAATAAGTGAAATATAGTTCATTATTTTTGTGTAATTGACAAGATGAATTTTTGAATCATGTTGAAATTTATTAAAGACATCTTTTAACATCATTAATTTATTTACTGTTTTTTCATCAGTGTGAGGAGGAGTTACAAAAGCTAAAAATTCTACTTTAATTCCTCTTTTCATTAGTTCAATAGCTGCCACTGGTGAGTCAATTCCTCCTGAAAGAAGATGAAGACTTTTTCCTGAAGAGCTAACTGGAAGACCTCCTATTGAAAAATAAATTTTGCAAAAGACAAAAGCATGGTGTCTACCTACTTCAATGTTGATATTCAAATCTGGTTTTTTAACATCAACTTTTAATTCAAAATTTTTTAAAATCAAAGAACCAAAATAGTTATTCATTTCTAGTGAATTTAGTTCAAAATTTTTATCACTTCTTCTTGAAATGATTTTAAAAGTTTTTGTAAATTCATTAGTATTTTTTTGGGTTTCTTCTAAAACTTCTTGTTGAATATTTTCTAGCTTTTTTTCACAAACTTTAACTGGAGAAAAAGAACTTATTCCTGGGATGAATTTTAGCTTATCTAAAAATTCATCTTTGTATTCAACAAACATTCTATCAAATTCATCTTCAACTTTTGTATCAAGAATTTTTTGAATGTTTTGTTTTAAAATGCTAATAAATAAGGATCTATTTTTTTTCTTTAAAACTAATTCACCATATCTAATTAAAATTTTTTGATAGTTCATATTTAATTTACCTCTTTTGTTAATGAATCAATAAGTAAATGAACTGCATTTTGATATTGATTTTTTTTGAATTCTTTATCTGCTTGTTGAAAGGCTAAGTTAATTTCTTGATCATTTAAACGTCTTATTTGATTTTGTTGAACAATAATTTCATAAAGATGAATATATTCAATTTTTTCTCAAACTTTTATGTAAAAAGAATTTAATAGCTTTTCAAATTTTAAGATATTTCATGATAATTTTTTCTTATTTTCAATTGAAATATTTTCATCATTTTCTTTATTTATTAAAACGTTGATTGATAGAATTTGTTCTAAGATTTTTTGCTCTTCATAAGTAAAACTCATTTTGTTTTTTGATGCAATTGAAATTAGTCATTCTAGAAAAGAAAAATGGTTTTTATAATTTTGTATATCTTGTGAAAATTTAAAGTTTGTGTAGTTTATATCCTCAATAATTTTATTGTTAAATTCATATAAATCTATCATCATATTTATAAGTTGTGAAAAGTCAAAAAAGAACTTTAAAAGTAAGTTAATATCAAGGGGATTTTGATTTAATTTTAATCTATCAAAAAAGTCATCTATTTTGTCTTGTTGATAGATGATTTGTGATTGTCAATTTTCAATAGTGTGATTTTCAAAATTTTTCATTGTCTCTGAATCTTTAAAAGCACTTAAAATAAACTGGCTATATTTGTAAATTGCTTCATTTGCTTCTTTTAAAGGTTCAATATTACTTTGAATTCAATTGAAATTAGCAATGTTTCTATTGTATAAATTTATTATTGATAAATATATTTCATAAATTCTCATTACAAAAGTTTTTTTAGTATCACTGGTTAAAATTTTAATTTCCTTTTCAAAGGAATCTCCGAGCTCTTTAACCTCTTCTAAATTGTTTTCAATGTTAATAAAATCAATGCCCTTTTTTTTGCTATCAAGAATTATTTTTTCAAGCTCATCAATAACATATTTTATTCTAAAGCTAGCTATATAATCAAGAAAAGATATTTTCTTTAAGTTTTTTGACATTAAATTGTTTGATGAAGAAATACTATCTAATTTTTTATATTGTTCAGTAATTCTTTCTACACCATCATGTTCAACTTGTTCTAAGATTTCTTGAACATTTTTGATAGTAGCTTTAATAGTTTGTTTTGTTGAAAAAAAAGCATTTTCATTTTCTTTAAAATACTTTTCTATACATTGAATATTTTTTCTAGATTTTTCTAATTGATTTTCAAATTGCATTTGGTTGTTGTCAAAGACAAAGCTTTCTTCTTTTAGTTTTTTGTCTTCATGTTCAAATTGTTTTTGAAAATCTTTTAATTCTTTTGTGTATTTAAATAGAATGTTTAATCTATCTGGATTTTCAAATCAATCTAGGATTTTTTTAGATGTTATTTTAATGTTTTTGTTAATCTCGATTATTTCTTGGTAAATTCTACAAATGCTATCATATTGTTTGGTTAAATTGTTGTCATTTATTGACATTGTTTCATAGCGATTTAAGCTTGGAGCTATTTGATTTTCTCATTCTCAACTTGCAAGTCTATTTGAGCTTTGTGCTTCTTTTTTAATTATTTTTAAATGAATGTAAAACCAAAAAATAATTAATAAAGTAATTGCGAAAAAAAGGATCATAAATATTAAAACTCAAAGCATTGCTAAAATTATATGTTAATTTAAAATTTAACAAAAACAAAAAATAGATTTTCTAAATAAAATAATGTAAAATATGCTTTAGCAAAACAGCAATTTAATATTTTGATTTATTTTCTTAATTTGTCCTAAGATTTGAAAGTAAGTATGCTGTTAATTCCGAAATCATTAGATTAAGAAAACTTCAAAAGAATTAAATCCTCTAGTTTTGCAGAAAAGAGGAAAAAATGTCAAGAGACAGATCGTCATTATTTAAAAAATCTAGAAGACTAGGTTTTTCTGTTTTAGAAAATGAAAAAGAATTTAATAAGGGTAAAAAGAGAAATTACGCTCCAGGTCAACATGGTCAAAGAAGAACAAAACTTTCTGATTATGGACTTCATTTATATGAAAAACAAAAAGTTAAAAATCTATATGGAGTTAATGAAAGACAATTTGCTAATTCATTTAAAAAATCTTCAAAACTTAAAGGTGTTCAAGGTACAAACTTCTTACAATTCTTAGAGCAAAGATTAGACAATTTAGTTTATAGAGCAGGTTTTGCAGAAACAAGAAGACAAGCAAGACAATTTGTAAACCATGGACATGTTTTAGTTGATGGAAAAAAAGTTGATATTCCTTCATATAGAGTAGCTGTAGGTAAAGTAATTGAAATTAAAGAAAAATTACAAAAAAATGCTCAAGTTTTAAGAAACAAAGAAATTAGAACAGCAGCAGATTGATTAAGTGTTAAAGACTTTAAAGCAACTTTTACTCGTTTACCTGAAAGAAATGAATTCTTAAAAGAAGTTAATGATTCTTTAATTGTTGAGTTCTACAATAAATAATTTATTTTTAAAAATAAGTGCCCAGTTTCAAGGGGCACTTATTTTATGAAAAAAGAGCTTACTTTATTGTTTTAATAAGTTAAATAAAAAACAACTCACAAAAAATATAGTGAGTTGTTTTTCTTATAAAATTTTTGTTAAAAAATTAATTGTTTTTTCTAATGAATTAGAGCTTAATTTTTTTGGTATTAGCTTTCAATTTTAGTGTCTTTAATTAGTTCTTTTGCTCTAGCCAATTCCACGCTAAAAAATGATGTTACCCCTCTTGTTTGCATAGTAGCTCCAAAAAGGTGATCAACTCTTGACATAGTTCCGTGTCTATGGGTGATTACTAAAAATTGAGTCTTAGTTTTTAGTTTTTGTAAATACTCAGCATATCTTACAACGTTTGCATCATCAAGGGCAGCTTCTACTTCGTCTAAAATACATAAAGGAAGTGGTTTTGATTTTAAAATTGCAAAAAGTAAAGATATTGCAATAAGTGATTTTTCTCCACCTGAAAAAAGCTTCAAGTTTTTAATTGATTTTCCAGGAGGTTGAGCTTTGATGTCAATTCCTGATTCAAGGATATCGCTAGGATCGACAAATTCAACTCTAGCTTCTCCTCCTCCAAACATGCTTTGGAAAACATTGTTAAATTCTTCATTAATTGCACTAAGAGTGTCTCTTAATTTTGTGATTATGATTTTGTCCATTTCTTTAATGGCACTTTCAATTTTATCTTTGGCATCAACTATTTCACTTTCAGTTGCTTTTAATCCATCATATCTTTCTGAAATTTCTTCATAAGATTTAATTGAATCAATGTTGATATTTCCTAGATCTTTAATTTCTTCTTTTATTCTTCCAACAAACTCTTCAGCTTCAGTGATGTCTATTGATAAAGAGAAATTATCTTTGGCCATTTCATAAGTCATGTTATAAAATTCACTTAATCTTTTTTGGTTAGTGTCAAGATAAAACTCAGCTTTGTTTTTTTCAGTGATTTTTTTTGAAAAAGAATCATTTAAAATACGAAGAGATTTTTCTAAATCATTTTTTTCAAGTGTTACTTTTGAAAAGTCTGTATTTAAACTTAAAATTGATTCTTTTTTAGCTCTAATTTGAGCTTGTAAAATAACTTTTTTAGCTTGGATTTCATTGATTTGTTGATCAAGAGCACTTGAGGAAGACTCACCTAAATCTTTGGCTGAAATTGTTTGATATTCAGCTGTTAAACTATCAAAGCTTTTTTGATCATTTGAAAGTTTTTCATAGACTTTAGCAGCTTCAACACTAAATTCACTAACTACATTAGTTAATTCATATTTTTTGTGTTCTAAGTTAGTGATTTGATTTGAAGTGTTTTCAACTTCTTTTGAAATAATTGGAACTATCTCTTCAAGCTTAGCAATTTGTTCATCTAAACCAATTAAATTTGTGCTAGCTTGTTGAACTCCACCGGTAATAACTCCACCAGTTCTAATAAGATCTCCTTCAAGGGTAACAATCATGTATTTGTTATCTAAAATAGCTGCTATATCTTTGGCGCTTTCTATGTCACTAACTACAAGAATATTACCTAACAAGAACTTACTTAAAACTTCAAATTTAGGTTCATATTTAACAAGATTTGAAGCTACATCAATAAAGCCTTTTTTCATATTTAAAGCTAAAAAATGTTCATCTTTAATTGATTTAGGTTTTATTGATTTTAAAGGAATAAAAGTTGCTCTTCCTCCATCATTTTTTTTCAAGAAATTAACAGCTGTAACTGCAATTTGAGCATCCTCAACAACAATGTGTTGAAGAGCATTATTTAAAACTGCATCAATTGCTGGAATATATTCTTGATCTACTTTTAAAACTTCACTAACAAGCCCGTGATAACCTTTAAAGATGTTTTTGTGTTCAACAATGGTTTTAGTACCTT
Source organism: Mycoplasmopsis pulmonis (assembly GCF_900660575.1). Lineage (NCBI taxonomy): Bacteria > Bacillati > Mycoplasmatota > Mycoplasmoidales > Metamycoplasmataceae > Mycoplasmopsis > Mycoplasmopsis pulmonis. Next base: position 858,998 of record NZ_LR215008.1, on the reverse strand, counting down.
TGAACATGTTAGTTTTGTTTTTTTTATGTTCAAGTAAAATGTTGATTTTAACTTTAGTTTCATTTAGCTTATTTGATATTTTGTTTTGTTCAATTCGTTTAGTTGAAATTGTTTTTTCAAGTTCTTGAACTTCATTTTTTTTATCACTAACAATTTGACTTAACTCTTCAGTTTGTTTTGTGTAAAAGTTGATTCTTGATTTAATGATTTGAAGTTGTTCTTTGATAACCTTCATTTTTTCTTCAGGGTTGACTTTAATTTGTCCTGAAATAATAAGTTCTCTTCTTTGATTTTCATTAGCTGAAATAAGCTCTAGATTTCTAAGTTTTTCATTTAGATTATCAAGATCTTGGACAAGGAAGTGAAGTTCTTTTTCAAACTTAAGACGATCACCTGAATTTTGTTCAATGATGTTTTCACATTTTCTTACTTGTTGTTCAAGATTTTCTTTAGTTTCAACAACACCTTCAAGCTCAATTTCAAATTCTTTTAGTTTGGTTGAATAAAAGTCTAAATTATGAATGATAAGACCAACTTCAACATCTTTTAGTTCTTTAGATTTTTGAAGATAAATACGAGCTTTCTCAGCTTGGTTTTTTAAAGGTTTTAATTGTTTTTCAAGTTCAAGAATAACAGTTTGAATTTTTTCCAAAGATTCATTAGTTTTTTCTAGTTTTCTTAGAGCTTCTTTTTTTCTTGATTTGTATTTACTTACCCCAGCTGCTTCTTCAAAAATTCCTCTTCTATCTTCAGGGCTTGCCTCTGCAATATCACTAACTGTTCCTTGAGAGATAATAGCCAAAGATGATTTTGAAATTCCTGATTCAAGAGCTATGTCTTTGATGTCTTTGTAGCGAACTATTTCATCATTTATGTAGTAAATATTTGAGCCTTTTCCTCTTTCTAATTCACGTGTAATTGTAAAGACTTTATGAGGCACAGATGAGGCATTATTTGAGTTGTCAAAAGTTAAAGTAACACTAGCTTTGTTCATCTCCTTAACATTTTTAGATCCTGCAAAAATAACATCTTCCATGTTATCACCTCTAAGTGATTTTGAAGATTGTTCACCCAAGACTCATTTAATGGCATCATTTATATTACTTTTACCACTACCATTTGGCCCTATGATTCCAGCTACTCCACCATCAAAGGAAAGTTGAATTGGCTCTGCAAATGATTTAAAACCATGTGCTTGAATTTTGATTAATTTCATCTTTTATTTTCCCCCTAAATTTTCATTAGCGATTTTGTTTTATTGCTATTTTAAAGCAAAATAAAAAATAAAATTAGATAATTTTATCTAACTTATTTTGTTTTATTTTTTAATTCTATTTGTAAGTATTTTTCCTGCAATTGTTCCATCAGAGGTAGCTGTAAGAATTTGACGAATATCTTTAATTCTTATATCTCCAATTGCATAAATTCCAGGAACTTTAGTTTCCATAAATTCATCAGTTTTAATAAAACCATTTGGCTCTAACACACCTGCGTTTTTAGCATATTCAGCTGAAGGTAAAAATCCAATGTATGGGAAAAGAGAAGCAACTTCAAGTTTAACCTCTTTACCATTGTGATTTACAATAGCATATTCTAAGGCATCTTTACCATGAAGTTCTTTAACACTTGCATTAAAAAGAACTTCAATGTTTTTTCTACTTTTTAAATCATTTACTAAAGCTTTTTCGGCAATAAAGTCACTATCTCTTACAATTACATAAACTTTAGAAGCTATTGAGCTTAAAAATGTACCTTCTTCAACAGCTGAGTTTCCTCCACCAATGATAATTGCTGGATTGTGGCCATACATAGGACCATCACAAATTACACAGTAGCTTACTCCTCTATTTTCAAATTCATCATAGTTTAGAATTTCTCTTGGTTTTCTTGAGACCATTCCTGAGGCAATAATTACTGACTTAGCTTGAATTTTTTTTCCATCTTCAAGAACTAACTCTTTTAAATCATCCTTAATGTTGATTAAATCAACAACTTTTCCATATTCATATTTAGCTCCAAAAGCTTGAGCATGTTCAAAAAATCTAATAGCTAGATCTGTTCCTTTAACAATTGTATCACCAGGCCAGTTTTCGATTTTTGAAGCATAAATTAATTTTCCCCCTGGAGCTGCATTGTCAATAAAAACAGTATCTAAATTTCCTCTTGAAGTATAAATTGCAGCGGTTAAAGCACCTGGTCCTGCACCAATAATTGCGACATCATAGATTTTATTTTGTGACATATTTTTTTATCTTTCCTTCTGTTTTGTTTTTGTTATTGTTGCTTTGAAATTTAATTTTTTTATCCTTTTTATCAACTACAACTTTTGTTCAATCATATTGGTATCTAAATTTACCAATTTTAGTTTTTACATACCTTGATGGATTTGCTCAAATTTCAAAGTAAATCATCATCATTCCACCAATTAAAATTGAAAACATGGCAGCTAGTGAGTAGTAAAAATAAGACTCTTCTCTTAAAGGCTCCATTGCTAAACGCACGGTTCCATAGTAAACAAAGTATAGCCCTCCATTTGATCCAGGTTTTAATAGGTTTCTTTCTTGAATGATTCACACAATAATTATATAACCAATAATTGAGGAAATAGACTCATATAAGAATAAAGGATATCTAAAAGCAGCACTTGCAGCAGACTCATTTGCATTGTAGATAAACATATGTCTTGCTAGTCACTCTCCAAAAATTAGTGATGATTGTCCTGTTGGATCAATTTTTCCATAAACTTCATGGTTTGCAAAGTTTCCTCATCGTCCAATGGCCTGACCAATTAGAACTGTTGGCAAAATCATACTTAGAGCTTTTCGATAATCGATGTAGTCTCTTTTGAAGTAAATGTAGACAAGGCTTAAAATAGCAGGAAGGGCAACTCCACCTTGAATTGATAGCCCTCCTTCTCAGATGGCATATCAAGCAGAGCCGGGGAAAGGATTTTGGGGATTATAAATTAGTCTTTCAAAGACAAATCAAAGCCTAGCACCAATAATTGAGCTAGGAATAATAATAAAAAGTAATGCAAAGAAATGGTCAAAGTTAAATTTTTCTTTTCTTCAAAAAAAAGCAACTGTTAAAATTGAAATAATCATACCCATTAAAATTGCAATAGGATAGACTCTAACATAAGGATCAATTAAAAAAGTAGCAGTTCCTTCTTTATAAGGAAAAAAGTTACTCGTCATTTAAGCTCCTTTCTTGGATCATAGCTAAAACATCATGTCCATTTAGTTTGGACAAAAACATATTTGCTGAAGCTTCAATTAGTGAAGCAACACTTCTTCCTTGCCGGATAGGAATTTCTATCTTAGGAATTTTTCATTCGCCGATTTGATATTTTAACACCTTATTACCTAGCCGGTCAAAATTACTTTTGTTTTGTTCGTAATCCTTTAATTCTACTACAAAATTAATTTCACACTCAGGTAAAACACTCTTTAGTCCATGAACACTTAAAATATCGATTAAACCTAGCCCTCTTACTTCAATTAAATTTTTAGTTATGTAAGGGGCTTTTCCGAAATATTTATTTCCATAGTGACTTACCAAAACAGCATCATCACTAATTAAAACATGTCCTTTTTGAACAAGTTCAAGGGCAGCTTCACTTTTTCCTAGTCCAGAATCTCCAACTATTAAAATTCCCATCCCAAAAACACTTACTAAAGTTCCGTGAACTTGAACTTTTTTTGCAAAGTATTGAAGTAGGTAAATTCCTAAAATAGTGTTGATTTCAGAAAGGCTAGCTTTGTAAAAAATAACAGGTGTTTTGTGCTTATTAGCAATTTCAATAATTGTTGAATAGTAGTTTTTGTCAAAACCTTTAGAAAGAACTAGCATTGGTATTTTTCTTGAAAAAATTTCTTCAATAGAACTTTTAGCTTTTTCACTTCCAATTTTTTCAAAAAATTTACTTTCATTTGTTCCTCAACCAACAATAACACCGCTAATTGCATCATAGATAAAATGTCCAGAGAGTTCTAGACCAAGCCTTTTAATTGAAGGGGTTAAAATTTCTCTATCTTCAATTTCTGGAAAATCATGATTTAAAACTTCTAAATCAAAGTGTTTTATTAATTCGCTTACAAATAGTTTTTTCTTCATTATAGTACTCTTTTTAAAAACTCTCCTGTGTAGCTTTTTTCAATTTGAGCAACTTGTTCAGGAGTTCCAGTTGCTATAATTTTACCACCATTGACTCCTCCACCAGGGCCTAGATCTATTAGATAATCACAATTTTTTATTACATCTAAATTATGCTCAATTACAATTACTGTATCACCTTTGTCTACTAGTCTATTTAAAACTTTTAAAAGTAGTGAAACATCATGAGAGTGAAGCCCTGTTGTTGGTTCATCTAAAACATAAAGAGTTTTTCCAGTTGATTTTTTTAGTAGATGTGAAGCTAGTTTAACTCTTTGAGCCTCTCCACCAGAAAGTGTTGTTGAAGACTGACCTAATTTAATATATCCTAGTCCTACATCTTCTAAAGTTTGAAGCTTATTTTTGACAATTAATCTGTTTTCAAAAAAAGCTAAAGCATCACTAACTGTCATGTCTAAAACATCGCTAATACTTTTTGAGCGATATTTGATTTGAAGTGTTTCTTCATTGTATCTTTTTCCATCACAATGATCACAAGTTATATAAACATTTGGAAGGAAAAACATCTCAATTTTTATAGAGCCATCTCCTGAGCATTTTTCACATCTTCCACCAGGGACATTAAATGAAAATCTACCTTTTTGATAGCCACGTGCTTTTGCCTCTGGAACATTACTAAAAATTTCTCTAATATCATCAAAAAGTGATGAGTATGTAGCTGGGTTTGAACGAGGAGTTCTTCCTATTGGACTTTGACTAATTTTGATTAGTTTATCAATGTAAAGAAGTCCTTCAATTTTTTCGTAGTTTTTGTTTTTATCATGAGAAAAATCCCTTGCAATTCCTTTTTCAATTGCATTGACTAAAACTTGATTAATTAAAGTTGATTTTCCTGATCCTGAAACTCCAGTTACACCTATGAATTTACCAAGAGGAATTTTAAAATCTAATTTCTTAATATTGTTTTGAGAAGCTCCTGTAATTTTAATTACATTTCCACTTCCACTTCTTCTTGATTTAGGAGTTGCATTTTGCCACTCTCCCGAAAGGTATTTACCTGTTATGGAAATAGGATTTTTAATGATATCTTCAACACTTCCTAGAGCAACAATTTCTCCTCCATGACTTCCTGCTTTAGGTCCTATATCAACTATAAAATCACTAGCTCTCATAGTGTCTTCATCATGTTCAACAACAATAAGTGTATTTCCTATTTCAACCATTTTTCTAAGTGTTTTAATTAACCTTTCATTGTCCTTTTGATGAAGTCCAATTGATGGCTCATCTAGAACATACAAAACACCAGTTAAATTTGAACCAATTTGAGTGGCAAGTCTTATCCTTTGAGCCTCTCCTCCAGAGAGTGACTCTGCCATTCTATTTAGTGTTAAATAATCAAGACCCACATCTACTAAAAATGAAAGTCTAGAAGTAAGCTCTGAAATAAGCAAAGTAGTGATTTCTCTTTCATAATCACTAAGATTCAAATTTATAGATTGTTCATAAACATCATTAATTGAAAGAGAAGAAATCTCTCATATATTTAAACCATTAATTTTAACTGCTAATGCATGCTCATTTAATCTTGAACCTTTACACATGTTACAAATAAACTCTGACATATATCGTTTGATTCAAGTTCTGATTCCCTCTGAAGAAGTTTCTAAATATTTTCTTTCAACTTTGTCAATAATTCCTTCAATTCTTTTTGTTCTTTTGAATTTATTACTTTGACTTTTAATGATGTAGTCAATTTCTTCTTTTGAACCATATTTTATGATTTGACGATCGCTTTCAGAGAGCTTTCTCATTGGTATGTTTTTATCAATTCCATAGTAGTTTAAAAGTGCTTCAAATTCTTGTCATTCTTGATTTGATGAATTAACAGTTGATTCAAAAATTTTAATAGCTCCTTCACTAATTGAAAGGTTTTGATCAGGCACTAAAAGATTATAATCTCCTCGAAGTTGAACACCTAGTCCCTTACAATTTTGACACATACCATAAGGTGAGTTAAATGAAAAAAGTCTTGTCTCAATTTTAGGCATTTCAAAATCGCCTTTTGGACATGAATGATTGCTTGAAAAAATCTTGATTTCACCTGTTTCAACATTTTCAACTTTTACTATGCCTTTTCCATATTCTAGAGCTATGGAAATGGCTTCAGAAATTTCTAATTTTTTTTCTTCATTTAAAACAATACGATCAACAACAATATCAATTGAGTGTCTTTTATTTTTGTCAAGATTTATTTCTTTATCATCACTAAGTGAAACAATTTCATTGTTAATTTTTAATCTTAAAAATCCTTCAGTTTTTAATTTTGCAATTAACTTTTGATGAGTTCCTTTTTCAAGTTCAACAACAGGTGAGAGAATGATTAGTTTTGAATTTTTTGGAAAGTCGACAATACCTTCAATAATAAGCTTTGTTGTTTTACCTTCAATTTTGATTTTATGTTTAGGACAAAAAGGCTTTCCAATTCGAGCATAAAGAAGCCTTAGATAATCATAAATTTCAGTAACTGTTCCTACTGTTGAACGAGGATTATTGTGAGTTGTTTTTTGTTCTATTGAAATTGCAGGACTAAGCCCTTCAATTGAATCAACATCAGGTTTGGAAGTTCCACCTAAAAATTGTCTTGCATAAGAAGAAAGTGAATCAACATATCTTCTTCTTCCTTCTTCATAAATGGTGTTAAAAGCAAGTGAAGATTTACCAGATCCTGAAAGTCCAGTAAAGATAACTAATTTATTTTTTGGAATTGTTAATTCAACATTTTTTAAATTGTTTTCTCTTGCGCCTTTAATGTGTAAAAAATCTACCTTCGACATAATTAAAGTATATTATATACAATTTACATTTTGCTTTTTTGTAAATAAATCTATGTCCAATAAAAGCTAAAATTAAAATTAATTTGAGTTTTTAAAATTTAAATATTGATTATTTTAAATTGCTATTATTTACTTATCATATAATGATAAGAAAGAATTTTAAGAAATTAAAAGAATTTGTTTTTTTCTTAAATAATTACTTGATATTTAAATTCCTTATAAGGTTAATATAGATTTTAAAAGAACAAGGCTAGGTTTGAAATATGGATAGATTAAATTATTGATTTGATTTTTATAAAAAAAGACCAATGACAACTTGAAAATTAAAAAGAATAAGAAAAAATTTTGATAAAACAAAAGAAGTGTTTTTTACTTTACCTTTTTTTAATAAAAATGGTTTTTATATGAAAAAAGGATTGGGTCTTTCTAATTTTAATGAAATAACTTTTTCACTAATTGTAAAAGCTTTTTGTAACTTAATTGATATAAAAAATAATAATAAAATTTTAGTTATAGAAAACTCAAATAAATCATTAGATAAATACTCAACAATTGCCCAAGAAATCTTTGGTGCTAAAAATATGGAAATTTCAGTTTTAGATCAACCGAGTCAAATACAAAATATTGTAAGTTATGCTTTTCAAAAAATAAATTTTGATTATGGGATTTTTATTCAATATGACATCATTGAAAAAACTTATTCAGTATCATTTTTAGATTCAAAAGGATACAACATTGATCTTGGTTTTTATGGGCAAATATTAAATGAAATAAATAACATAAATTTTGATCAAATAAAGTACCATAAAAAAGCACCTAGAATTATAAAAACAAAAAATTTAATAGACAATTTTAAAGATGATTCTATTGCACATTTTGAAAGAAAAAATGACCAAAGAAAATTAAAAGTTTTTATAGCAAAAAATAACTTCTCTTTTGAAAATTTTACTAAGAGAATTTTAGGATCAATGGATATAAGATATTTTTCAAATACAAGTAAGAAAAATGCAAATTTTAAAATTTGAAAAATCTTTAGAAAACTTAAAAAAATAAAGTTTGATTTAGCATTTTTAACTAACTCACTTGGTAGTGATTTAGATGTTGTTTTAAATTTCAATGGCAAAACTAGAAAACTTGAAAAACATCAACTTCTAAGAATTTTTTTAGAGCTCTATTTAATGAACAAAAAACTAAAACAAGAGTTAACACAAATGAGCTTTATTTTAATACCCTCTTTTTTAGAAAAAATCTTTGAACCTATAACACAAAAATATCAAGTTAATCTTGTTCAAAGTGATCAAGTAGATCATCAAAATTTAAAGATGAAAAATTTTCTTTTTGCAATTAACGATGATCTTGAATTTAACTTCAATTACAAGAAAATATTTTTCTTTAATAAATTTGAATTTATTGTTATTTTTACTGAATTAATTAATTACTATAAAACTCAAAATGGAAATGTATCTAATGTTGTAAATTTTGTTAAGAATATTTATCCACCACTTTATTTTGACAAAGCTAATTTAAAAGTTGAACAAAAAACATTAAATGATTTTTATCAATTAATTGAAACAAAAAGTGAAAAAAATACTTTATTCCAAAATTTAATTTTAATTAAAAGCCAAAATTGTGTTTTAATTAAAGAGAATAAAATAAAATCAATGATAAAACTTGTTTATGATGAATTTGAAGGAAAATTACAAATGGAAATTTTTTCTTGAAATGATGAAGAAAATTTTGTTTTAGCAGAAAATTTATTTAGTTCAATTTTGAAATTTTTTAAAAGTTATAAAGGATAAACATGAAAACAGTTTTTTTTAAAACAAATGAATATAAATTATTTGCCAATCCTATTCAAGTAGGGGATAAATTAACATTTGAAGCAACTACAACTTCTTTAGAAAATTATGAATTTGATGTACCTGGAAAATTAACAGTTGTATCTGTATTTCCAGCTATAAACACAAGTGTATGTGATTTTCAAACACAAGAAATTAGTGCTATTGCAAAAAAATATGGAGATAAATTACAAGTTTTAACTATATCAGTTGACTTGCCTTTTACTTTAAATGAATGATGCGCAGCTCATGGAGTAAATAACATAGTTCCTCTTTCAGATCACAAAAAATTAGTTTTCGGAAAAAGAAATGGACTTTTAATTGAAGAGTTAGGACTTTTAGCAAGAACTGTAATTATCACAGATGAAAAAGGGATTGTTAAATATATAGACATTAACAAAAACGTTCATGAACAAGTTGATTTTGATAAATTTAACAAAGAACTAGAAAAATACGTTTAATTCTTAGTTACTAAAACATAATTAAAAAAAGCATTTCAAAAGTGCTTTTTTTATTTTCATAATTTCAAAAAAAGTTTTGAAATTATCTTTTGATTTTTTAGATAAAAAATTATAAAGATAAAAGTTCTAAAATCAAATTGAAAAAATGAATAAAAAATTGCTTATTTAACTAAGCAATTGAAATTTGAATTTATATAAATTTATTTAAAAAGTTCTTTAATTTTTTCAACCAAAATATGCTTTGGAAAATATTCATAACCAATGAAAACTTGTTTTCCATCTTTGACAATGTAATGAGTTGGTATTCTAAGCACAGCAACTTCAGCATCGGCTTTTCTAAACATCCCTGATTCATCAGCATTGACATGGTAAAAGTTAACTGGTAAATTAAGGTTTTTTATCTCTTGTTCAACTTGTTCAATTACAGGTTTCATCATCACACAATCTGGACATCAAGGTGCTGCAAATTCAACAAAATTCACACCTTTTTTAATTTTTTCTCTAGCATCTTTTCATAGTAGTGTTTCCATTATTTTTCCCTTTCATTATTTAAAAAATTTTCATCTTCTAAACTTCATATATCCTCTTCGGGATCATCTTTTTTGGAATTGTTTTCATCATTTGTTTCAATAGTGAAAATGTTTGTATCTCCAATATCAAAAGGATCACTTTTTTCTTCTATTTTATTTTCTGATGAATTTATAGAATTGTAATTTAAAAAATCATTTTTTGAATCGCTATTTTCTATATCTTCAATTTTACTATCATCTTGAAAGTTAGAACTTAATTCATATTCTTGTGGGTTTTCAAAACTAATATTTTGAATCTTTGATTTTTTCAACATTTTTAAATATTTTTTATTCTCTTTTTGACTTATTTTTTCAGCGTTATTTGAAGGTGCTTTAGGAGCTTTTATTTTTTTGGCAATAGCTTTTCTAAAGACAATTAAAAATGTGATTAATAAGTATGTAAATAAAATAACTAAGATTCATCCTCAATGCAAAAATTTAAATAAAGTTGCACTTATTAATGTAAAAATTAAACCTGCATTTAATGAATTTGGATAGTAAATAAGATCTAGGTTATTTTCATTTGAAAATGATTTCAATCATGAAGTTCATATATGATCAAATCAATTTATTTGTTCTTGATTATTTTGTTCAGGCTTTTCTACAACAATTACTATGGTTTGAATAAACAAAATTAAGAACAAAGAAAAGAGAGTATATTTAATTGAATTAAACTCAAAAATAATCTTTGTAAAAAAGGATTTAGGTTTTTTGATAGTATAGTTATCTATCTGAGTTTTAAACATTATTTTCAATCCCTTTATAATGAAATATGAATAAATAAAAATAGCATAATATCCAAAAATAAATCCTAGGGTATAACCATAGAGCATTGAGAGTATAAAAACTTGAGGAAAAAAAGAAAGAACTAATAATAAAGAAAAAAATAAGACGAGAATAATTCCTTTTAGATAATTATCCTCATCTATCATGTAATAAACATATTTTCAAAATGCTTTAAATTTTGAATTTGATATGTGATTATTATTTTTTTTCATAGCTATATTTTATAGAAAACAACTACAACGATTGGCTCTTTTTCAATTTTTTTGTACAATTTTTTTCTTACTTGTTTTCTAATTTTTTCTTGAATAACTTTTAGTGATGAATTTTCTTCATCATAAAAATTATTAACAACAATTGATCTAACAAAATCATTGATTTCATCGCGATCTGCAATTGAAACAAGCCCTAAATATTTGATTTCAATTTTACCTTTTATTTGTTTAAATTTATTGATGCAAGCTGAAATAAGTACAACACCATTTGAAGCCATTTTTTCACGTTCTCTAATAACTTCATGAGAAACATCACCTAAACCAAAACCATCAATTATGTCATCACCAACTTGTTTGATTTTTTTGTTGTGACTTATTAGCTTTCCACCATCAAATTCTGCTATTTTTCCATTTTGTAAAACAAGAGTATTTTTAGTGTTGTATCCTAGTGGTCTAACAAGGGCAGCTGCATCAACTAAATATCTATAAAGTCCTTGAACTGGAATGTAGTATTTTGGTCTTAAAACATCTATTGTTTGATAGATGTCTTTTGAAGCAGGACGATGTCTATAATATTCCTCTTCAGTTACATCAAGAATCTTGGGACTAACTTTTGTAACTTGATCTAAAGTATGAGCTGCAATTACTTCAATTCCATTGACAGGAGGAGCAATAAAAATAACATTATCACTGCTTTTTAAATTTAGATAAACATCTTCGTTTTTAGCTATTCTTAAAAACCTTTGATAAAGCCTTTCAACTGTACCTGTAACTAAAATAAGTGCATTAGGAACAAAGTTGGCTTTTTTGTAATTTAAAAATTCAGAAGTTTTGAATTTTGGATTGATTTTTTTAATTAAAAAAATCTGTTTTCCATAAGATTTTCCATAAGTAATTATTGGTCTGTTGTATTTTTTGGCAAGATCTAAAATGTAATTAAGTGAGCCAATTTCTTCATCATAGGCTCCTACGATAATTCGTTCATTATCTTTTGCATTTTCAAAGACTTGTTCAACTGATTTTGGAAGGTGAATTTTGTCTTTGGCAAAACCTGGATTTTTGCTTTTTCCAGAGTCCATAACTAGAGCTAGTAAATTATTATTAACTTGCTTTTTGATAGCTAATAAATCTGTTTTTCCAAAAAAGCCATTTTCACCTAAAATAAAGTTGAGTAAAAAAACAACTGAACCCATTGGACTTTGAACATCAAAACCTAAAGTTCCAGGAACTGAGCCAAAGACTTGAATTGGTTTAATGGTAATATCACCAAAAGAGATATCTTTTGAAATGGTAATTATTTCATAGTCATTATGTCCAATTTTGTATTTGCTAACTCGATCTAAAACATTAACCTTACTAAAAGGAGAGGTGTAAATTTTAAGCCCTGGAATTTGCATTAAAATTCAAGGCAAAGCTGAAAAAGAGGAATTTTTAGTATCTGTTATAAAAATTCCTCTAATTTTTTTAGCATTTTTCTTAAGATAAGAAAAACTTGGAATAACTGTATCAACTCCATAAGTTGAATTAATTGGAACTTTAGCCCCTATGTTAAAGATGAAAATGTCATCACTGTATTCAATTACGAAACAATTTTTTCCATTTTCATCCTGACCGCCTAGAGCAAAGAATTGTAATTTAGGCATCTTTTCCTTTCAAAAAGCTATTTTTTAAAAAATTATGATGAAAACAACATGCAATAAGATAAAAAAATTAAATGAAATAAATCACTAAGTTTAAATTTAACTTTATTATATAGTAATTAAAAAATACAACAATATAAATTATTTAAATAATATTTTGTTTATAATAGGCATATCTAAACTTATTTACAATATTAAATTTATTGTATTTTACTATTAAATATACTAATTTTATTTTACTAATTTTATTTTTGAAATTAAAGGCTTAAAAAAATTTAGGAGAAAAATGTCATATACTAAAATTTTTGGATTAGGTGGAGTTCATGAAATTGGAAAATCCACCTTAGTAATCCATCATGAAAAATCAATTGCAATTATTGACGCTGGTATTAAATTTGCAGATTCATCAACAACAGGTTTACATGGAATCATACCCAATTATTCATATCTAAAAAAACATGAAGATCAAATTGAAGGAATTTTTGTAACCCATGGTCATGAAGATCATATTGGCGGAATTATTTATTTACTTCAGCAAGTTAAAATAAACAAAATTTTTGCACCTAAAATTGCTATTGAATATTTGAAATATAAGCTTGAAGATAGAGGCCTAAGAATCAAAGTTGAATTTATTGAAATCAAAAAAGATGACACTCATCATCTAGGTTCACTTGTTGTTGATTTTTGGACTGCCCAGCATTCAATTCCAGATGCTTTTGGTATTAGAGTTAAAACCCCAGATGGCTCAGTTTTATGTACTGGAGATTTTCGTATTGATTATCGACCAATTGGTAATTACACAGACTTTAGTAAGTTAGAGCAAATTGGTAAAGAAGGTCTAACACTTTTACTTAGTGATTCAACCAATGCAATGAGACCTAATCACTCGCCAAGTGAAAATGACATTTTAAAAGATATTGAAAAAATTATGTTAGCTGCTAAGCGAAAAATTATTATCACAACTTTTGCTTCTAATCTTATTAGAATCAAAGTAATAATTGAACTAGCAGAAAAGCTAAATAAAAAAATTGCTGTCTTTGGAAGATCAATGGTCAATGGTATTGCCATTGGAAAAGAACTAGGATATATAAAAACTCCTGATAGCTCTTTTATTGATAAAAAAAGCATTGATCAATATGAAGATAAAGACATTGTAATATTGACAACAGGTTCACAAGGTGAACAACTAGCTGCCTTGTCAAGAATGTCATATGAAAAACACCCTCAAGTAAGCATAAGAAAAAATGACACAATCATTTTTTCATCATCTCCAATTCCTGGAAACAAGATGAAAATTGAGCTTTTAATTAATCGACTTTATAAGCTTGGTGCAATCATTAAAGAAAATGGAGTAGATGGATATTTGCACACTTCAGGACATGCCTATCAAGAAGAACATGAAAAGATTTTTTCAATTGCAAAACCTAAATATTTTTTTCCTTATCATGGAGAATATAGAATGTCAGTTGTTCATGGACAAACCGCAATACGCTCAGGAGTAAAACCTGAAAATGTCATAATTCCAGGTATTGGTGAAGTTGTTAAAATGGAAAAAGGAAAGATCTCACTTTCTAGTGAAAAAATTGAAGTAAAGCCTGTTTATATAGATGGTGAGACAATTTTAACTGAAAGTGATGATGTTGTAAATGAGAGAATTTTACTTGGAGAAAATGGCTTTGTTTTTGTTGTTGTTTTAATTAACAAAGAAAAGAAAATAATAATAGGAAAACCCAAAATTATTTCAAAGGGAGCTTTCTATGTTAAAAACTCAAATGGCTTTGTTGAAAAGGTAAATAAATTAGTTCATGGATCAGTTTTATTTACCATTAAAAATGATCCAAATTGAACCATTAGAGATATTCAAAAAGTAGTAAGTCAAAGAGTTCAAGTTTTCTTCTATACTGAAAAAAGAAGAAGGCCTTTAGTTTCAACAACTGTCTTTTTTACAAATGAAAAAGATGATTCAATTTTAGAGGCATTTAATGTTAATAAAAACAATGTAAATTCAAAATCTAAACAAAAGAAAAAAACACTTTTAAAATCAAAAAATAAATCACTTTTAGAAAAAGTAAAATCTCAAATTTTTGATGATCAAGATAATAAAGTTGCTAAAAAAACTTCTAAAAAAACAAAGTCAAAAACTGAAGAAAAATTTGAAGATGATGACTATGACAATATTTAATTTTTGTACATTAACATAATCCTTTATTAAAGTTATGTAAGTCAAAATCGTAAAAAATCAAGATTTTGATCTTTGGTATAATAAAACAATTGTATGTTTTAAAAAATCTTTAGATGGAGGTAATCTAAATGAAAAAAAAGATTTTAATCTATTCAACATTTGCACTAGCTTCTTTGGCTCTTGTTGGAACTATTAGTGGAATTTCCTATGGAATTTCACAACTTCCTAATGAGTCTGCAAGCCTTGTAAAAAGAGCAAATGAACTAATGTTTAATTTGAAAAATCAAAGCTATTTAAACAAAAGTATTGAAGAGTTAATTAACCAATGACAAGATGAAAATAAAGTCTCAAATATATCAGCTAATGACTTTTTTAATAAAGTTTTTCAATCAAAAACTCCACTTGAAAATGGTGAAAAAATAACTTATAGTGTTTTGGGCAAAGATATTTATTTTCAAATAGTAAATCCATCTCAAAAAACAATTAGTAAAAGTGTAAAAATTACTAGTTCAAAAATATCAAAAGATGTTGTAATGGATGACAAACAAAAAAGGTTAAATGACTTTGCAAAAAATCTAAGAG
This sequence comes from Mycoplasmopsis pulmonis, assembly GCF_900660575.1. Taxonomy (NCBI): domain Bacteria; kingdom Bacillati; phylum Mycoplasmatota; order Mycoplasmoidales; family Metamycoplasmataceae; genus Mycoplasmopsis; species Mycoplasmopsis pulmonis. The sequence continues at coordinate 843,778 of NZ_LR215008.1, read as the reverse complement.
TTAACTTTAAAGGTTCGAGCGCATCTGAAAAACAAAGTGATATATGAGCTTCACAATTTAATGACAAATCTAAACTTGAAATTAAATATTTAGATGATAAAAATGTTGAAAAAAACATAAGTGAAAACACTGAATTTGATGTTGAATTAAAAACTGAAAACAATGCTTTTGTTGGTGGATATTCAAATGATATAGCCGGAACAAAAGTAATTGAAGCTATAGTTAAATATAAAAATAATTCTGAAAAATATCAAAACATTCAGAAGATTCAAATAACCAATAATTTCAAAAGATTTGACACAAGTGATGAGTCATTAAAATGAGAATTAAGCAATGTTAAAGTAACTGAAGAACAAAGCAAAAAAAGTGAAAATGATGCAAGTGCTTTTTCTGGAAATAGTTTAGTTTCAAAATTTAATTCACTAAAAAATGATGATGAAAAAATAAAGCTATTAGAAAGTGTTTTTGTATTTGATTTAAAAACAAATGAAAATACTAAATTATCTTATAAATATAGAGATATTAAATTCAATAAACTTGAAACAGTTGAAGGTCAAAAAGGTAGTGTTAAATTAACTTATTTAATTGGTTGAAAAGTTGTTGATGGAAATGAATCAAATCCAAATAGATTAACTTCACTTTTTAGACCATCATCAAAAGAATCTACAATTATTTTAACTGGTCTAAAAGAAGAATTATCTAGAGAAAAATTACTAAATTCATTAGTTGATAAAGTTGAATTAAAATGAACTTCAAAAGATGCAATTGACAAGATTTTAGCCTCAACAATTACCTCCAAAGATTTTGATCAATCACAAGCAAATAAGAGAATTACTATTGGGCCAAAAGCAAATACAGATATAGCCAAAGAATTGGCAAAGTATCTAACAGAAATAAGTGTTGAAAACATAAATGATGTAACAGGAACACTTTATCTAAAAGTTCTTTTTAAATTAAAAGATGATTCTACAATTAATAGAACTATTACACTAGTTCTTTCAGGTTTTGCAAAAGTTGAAGCAACAAAACCTGATGAAAAATGAGATGTTGAAATTGTTAAAAAATCATCTTTAAATCAAATCTTTGTAGATGATTTTTTAAACACAATTAACCTTTACAAAAACAACACAACTTTATCTAAAGAGTTGCGTAACAAAAGAATACGTCAAAGCATTGAAGATTACTTTGATATCAAATTATTAAATTTTACAAATTCAAAAGAATATGATTGAAGACTTGATTTTGATAGCAATGAAAAAGCAATAGAGGTAAAAAATAACGATAATAGTTCATCACTTGTTTTTAACTTTAAAATTGTTAAGAAAAATGTTAAAGTTCATAGTGACAAAAGTTCAGGAAAAATAGAAGATATTGTCTTTGATAAAGTCTTTTCTAAAGAAGTTAAAAATTTAGGAAATGCTGCAGAAAAAAGATTTCAAGACTTTAGTTTTTCATTAAAAGATGATTCACAACTAAGACAAAAACTTCCTAGTCAAATAACTACAAATGAATTAAAAGATCAAATTTCAGTAAATGATCCTAAACTTGATATAATTAGTTCTAATATAAACCGAGACAATCCTATGTTCGAATATAAAATAATCGAACCAAAAGATGATAAAAATGCAGATGATAAAAACGGAAGTTTAAAAATCATGGTAAGTCTTAGTTATAAAAACACAAAATTTTCTAAAGTTATTAGTTTAACTGGCTTTAAAAAAGCTGCAGAAACTCCTTCAACGCCTTCTGCAAACAAAGAGCAAAGTGGTCAAGCAAATCAAGAAGCTAATTCAAAACAAAACTAAGGCCCAAAGGCAACTACATAGTAAAAAAATAACAAAAAAACAACATTGTAATTTGTTGTTTTTTTATTTGAAAAATTTTTTGATTTTATCAACTTGATCTAGCTTTTCTCATGGAAGATCTAAATCATCTCGACCAAAGTGTCCAAAAAAAGATGTTGGAAAATATTTAGTGTTTTTTAAGTTAAGTTTTTCAATAATTGACTTTGGTGATAAAGAGAAATTATTTCTAATAAAATCAGTTATTTCTAAATCAGAAAATTTCGAAGTTCCAAAGCTGTTTACATTTATAGAAATAGGCTCAATCATACCAATACCATAAGAGAGTTGAATTTCAAGTTTTTTAGCAACTTTGGCAGCTACTAAATTCTTTGCAATATATCTAGCCATGTAAGCAGCTGAGCGATCAACTTTTGTGTAGTCTTTACCACTAAAAGCTCCTCCTCCATGATGGGCTGCTCCGCCATAAGTATCCACTATTATTTTTCTTCCAGTTAGACCAGTATCACCAATTGGTCCACCTATTGAAAAACTACCATTTGGATTAATAAAACATTTGTAATTGCTATTTAAATTGTAATCATTGACAACTGGCTCAATTATCAATTTTTTAACATCATTTCTAAAATTATCTAATAGAACATCTTTGTCATGTTGAAGGGACATAAGTATTGTGTCAATCTTAGGATTTTTTTGATCACTATAGTCAATTGTCACTTGTGATTTCATATCACTTTTTAAACCATTGATTTTATTTTCAACTCTTAATTTTTCAGCTCTTTTAACTAAGTCATGAGCTATAGAAATGGCAAGAGGCATAAAGCTTTTGGTTTCATCACTTGCAAAACCAAACATGATTCCTTGATCACCAGCTCCAATGTTGTCATCTTGTCTATCAACTTGGTTTGCAATTTCCTTGCTTTGTTCATTAACATTTGATATGATTGTAAAATCATTTTCAGTGTAGCCAAGGCTTATCAAAATTTCTCATGATTTTGAAACTAAATCAACATAACCTTGAGTTGTAATTTCTCCTCCAATTATAATTAGTCTATTTGAAGCCATAACTTCAATTGCACAGCGACTATTTGGATCAATTTTTAAAACAGCATCTAGAATAGAATCAGAAATTTGGTCACAAATTTTATCGGGGTGACCTCTACCAACTGACTCTGAAGTAAAAAGGTTTTTTTGCATAGTGGCTTTTATAATAGCACAACTAAAAAAATTAACTATTAAAACTAAAGTTAATAAACTTTTTTACTTAATATTTTTGATTTTTTTAAATATTAGTTCTATTCAAAAAAACTAATGAACAAAAAAGTAAAAATTTATTTAATTTAAAAAATCCGTTTTAAGTTAAAATTTATAAATACTTAACCCAATTTTGAAATTTTTCTTTTTTATTGGGCAAAGAAGGATCAATATTTTAGTATAAAATATTTATCGAACTAGAAATTTATTTTCAATATTAAAAAAGGAACAAGATGAATAAAACTAAAAATGTAAAAGAAGCAACTAACAATGATCTAAGTTTTTGAGTAAAATTCAAAAAATCATTGTTAATGAATAAATCAAGTATTTTTAAGGATTTTGAAGATCTTTCAAAAAACAAAAACTTTGTAAGATACACTCAAGTTTTTGGAAGTGCGCTTTTAGAGTCAAATCAAAATCATAAAGTTACATTCATAAAAGAACTTCCAAAAAAAATTGAAATTGGATATAAAAGAAAACTTGATTTTGTTTTTAAAATGTTTGTAATTTCATGAGTAAAAAATAATAGATATAGCTATGTTGATTTAATTCCAACAATTAAATCTTCTGAAAATCCAAATAGCGATTCATTAAATTTTATTGATGGCAATTCAAATGTATCTCAAAACTTTTTTGGAACATATAATAGAATTGTAAATCGCTTATTAGAAACTAAAAAAATAGTTGAAATTTTGCCTGGTATTGCCGTTTATGTTTCTAGTGAAACTAAAACCTTAAAAATAGCTTTTTCTGAAGATGCAATAATTAAAGAAGAAACTACTAAAAAACCAAAAAATAAAAAAGTTGAATCTAATGAAAAAACTATTGAAAAAGTTGATGCACAAACAAGTGCAAATCCAAATCAAAAAGCTAATTAGGATATAGGAGATTTTATAGTTATGCAAATAATGCCAAAAGTAGTTTCAATTATTGATTATGTCATTGAAGTTCAAGGAAAATTTCCCTTTGAAGAAGGACAATTTTTCACAATTAAAAACAAACCATCTGTTAAGGCACTTGTTTTATCAGCTGAAATAAATAGAGCTTTTTTATTAGTTGATACATCAAAGGTACCTATTGAAATAGGAGATGAATTAATTGTAAAACCAGCTTATAATGAAATTCAAACATCAAGACAATTTTTTGGAAAAGTTGTTAATATTGACGGTGAAATTGTCTATCCAGTAACACAAAATAAAACAGTTGTTTATGAGCCTAATTTAAGAAAAGGAAATATCTTTTTCCAACCTGTAGGAATGTTAGAAAGACAACACCTTTCAGAACAACTTTATACAGGGATTTTATCAATTGATTTATTCAACCCAATTGGTAGAGGACAAAGGGAAATAATTGTTGGTGATAAACAAACAGGAAAAACTCATATTGCACTTAATACCATCATAAATCAAAGAAACTCAGGAGTAAAGTGTATTTATGTTTCTATTGGTCAAAATAACAAGAATCTTTCAAATGTTTATACAACATTAAAAAATGCAAATGCTCTTGATTACACAATTATTTTTGAAGCTTCATCTGAAAATGCTTTTGATCAATATTTAATACCTCATGTTGCCATGGCTCATGCTGAAAATTTATCTTTTAATGATGATGTTTTAATTGTCTTTGATGACCTTACAAAACATGCCAACATTTGTAGAGAAATTTCTCTTTTAATTGATAAGCCAATTGGTAAAGAAGCTTTTCCACCTGACATCTTTTTTACCCACTCAAAATTACTTGAAAGAAGTGGAAGATTCATTGGAAGAAAATCAATTGCTGCTCTTCCAATTGTTAAAACAGTTGATGGTAATTTAGCCTCATTAATTTCATCAAATTTAATATCAATTTCTGATGGTCAAATTGTAACAAGTACAAAGCTATTTTTAGAAGGAAAAATTCCTGCAGTTGATCTTGATTTTTCAGTTTCTCGTACAGGAAGTTCTATTCAAAAAAAATCTGTTGCTCAAGTTTCAGCTAAGCTTTCAAAAATTTATCATGCTTACATTAGACAGAAAAAACTTTCATCAATTGACTATGAGCTAAACAAAGAAACAGCTAAGTTAATTTTTTCAGGAGAATCCATTGAAAAACTTTTAGTTCAACCAGGATTTCAATATTACTCAGAAGAGATAGTTTTTATAATAACTAGAATTATTACATGAGGATTTTTACAAGATGTAAAAAATCCAAAAGCTGCTCTTGCATTTATTTTGATTTTAATTAAAAACAATTCTTATGGTAAGTTCATTTATCAAAATATTTTAAAAGACATTGAAGTAGATGACTTTGTAATAAAAAACTTTTTTGCCTATGCGCTTAATCAATATTTCAAACATGTAGGTGAAAATACTCAATTAAAAGTTAAGCAAGACTTTGTAGATTTTGATAGTCAAGAACTAGAGAGACTAGTTTCATTAATAGGGAGATAATATGAAAGGTATAGTAGTAAAAATTTGAACTAATGTTATTCAGGTTAAATTTGAAAAATCTCAGCAAAAACCAAAAGTTGACCAGATTATTTTAGTAGGTAGTGAAAATAATGTTTATATGATTAAAAACATTATTTCAGAAGATGAAGTTAGAGCTATTTTAATTAAAACATCTCAGAGAGTTTTCATTGGACAAGTTGTATTAAACACAATGAAAAAATTAGAAGTTCCAGTTGGTAAATCTTCTATGAACAAAGTCTTTGATATTCTTGGGAATTGTTTAAATGACAAAAGTGCAAAAAATCTTCTAAAAGTTGAAATTGACTCAACAATTACAAAAAGCAAAAACCTAGAAATTAAAAATGAAATTCTTGAAACAGGAATTAAAGCAATTGACTTTTTCATTCCAATTCTAAGAGGATCAAAACTAGGTATTCTTGGAGGAGCTGGAGTTGGAAAAACTGTTGTTATGAAGGAAATTATTTTCAACGCTTCTAAATTCAAAGCTCCACAAGCACAAAAAGAAAAGAAAAATACTTCCTCAATTTTTATTGGTTCTGGAGAGCGTTCTCGTGAGGGACTTGAGCTCTATGATGAACTTAAAAACTCTAAACTTTTAGATAAAACTGTAATGTTTATTTCACAAATGAACGAAGCTCCAGGAGCTAGAATGTCAATTGTGCCAGTTGGTATAACAGCAGCTGAGTATTTAAGAGATAGAGAAAAAGAAAACGTACTACTTTTTATTGATAATATTTACCGTTTTGTTCAAGCTAGCTCAGAGGTTTCAGCTACTCTTGGTAAAAAACCTTCTCTTGGTGGATATCAACCTACTTTGGACACAGAAGTTTCATTTGTACATGATCGTTTATTTTTAAATGCCAATGGTTCAATTACAACCTTTGAAACTGTTTTTTTACCAATGGATGATTTAACTGATCCTTCAGCTGTGTCAATCTTTTCACACCTTGATTCATCAATGGTTCTTTCAAGAGATCAAGCTGCTAAAAATATCTATCCAGCTTTTGATCCTCTAGCTTCTTCATCAAGTTCTGTTAATGAAAAAATTATAGGAACAAGACATTTCCAAGCAATTTTAGAGACAAAAAATATTTTGCAAAAATATCAAGAACTTGAAGATATTATTTCAATTTTAGGTTTTGATGAACTTGAAGAAGATTCTAAAATCATTGTTAAAAAAGCTTTTCAATTACAAAACTTCTTTACACAAAGATTCTTTACAGCAGAAAACTTTACTAAAGAAAAAGGAGTTTATGTTCCTTTAAATGAGACCATTGAATCTGTAATTAGAATTCTTGAAGGAAAATATCTAAAACAAAGCCCTGAGATTTTCTCATTTGTTGGTTCAAATTTAAATATTCCAACTGATGAAGAATTAGGTCTATAATTTATAAAATTACTTTTTAAATTTCATATACACATATGAAATTTTTTTATTTTTTGATATAGTAAATTAAGATATTGCCAATTTTAAGGAATAAATTATGTTATCCAATTTAAATCAAAGACAAAAAGAAGCTGTAGTTTATACTAAAGGACCACTAAGAATTATAGCCGGAGCTGGAAGTGGAAAAACAAGAGTAATAACGAGCAAAATTGCTTATTTAATAGAACATGAAAAGATAGCCCCATGAAAAATTTTGGGGCTAACTTTTACTAATAAAGCAGCTAGAGAAATGAAAGAAAGAGCACTAAAGATGATTGGACCAAAAGCAAGCCATGTTGAGCTAAGTACTTTCCATTCATTGTGTAATGTAATTTTGAAACAAGACATTGATAAAATTGGTTATCCAAAAAACTTTGAAATAGTTGATGAATCTGATAAAAAACAAATTTTAAAAGGCATTTATTTAGAACTTGCTATAACCACAAAAGATGTTTCTATTTGAGATGCATTTGACTATATTGCGAAAATGAAAAAAAACAAATATTTTTCTTCTATTGAAGAAGAACTTGACAATGAAAATGAAGAAGATTTAGCGCTATTAAAAAATATTTATAAAGGCTATGTTTCATATTTAAAAAAACAATCACTTTTAGACTTTGATGATCTTATAATTCTAACTTATGAACTTTTTTCAAGCTCTGATTTAACAAGGCAAAAATGAGCAAGTAAATATGACTATGTTTTAGTTGATGAGTTTCAAGATACTTCATTTATTCAATATGAAATTGTTAAAGTTTTAGCTTCAAATAAAAACATTACAATAGTTGGTGATCCTGATCAAAACATTTATAGTTGAAGAGGATCAGATTTTAGAATAATGCTTAATTTTGACAAGGATTTTGAAAATACAAAAACCATCAATTTTGAGCAAAATTATCGTTCAACTCCAAACATTTTAGAAATAGCAAATAAATTAATTAAAAACAACAAAAATAGAATGGAAAAAAACCTTTTTAGCACCTCTGCTAGAGGAGCTGATCCTTTGTTTTTGACAAAATACAATAACAAACTAGAAGCCAAGTGAATTGTTGAAAAAATAATTGAATTATCCCAACAAACAAAATATAGCCAAATAGCAATTTTTACAAGAACAGCTAAATACTCTCGCGATTTAGAAGAGGAGCTATTTCAAAATTCTATTCCTTATGTAATATATGGTGGAACAAGATTTTTTGAACGAGAAATAGTCAAAGATCTTCTTGCATATTTGAGGTTAATTAATAACTCTTCTGAAGTTTCTTTTATAAGAGTAATTAACACACCAAGAAGAAGCATAGGTCCTAAGACACTTGAAAAAATAATTACACTAGCATCTGAAAAAGGTTATGAAAAAAGTTTTGAATTTTTAGAAAATCTTTACATAAACAAAAACTTGCAAAGTTTTTTTTCTTTAAAAGATTTAGAAAAATTTATCCAAGCTATTTTAGAAGCTAGAGAATCTTTAAAAAACGATCAAAAAATAGCTTATGTTCTCGAAAAACTTGTAGAGAAAATTGATTATAAAAGCTTTTGTATTTTTGATAGAAATAAAAGAAAAGATCAAGTTGATTTTGACATAGATCAACTATATGAATCTATTGCTTTTTGAGAAGAGGAAAATCCTGAATTGCTTCTTGATGATTATTTAAATGAAATTTCACTTTTAACTTCAGGAGATCAAAATGAAAATAGTGATCAAGTATCAATAATGACAGCTCATAGTGCTAAAGGACTTGAGTTTGATTATGTTTTTATAACAGGTCTTGCAGAAAAGCATTTTCCACATTTTTTGTCGCTAAAAAGTAATGACTATGATGATGAAATCGAAGAAGAAAGAAGACTTTGTTATGTAGCTGTAACAAGGGCAAAAAAACAACTCTTTTTAACAGCTCCTTTGACTTTATATTGAGCAAGAGATAGAGAAAAAGAAGAGCTTGAAATATCTAGATTTATTGAGGAAATGGGACTGGCATCTTCTCAAAATTATGAAAAAAGATTTTCACATAAAAGCTTAAATGACACAGATAGCTATTATCAAAATAGTGATTATGTTTCATTTGACTGAAAAGAAAAATTTGTTGAACAAAATTATGCTAAAGATAACCAAGAAATTAAAGTTGGTGATCTTATAAAACATGACCACTTTGGAGTAGGTAAAGTTGTTAAAGAAGAAGATGAAATAATCCATGTAAAAATGAATGATCATAAAGGAATTAAAACTTTTATAAAAAATCATAAATCTATTTCAAAGCTAATTAACTAAAAGGTAAAAGAAAACACCACATCTTTATAAAAAATGTGGCGTTTATGAAAAATAAGTAATTTAAATTTACATGTTTTTATGATCTTAAAAAACATAAATTTTTTATTTGAATTATTTGTAAAAAAAACTATAAAAGCAAGAAAAATGAACAACAAAAATAAAAAGAGCTATATTAAATTTAGAATGGTAATTAGTTAATATACACAAAGGTTACTGATAGAGTTATTTCAATTGACTTTGTATCATTCAAAAGTAAAAAATAAATAAAATAAAGAGATTTTGGGAGATTAAAATATAGAAATTAAAATTTTTTGATGTGTTAAAAGTATATAAATAAAATAAAAGAAAGGTTACACATGATAAATTCAAAAATAAATTTTATGTTTTTTTAAGATTTTAAAATGTCTCATAATTTTAATTTTGTGAAGATAATGGCTATTTAAATTAATTATATCTTCACACTTTAATTATAAATCTTATAACCAACATTTTTAAGATTTTCTTAAAAATCTTATAAAAATTTACGTTTTATCATTTAATACTAGTAAAAAAAGCTAAAATTTATTAGCTCATTTTTATAAAAGTGGTAAAATGTTTAAATAAATGCTTAGCATTGATGTTCAGACTATTATAATACATTAATTGAACTTATAGAAAGGTGTTACATGTCAAGAAGAGATGATTTAACTGGTAAGGGACCTATGTTTGGGAACAATAGATCTCATGCTCTTAATGCAACAAGAAGACGTTTTAATCTAAATCTTCAAAAAGTTTCAGTTGTAGTTAATGGCAGAAAAGTAAATTTAAAAGTTTCTGCAAAAACTGCAAAAACTTTAAGAAGAAAAAATTTAATTTAATTTTTTATCTTATACATTGAAAAAATCCAAGACTATCTTGGATTTTTCTTTGCATCTTTAAGAATTGATAAAGGAAAAATTCTCCTTTTGAATTTAATTTCCTTATTTAGCAATTTAATTATTTTCAAATAATCTAATTTAAAAGGATTATGACCATGGCCAATTTTATAAAGCTTTTGATCCATAAGGGTGTCTACATAATCGCTAAAGTGTTTATCTGAAATTATGAGATCTCTTTCACCTACAATGTAGAAACTAATATCAGCGTTGTCTCTAAATTGTCTATCTAATTTTTTTATATAATCACTATCAAAAATATTGTCTCTAAAAATTAGTGAATAATTTTCATAAGCTTTTCTAAAAAAACCTAAATCAATTTCATCAACTATATTAATTGATGGAGTAAGTTTAGTTAAAAAATTTGACATTTTAGATTTTAGAAAAGCACTTAAAAGTCTATAAGAAGGATAATGAATAATTCCAGGATGAAAAGGAGCTAAAAAAAAGTATCTTTCAACATCAACTTTTTCAGCAAAATCAAGCACAACTGGTGCACCTAAGGAATGAGCTAAAATATAATTTTTTTTGGTTTTTAATTTTTTATAAATTTGGTAGACAAAATTACTTAATAACTTTAGTGTTATGTCATCATCATAATCTTGATATTTGGACTTTGGCATGTTGATTATAACGACATTAAAATTGATCTTAATTTCATTGGTATTAAAATTTAAAAAGTAATCACTATTTGCCATCATCCCATGGACAACAAATAAAGTTGACTTAGCTTTTTTATCTATAACGTATATATTAGCTTCTGTATCATCATCTAATCTTACTGATTTTCACATATCATTAAATTATATGTTTTTTTAAAATAAAAACTAATATTAAATTTTAGGCTTAGTTTTAAACTAAAAAAACAATTTTTTTTATTTTTTTATTTAGTTAAAATTCAAAATTCAAGTCATAATTAAGCATTGAAAAATTCTTATTTAAAAACCAAATTTTTTTCATTTATTTTTAATTAATTTAATTTATAATTTTGCAACAATGGATAAAAATCTAATTCATAGAAAAAAATTATTAACTAAATGCATTTATTCATGATCATGTGATCCAATTGTTTTTTATGGCGCTTTTGTAAAAAAGAAATCATATTTTTTTAAGATAACTAATTTTCTGAACCTTTATTGTGCAAATAAAGGTTTTTTTGTCCTTTTTTTGATTAATAAAAATTATTCTAAAAACTCTAGAATAAAAAAATTTTTATGAAACTTAAATTACTTGCTTTTATAAGTTTAATTTTTTAATATTTTTTTTAAAATAAAGATAAAAAGAAAGGACAAAATATGAAATGAAGAAAAATTATTTTCCTCGGCATTCCTTTAGTTTTGATTCTAGGAGGACTAGCTTATGTGGTTTATAAATATCAAATAGAAAACAAAAATAAAAAAGATGAATCAAATCAAAAAAATGATAATCAATCTAGTCAAAATGAAAATCCCATAAATGGTGATAATACAAACAAAAACAATAGTGATTCAAATCCAAATCTTTTGCTTAATAAAATTAGGTTAGGTCATTGAAATGTACTTAATCAATCAGGAAATACACCTACTAAAAATTTAGCAATTTCTAAAGTGATTTTACACAATAAATTAGACCTTGTTGGTTTAACAGAAATGACTAATGAAAATGGTGTTAAAACAATTATAAATGAACTAAATAAAAGCTCAAGTGATAAGTGGAATTACATAGTTAGTCAAAAAAAACGTGGAACAACTGGTTCTAGTGGACAAGCAGAACATGTCGGAATAATTTATAAGGAAAATAAATTAACTCTTGAACCTTTTGATGATCAAGAAAAATCAAAAGGAAAATTCTATGAAAATAAGCTATGAGATGATCCTTTTAAAAAAGGCCAAAAAATAGATTATGTAAGGCCACCTTTTGGAGCAAAGTTTTCAACAAAAGGAAATGTCAAAAATGACTTTAGTGTAGTTTTTGTTCATAGCGACTCTCCGGGTGTTAGTATAACTAAAGCAAATAAAGAAGAAAATGCTTCAGGCTATGCAGGACAAGGTCACAAAGAAGTAGCAGAAGCGCTTAGAACAAAAGAAGTAATGGAATACTTTGATTCAATAGATGGTGTAAATAATGAACTCTTTTTTATGGGTGACACCAACATCAAAGTAGGTAATGAGGCAAAAGCATTTAAACCTTTATTGCAAAGTGGTTATAAAAGTTTAATTAAAGATGTAAAAGAAAATTCAACAAGCTTAGCACAAAGATGAGGAGAATATGCAAATACATATGACAAGATTTTTTATAAAGGAGATTTAAAAGTTGAAAACTCTAAATTCTATGATTTATGAAAAGTCTTTGACGACAAAATTTTAAACAAAGAAGAATTTAAAAAGGCAATTGACAAAAACAGTAAAAATAATTCAGAAATTTATTATGTAAGATCAGCAATAAGTGATCACACATTAATTTGAACTGACTTAATATTAAATGGCAATGATGCAACTTAATTAAAAATATTAAAAATTTATTTAAATACAAAACTAAAAAAGGACAAAAAACATGAAATTAAGAAAAAATTTATTAACACTTATTAGCACACTAATTCTAGCTCCTGTTAGCATTGTTTCTTGTTCTTTAGGCATAAATTCAAAAGCAAATCAAGCATCAGAAGAAGCTAATAAAAATGAACAAATTAACAAACCATCAAAAAAAGTTGATTCAAATTCAAAAGATGAAGGTTTACAAAAACAACAAACACAACAAGAAGACAATAACAGCACTAACAAAATTGATTCTGCTAAAGAAAATATAAAAGCTAATGAAAAAAATGATTCTAATCAAACGCAAGATAACCAAGATGATTCTAAAAAAATAAATGATAAAAATCAAAGTCAATCAAATCAACAATTAAATAATGAAAATGATAATTCAGTCAATAACAACAAAGAAAATTCATCAAGTAAAAATGATGAAAATTTAACCCTTACTAAGGTAAGACTTGGACATTGAAACGTACTTAATCAATCAGGAAATATACCTACTAAAAATTTAGCAATTTCCAAAGTGATTTTACACAATAAATTAGACCTTGTTGGTTTAACGGAAATAACTAATGAAAATGGTGTTAAAACAATTATAAATGAGCTAAATAAAAGCTCAAGTGATAAATGGAATTATATAGTTAGTTTAAAAAAACGTGGAACAACTGGTTCTAGTGGACAAGAAGAACATGTTGGGATAATTTATAAGGAAAATAAATTAACTCTTGAATCCTTTGATGACAAAGAAAAATCAAAAGGAAAATTCTATGAAAATAAGCTATGAGATGATCCATTTAAAAAAGGTCAAAAAATAGATTTTGTAAGACCACCTTTTGGAGTCAAATTTTCAACAAAAGGAAATATTAAAAATGATTTTACAGTAGTGTTCATGCATAGTGATGCCCCTGGTGTTAAAGAAGAAAGAGGGGAAATTTCTGCAAAGGGATATTCAGGACAAGGTCACAAAGAAGTAGCAGAAGCACTTAGAACAAAAGAAGTAATGGAATACTTTGATTCAATAGATGGTGTAAATAATGAACTCTTTTTTATGGGTGACACCAACATCAAATTAGGTAATGAAGCAAAAGCATTTGAACCTTTATTACAAAGTGGTTATAAAAGTTTAATTAAAGATGTAAAAGAAAATGCAACAAGCTTAGCACAAAGATGAGGAGAATATGCAAATCCTTATGACAAAATTTTCTATAAAGGTGATTTAAAAGTTGAAAATTCAGGATTTTATGATTTATGAAAAGTTTTTGATGACAATCTTCTAAATAAAGAAGAATTTAAAACAAAAGTTGAAGAATATAGAAGTTCAAAAAAAGCAAAAGACAAATATAAAGGTGAATATTCTTATGTATTACACGCAATAAGTGATCATACAATTGTTTATACTGATTTAATACTGCTCCAAAAAGATGATCAAAATAAAAATAGCGAAAATAAAGATGAAAATTCTAATGATTCTAAACAAAATTTAGATAAACCTAAAACAAATAATGAGCAAAATCAAAACACTCAAGATGATTCTAAAAAAATAAGTGATGCAAGTCAAAATAATTCAAATACAACTAATGAAAAAGATCAAAAATTAGACTCTCAAGATGAGTCAAAAAACAATGCTATTAAATCACAACAAAATGATCAAAAAGATAGTAATTTATCTAGTTCAAAAAATGATACTCAACCTTCAAAAGAATCCTCTCCACAAATAAACCCAAATCTTGAAAATAATCAAGAAATTTCACATTCAAATAATGGTGAAAATGATGATTCCAAAGAACAAAACACTTCTAATTCTAGACAGACAAAAAATGATCTAAGAAGTGAACAAAAACAAAATTTAACTACAAAAAATCCAAGTTCAAATTCAAGTAATGTTGAGACAAAAAATGAAACACAAAATAATGAAAATTCATCTACAAAAAAAGATGAAATAGACACTAGCGCAAAAACTCAAGATAGCACTAATTCTAATTTGAAAAATGAAGAAAAAACTAACCAAGTAGAAACTAAAACAAATACTGAATCAAACAATTCAAATTCAACTAATAAACAAGAAGAAAATAGCAGCACTAAAAAAGAAGAAATCTCTAAATCTGAAAGTAATGTTAATAATTCAAATTCAACTAATAAACAAGAAGAAAATATTGATAATAAAAAAGAAGAAATCTCTAAATCTGAAAGCAATGTTAATAATTCAAATTCAACTAATACTCAAAACCAAGAAACACCAGAAACAAATGAATCTCAAAATAACGTAATTATAGGTAAAAACCCAAACAACCAAAGTCTTAATCAAAATGCCATAGATGTTAGTGCTAAAAAAGTTAAAATTGGTTATTGAAACATTAATGAAAGCGTAGGTAAATCAAGTGCTAGTAAAGCCTTCGCTGTTGCAAAAGTAATTGATCATAATAAATTAGATTTAGTTGGAATAGGTGGACTTGTTCATGAAGAAACACTTACAAAAATTGTAGAGGAGATGAATAAGTTATCTAAAGACTCAAGTGATAAATGAGTTCAAGTTATATCAGAGAAAAAACAAGGAGAAGGTTTTCCTGTAAATTTAGCAAGATATATTGGAGTAATTTACAAAGAAAATAAATTTAATATTGAATCTTTTAAAAATCAAAATACAAACAAAGGTCACTTATATGAAAACCAACCATGAAATAGTAGTTTTAATACAAGTGAAAAAGTAAGTTATGTTCGTCCTCCTTTTGGTATTAAGTTTTCAACAAAAGGTGATGTTAAAAATGACTTTACTGTAGTTTTTGCTCAAAATGATTTTGCACATAAATCTAATTCAAAAGATACTAAAGAAACTAGTCTAACAAATTACAAATATCAGGGAAGTCAAGAGGTTTCAGAGGCCCTTAGAACAAAAGAAGTAATGGAATATTTCGATAATTTAGATGAAGCTAACAATGAACTATTTTTCATGGGCTACACAGGAATTCTTACTGGAAATGAAGCTAGTGCATTCAAACCACTTTTGGATTTAAATTACAAAAGTCTAATTGAAGACAAAGCTGAAAATTCAAATAGTTTAAAGAAAAGCAATACTAATGAATATAGTGGAACACTAAACAAAATTTTTTATAAAGGTGATTTAAAAACTCAAAATACAGGCTTTTATGATTTATGAAAAGTTTTTGAAAATAACACACCTTTAAACAAAGAAGAATTTCATCAACAAGTTGATAATGAAGCAAAACAAACTAAAACAACAACTTCTAAAAAACCTTCTAAAAGAAAACCTAAAGCACCAAAAACTCAAAGCACTCAAGGAAGAAAATATAAAGATGAATATAGTTACATTTATGAAGTAATAAGTAGACATACCTTAATTTGAACTGATCTAGTTTTAGATCCTAATGACTCAAACTAATTTTAAAATTTAAATTAGATTATTTCTAAAACAAAAAAAGCTTTGTTAGTGTAAAATGAAAATCATGAAAATTGGAAATCATGTAGAAGCATGAAATACCATAAAAGAATATGATGAAATTGTTATTTTTCACCATATTAGACCAGATGGAGATTGTCTTGGATCACAATTTGGTCTTGCTAATTTAATAAAACTTAATTTAGAAAATAAAAAAGTTTATGTTGTAGGTGATTCAAAAAATAGTTTTGATTTTTTGAATCTTCAACATGATGATATTAGCAATGTGGATTTTCAAAATGCTTTAGCAATAATTGTAGATGCAAACTTTAAAGAAAGAATAGAATTTGCTCATCTTCTTGAGCAAATTCCTTTTAAAAAAATACTAAGAATTGATCATCATCCAAATGATGATGATCTAGGACAAAATACTATAAGATGAGTTGATTCATCTTATATAGCTAGTGCTGAACAAATTGCTTTTTTAGCAATGGAAGAAAAGTTGAAATTAGATCAAAATACTTCTTCATATATTTATCTAGGAATCTTGACAGACAGTGGAAGATTTAAATTTTCTAATACATCTGCAAGAACTCATAAGTGTGTTTCTTATTTATTTCAAAATGGACTTGATCATAACTTTGTAAGCTCAAATTTAGATAAGAAAAAACTAGATGATTTAAAGTTTAATTCTTACATAATTAAAAATGCTCAAACAGATAAAAATGTTATTTATTACACTTTAAATTTACAAGAAATAAAAGAGTTAAACAAAAGCCCTTTGGAAGTTGCTCGTCCTAATATTTTGGCTAACATCATTGGTTATCCAGTATGAATTTCTTTTACAGAAGAAGAGGATGAAAAAATTAGAATTGAATTTCGCTCTTCTGGAGTTGATGTTTCAAAAGTTGCTAAAATTTTTAATGGCGGAGGTCATGTTCAAGCTAGTGGAGCTATATTAAAAGGAACCATTGAAAATCAAAGGCAAAACATACTAAAAGTTATTGAAGAGTGTAATAAACTTTTTGATTAAATATACTTAGATTTATAGGCATTTAAAAGCTAAGTTTTTTAGTATAATTCTATACTATTATGGACAAGAGATTTAACACAAAAACTGACTATGAATTAATAGCAAAAGAGCTTGTTACAAAAGAGTTTGCAAACATCTTAAATGAAGATAAAAAGTTTGATAAAAAAGTAAACAAAAACATTCTAAAAAAAGCTTGATTTTGAATGGGTTACATTTTATCTTTTTTGTCAATCATAGCTTTTTTGTTAACACATGGAATTTTGCATAAAAGAAATTGAAGTTTTGAGTATTTCTTAAAAAATCCAATTTGATTAAGTCTTGTAGTTGCTTTTAGTTTTATCTTTTTAATTGCAAATATAATTTTATTTATTAACTTTAAAAAAGCTTCAAGATTTAAAAATTACACACTTATAAATGATGCTTTTTGTAAATCAATTTTTAATAATCTAGATGGCTTTAGATATTTAAAAATGAACAAACATGATGATTTAGATTTTAAATCACTTTTTAACAAAAAAATTCCTGAAAGTGCAATTCTTAGAACAAAATCACCAACAATAACTTTGATATATAAAAAAAATTATTTAATAAAAATTCAAAATGTTATTTTTAGTTGAAAAATGGAAGTAGACTCAAAAGTAGTAAATCATTTTCACATTGAAGTAATTGCTCAAATACAAATCTTAAATTTACCTTCTAGTTCAACTAAATATAAATCTAACTATAGCTTTTATAAACCTAAAAATAAAATCACTCATTTGCAAAACACAAACATCCATACATCACTTCTTAAAGTTTTACCAATATATTCAAATCTGTTTTTATTATTTCCAAGAATCATGCACCTTTCTGAGCTTAAAGAGCTTTATAACTTATCACTTCAAGTTAATCCAAAAACATATACAATTTGGAAATTCAATGATCAAATAAATATTTCATATTCATCACAAAATTTGGATTTTCTAAATTTAAATAACCACAAACATTTTCAAAATAGAAGCACAGGTCCATATATAGATCAACTTTTAAAAAGTGCTCATTATTTTGCACATGTAGTTAGACTTGCAATCATGCCTTTGGAAATAATATCTGGTGAAAAATAAATAAAAAAAACAAAAGATTTCATTTATATATTTATAATGAAAACGTTTTTTATTTTTTGTAATAAAATTTGCTCAAAATATTTGAATATGAAAGTAGGAAAAAATGTTAGAAGTACAAGGACTTTCGAAAATTTTTAGTGATAAAAAATTATTTGAAAATGTTAATTTAAAATTTACTGAAGGAAATGTTTATGGAATTATCGGTGCCAATGGAGCTGGTAAATCAACTTTTTTGAAAATACTTGCAGGAACTATTGAACAAACAAGTGGAACAATTCTAAAAGAAAAAAATAAAAGGATTTCAACTCTAGGACAAAACCATAATGAATTTGATGATGAAATTGTCACCGATGTAGTTATTATGGGAAATGATGTTCTTTATGAAATTAAAAACAAAAAAGATGCTATTTACAACAACCCAGATGCAACTGAAAAAGACTATACTCTAGCAAGTGAGTTAGAAGAAAAATATGGTGAAATGGGTGGATGAAATGCTGAAAATGATGCTCAAGTTTTACTTTCATCTTTAACAATTGATAAAGACAAATGATATTTAAAAATGAAAGAGCTTAAAGCAAATGAAAAAGTTAAAGTTCTTTTAGCAAAAGCACTTTTTGGTAATCCCGACATTTTAATTATGGATGAGCCTACTAACCACTTAGATTTAAAGTCAATTAAATGACTTGAAAACTTTTTAGCTAACTATCCAAATGTTGTTATAGTAGTTTCCCATGATAGTGATTTTCTTGATGAAGTATGTAGCCATATTGTTGATATTGACTTTGGTGAGGCAAAAATTTTTACAGGTAATTATTCTTTTTGAAAAGAATCATCTGAGTTAGCTCTTGAACTAAGAAAACAGTCTAATTTGAAAAAAGAAGAACAAATTCAAAAACTTCAATCTTTCATAGCTCGTTTTAGTTCCAATTTATCTAAATCATCTCAAGCTACAAGTAGAAAAAAAGCTCTAGAAAAAATAACTCTAGATGAGATTAAACCTTCAAGTAGAAAATATCCTTTTATTAAATGAGAAATAAATCGTGTTCCTGGAAAACAAATTCTAAATGTAGAAAATCTTTCGTATGTAAATAAAAAAGGTGAAGTGCTTTTTGAAAATGTTTCTTTTAGTTTAAAACTTGGTGAAAAATTAGTCATTATAGGAAATGATGATTTAGCTAAAACAAAGCTAATTGAAGTTATTTTAGGTATTGAAAAACCTTCAAGTGGAAAAGTTGAATGAGGACAAACTATTAAAACAAGTTATTTTCCATTAAACAATGATAATTACTTTAATAATGACCTTTCAATTCTTGATTGAATTTCTCAATTTCCTCTTACTAACGAGCTTGAGGCAAACAAGGATAATTCAGATCATAGAATGAGAAGTTTTTTAGGAAGAATGCTCTTTAGTGGAGAGACTGTTTTTAAAAGAGTTAATGTTACAAGTGGAGGAGAAAAAGCTAGATTGATGTTTTCAAAGATGATGTTGGAAGAATCAAATTTCATCATTTTAGACCAGCCTCTTGATCACCTTGATACTGAATCAATTGATTCAGTAATTAAAGGACTTAAAGAATACAAATCAAGTTGTATTTTTACAACATATAACAGAGCTTTAATTAAAAAAGTTGCCAATGTTATTTTAGAGTTAAAAGAAAATGAATCTTACATTTTTCGCGGCAATTTAGATGAATATGAAAAAGCTATGGGATATTAGTTATCAACAATTAAAAAAATAAGTGCACAAAATTATTTGAGCACTTTTTTTTATAAAAAAAAGATTTGTTTAAATTAACAAAACTTAGTGATTTATTAAAACTTATAAAACTTTGATTCCACTTTTATCTCAAAGTCTTTTTGGGTCAATTCTATCGATAAAAAGCATTCCATTTAAATGATCCAATTCATGTTGAAAAACAATTGCTACATATCCTTTTACATGCCAGATCATTTCTTTTTTTTGAAAGTAAGAATAACCCTTAACTTTTATTTCCATGTGTCTTCTTACAAGGCCTTCTTGGTTAGGTCAAGACTCATCAACACTTAGACATCCTTCACCTTGAGAAATGGCCACCATTTCATCGCTTTTTCAAATCACTTCAGGGTTAAAAATTACATCTCTAAAAAGATATTTATCCTCTGGTTTTACTTCTTGAGATGAATCTCTTTGAGTAAGTCTTGAATCATTAGGAACACAAACATAAAAAACATTTTTTAAAATTCCATATTGAACAGCAGCTACTCCTACTCCAGGACGAAATTTAGTATTTGGACCTTGAGAATCATCGATGTGATAAATCATTTTTTCTGCTAATTCAATATTAGTTTTATTTAGTGGAATATTAACATTTTTAGACTTTTGTCTCAAAACTTTTTTGGGCAGTTGCACAATTTCTACTTTAAACATAGTTAACATTTTATTACAAAGATTTTTTATTTTTCTTTTTTTATTTTATTAATGCTAACATTTTAAAATGTTAAGAATTATAGCTGGCAAATATCGTCATAGACTAATTAAAATTCCCTCATCAAAAACTACTCGTCCAACAATTGATAGAATGAGAGAAGCTAATTTTTCTTCAATTCACTTTGAAATTGAAAACAAAATTTTTCTTGATCTTTTTGCAGGTTCAGGAGCCAATCCTATTGAAGCTGTTTCTAGAGGAGCGCTTAAATCAATTGCTGTTGAAAAAGATCATGAAGCTTTTAAAATTTTAAAACAAAATGTTCAATTACTTGGAATTGAAAACATGGATTTATACAACATGGATGCTCTTGATTTTTTAGAGAGAAAAAAAGGTATTGAAGTTGATTTTATTTATTTAGATCCACCTTTTAAAGATGTTGCTTTATTAAATGAATGTTTAGAAAAAATTGCAAAGCATAAGATGCTTGAAAAAAATGGAAAAATCATCATTGAAACCCTTGTAGAAGCTAATATAAAAATCCCTAAAAACTTTGTGATTGTTAAGTCTAAAAAATACAATCAAAAAGTTTGTCACTTTGTTTATCATAATAACTAAACAATTTATAACTAAGTTAAGTTTATATAATATATAATAACAATATTTATGATTAATATACACAAACGAAATATCGTTTTGTTAGTAGGACCAAGTGGCGTTGGTAAGGGTACAATTGAAAAAATCCTTTTTGAAAGTAAAACATTGAAATTATCACTTTCTCGCTCTGCTACTACTAGAAAAAAAAGAGAAGGTGAAATCAATGGAATTCACTATTTTTTTATTAGCAAAGAAGAATTTGAATCAAAAATTGAAAACGACGAGTTTATGGAATGGAACGAACACTTCGATAATTACTACGGAACATTGCTTTCTGAAATTTTACTAATTTTTTCGCAAGGTAGAATTCCAGTTTTAGAAGTTGAAACTTACGGAGCAAAAAAAATATTACAAAAGTATAAAGATAAAAAAGATTTTAATTGAATAACTATTTTTGTAGATCCTCCTTCATTTGAAGAGCTGGAAAACAGAATTATTAAGCGAGGCACTGATACAAAAGAAAAAATAGCCATCAGAATGGCAAAGGCAAAAGAAGAGTTAAAAGATAGAGATCTTTTTGAATTCAAAATTACAAATCACACGCCTGAACAAGCTGCAGAAGAAATTGAAAAAATAATACTTAAAAAAACGATGGGTTAAAAAGGGTTAATATGGATATATTTAAGTTAACAGATACTGGAACTGTAAGAGAAGAAAATCAAGATAGAGCAGCTTTTTTTCAAAATGAAAAAACAGCTTTTTTAATTCTTTGTGATGGTATGGGAGGTCACTTTGGTGGATCTCTTGCCTCTTCAATTACAGTTAAAGAATTTGAAAAACTTTTTTCAGAAGGCATACCAAGTAATCGAAAAACTCTTTATGAATGGTTTGAATTTGGACTAAAAAGAGCTAGAGAAAAAATGAAATTTGAAGCAGGTGATGATGTTGCTAAAAATGACATGGGAACAACAGTTACAGCGGCTTTAGTTTTTAAACAAGACAAGCAAATTTATATCTTTAATGTTGGTGATTCAAGAACTTATGTTTATAATGGCCTTTTACACCAAGTAACCATTGACCACAACTTGATGAATCACTATATTAGAAATTCAAATCTTGATCCAACTCAAGCCGCTTCTATGCCAGGAGCTTCTGCACTAACTAGTGCTTTGGGACCAAAGAAAAAGACAAGCCTAGAAGTCTTTGAAATCAATGAAGATAGCAAAGTTGAATATTTAATTTTAACTTCAGATGGAATTCATGATTTTTTACCTAGAAACACTATTGAAAGAATAGTTAGAAAAGAAAATGTCTCTCTTGAATGAAAAACAAAAGAGCTAATTAAAGAAGCCTTAATTGGAAGATCAACCGATAACCTAACTGTTATCATTATGGATCTTAAAAACTAGAAAATATTAGAGGAGCTTTGTATGACTACAGAACTATTGGATAACTACAAAATTATCACCAAAATTGGTGAAGGTGGAATGGCTAGAGTTTATCTTGCTCAAGATCCACAAGGAAACCAAGTTGCTATTAAAAAATTAATTTTAAATGACAAAGAACCAGCTAGAAAACTTAGATTTGAACATGAAATTAATCTTTATAAAAAAATTAACTCAGAATATGTTGCTAAATTTTTAGATGGAAAATTTAATCCTGAACCCTACATTGTAATGGAATATATTGATGGTCCTATTTTAAAAGACTTTATCAAAAAACATGGTGGAAGGCTAAGTTATAACTTAGCTGCTAAATTAGCAATTCAGTTATGCACTGGTTTTGGTGAACTTCATGCTAATGCAATTACTCATAGGGATATTAAATCTTCTAATATCATTGTTACTAAAAACAACAAAGTCAAAATTATTGACTTTGGTATTGCCATAACCCCTGATAGCCAAAGATATACAAGCGATGGAAAATTAATTGGTTCAGTTCATTATATGGCCCCTGAAATTCTAACAAAAGAGCCAGCAAGCGAAAAAAGTGATATTTATTCTCTTGGAATTTTGCTTTTTGAAATGTTAGCTGGAAGTGTTCCTTTTAATGGTTCAAATATGGCCCAAACTCTTTCTATGCAAAAAACTGAAAGTCTTCCTGATTTAAGAAGATATAATCCAGAAATTCCTATTGCACTAATTAACATTGTTGCAAAAGCTACAGCTAAAAATCCAGCTCAAAGATATGCCTCAATGTATGAAATGAGAAGAGCTCTTCAAACTTATTTAAATCCAGATCATAATTTTGATTTAAAATTAGATCCAAATAAACCAAGTAGAAAAAGCATTTCAATGTTTTTACAAAGCAAATGATTTTGACCTGTCTTTGCTCTTGCAGTAGCTGTTTTTATAGCTGTTGTAGTGATATTAATACTTGTTGTTACAAAATAAAATATGATTGGAAGAGTTTATCAAGTCATTTCAGGTTTTTATGATATTAAATGCGAAGATAAATTTTATCGTGTAAGGGCAATTGGAAATCTTCGCAATTTAAAACTAAATCCCGTAGTAGGGGATTTAGTTGTTTTTGATGAGTCTTTAACTAAAATTGAGCCTCGAAAAAACATTTTAATTCGTCCTAAAGTTGCCAACATTGATCAAGCAATAATTGTTATCTCGCTTGATCAACCTAAATTTTCATCTTTTCTTTTAGATAAATTTCTATCAATTATTGAATTTCAAAAAATTAAAGTAGTAATTATTTTTACCAAAGCTGATTTAAATACAAAAGAAGATATAGGTTATTATCTTAAAACTTATCAGTCATATTTGACTAGTTTAGATGATGAAAATTCTTACAAAAAACTCAATGATATTTTTGAAAAAAAAATCTCAGTTTTAGTTGGCCAAAGCGGTGTTGGTAAAACAACCATTTTAAATAAAGTTAGCTCAAATAACTTTTTTACTCAAAATATTTCAAAAGCTCTCGGAAGAGGAAAACACTCAACAAGAGTTGTCAAGATGATTGATTTTAATAACGGACAAATCATTGACACTCCTGGCTTTTCATCAATTGAAATTCAAATGTCACAAAAAGATTTATCAAAGAGCTTTGAAAGCTTTGATAAATACTCTCAAAGATGTAAATATCGCCATTGTTTACACCAAAATGAAAGACTTGAAGATTGCAACATTAAACAATTAGTTCAATCCCAAGAAATTCCACTTTTTAGATACAATAATTATTTAAAATTATTAGATGAGGTTAAATAATGAAATACATAGCTCCTTCACTTTTAAATTTAAAAAAAGATCAAAGATTAAACATTGCAAATGAGCTTCTTGAAAATGGTATTAAATGAATTCACTATGATGTTATGGATGGCAAATTTGTTCCCAATCATGCCATTGAAATTGAAGAGATTATTCATATAAAAACAAATGCCAAAAAACATATAGCAGATGCTCATTTAATGGTTGAAAATCCACTTTATTATTTTGAAAAACTTTGAGACAAAGTTGAGTATCTAACTTTTCATTTTGAAGCTCTTAAAGATGAAAATGAAATTTGAAAAATAATTCAAAAATATAAATCAAAAGTTAAGATAGGAATATCACTTAAACCTGAGACAAAAATTGAAAAATTAGATCCATTTTTAAAAGATATCGACTTAGTTTTAATAATGTCAGTTGAACCTGGAAAAGGTGGTCAAAAATTCATTGACTCTTCACTTGAAAAAATTGCCTATATCAAAGAAAAAATAAACAAACAAAATTTAAACTTAGTCATTCAAGTTGATGGTGGAATTAACAACATCACTGCAAAGCAAGCTTTTAAAAGTGGAGCAGATGTTTTAGTAGCTGGGACATATTTAGTTTTTGAGCCAACAAAAGAAAAAATTGCTAGCCTTTTAGACTAGCTAAAAATTAATAAAAGGTTAAAATTGAAAATATGAAAAAACTAAGAACAAGATATGCTCCTAGTCCTACTGGATATTTGCACATTGGAGGAGCTAGAACAGCTTTATTTAACTATTTATTAGCAAAGCACTATAATGGTGATTTTATCATTCGTATAGAAGACACTGATGTCAAAAGAAACATCGCTGATGGTGAGGCTTCTCAAATTGAAAATTTAAAATGATTAAATATAGAAGCTAATGAATCACCATTAAAACCAAATGAAAAATATGGTCCTTATAGACAAAGTCAAAAGCTAGAAAAGTATTTAAAAATAGCTCATGAACTAATTGAAAAAGGCTATGCTTATAAAGCCTATGACAATAGTGAAGAACTTGAAGAGCAAAAAAAACACTCTGAAAAATTAGGAGTAGCTTCTTTTAGATATCAAAGAGATTTTTTAAAAATCTCTGAAGAAGAAAAACAAAAAAGAGACGCTAGCGGAGCCTATTCTATTAGAGTAATTTGCCCCAAAAATACCACTTACCAATGAGATGATTTAGTAAGGGGAAACATAGCAGTAAATTCTAATGATATAGGTGATTGAATAATCATAAAAAGTGATGATTATCCAACTTATAATTTTGCAGTTGTAATTGATGACATCGACATGGAAATAAGCCACATCTTGCGAGGAGAAGAACACATTACAAACACTCCTAAACAAATGATGATCTATGATTATTTAAATGCTCCAAAACCTTTGTTTGGTCACCTTACAATTATTACAAATATGGAAGGAAAAAAACTTTCAAAAAGAGATTTATCTTTAAAACAATTTATTCATGAATATAAAGAAGAAGGATATAACTCACAAGCTATTTTTAACTTCTTAACTTTGCTTGGATGAACTGATGAAAAAGCTCGAGAATTAATGGATCATGATGAAATTATTAAATCATTTTTATATACTAGATTATCAAAATCTCCTTCTAAATTTGACATAACTAAAATGCAATGATTTTCTAAACAATATTGGAAAAACACACCTAATGAAGAGTTAATAAAAATTTTAAATTTAAATGACTATGATAATGATTGAATTAACTTATTTTTAGATTTATATAAAGAGAATATTTATTCATTAAATCAATTAAAAAATTACTTAAAAATTTATAAACAAGCAAATTTAAATCAAGAAAAAGATCTTGATTTAAATGATGCAGAAAAAAATGTAGTAAAATCATTTTCGTCGTATATTGATTATTCAAATTTTAGTGTTAATCAAATTCAAGAGGCGATTAATAAAACTCAAGAAAAATTATCAATAAAAGGTAAAAATTTATTCTTGCCAATTAGAAAGGCAACTACCTTCCAAGAACATGGTCCAGAACTTGCTAAAGCTATTTATTTATTTGGAAGTGAAATTATTGAAAAGAGAATGAAAAAATGAAAATAGAATTTAACTCAGAATTTACTCAAGAAGGTCAAGAAAAAAATATTAATTTTGTCTCTCCGGTTGAAATAAGTGAATATGAAGGTGCAACTGTTTATGAATTTAGTGAACCTTCAAAAGAGCATCTTTCTAGAATAGAAATAAATAGTAATTCCAATGAAGTTTTAATAATAACCGATTCTATGACAATGATATTAAAATTAAATGAAGAAGTTGAAAATGCAATAGCACTAGGTCAAGGCAAATTTTTCTTAAAATCACTTTTAAACAAATTAGAACACAATGATAGTGAAAGTTTTTTTGCTTATGTTTTAAAAGATACATCAGGCAATGAATTGGCTTGTTTTAAAATAACTTTAAAAATTTTTGAATAATTTAAAAAGCTAATTTATGCTTTAAAAATATAATTAAAAAACAGCAAAATAGTTGCTTAATTAAGCAACTTTTTAATTTACTTTTTATAAAAATTTTACTTTTTAATCATTTCCAATTTTAATTTATCTTTTTGATAAAACATCAAAAAACAATTCCTTGCTTTATTTTTAGTCATTAGCAAAAAAAGTTGCTACACTAAAATTAAATTCATCTTTTTTGTCTTGATCTTGCTGATTAATTGGAGTATTTTTCTATTTTGGAAAATAAATCTCCAAATACTAAATTTATTCTTGTAGATTTTATGTTACTTCTTTAATTTTTGAGCATAAATTTTTGCTATATTTTTAAATTTTCTTAGTTGTCTTTAATAATTTTATTTTTGTATGCATCATTACTTTTACAATAAGATTAAAAATTATCTTAGATGTGCAAAATTTTTCAGCTTCTAAATTTGCAATAATACTAAATTTTGATAATAAATATTGATATGTACTATCAAGGCTATCTATATTGTCTATTAACAAATCAAAACCTTCTATTCTTTAAGAATTGATTAAATATTTTTTTCTTTTTTTCAAATATTAAAGAATCAGATATGTATAAATTATTTGGCTTTTTTAATGATCTTTTTTAGAATTGAATCTAATCTATTTATTTCTTTAGCATTGATTACTTATTCAATTAAAAAAATAATAGAACAAATAACTTTTGGCTTTTGGATAATATAGATTAAAATTACCTTTGTTTTTAATTGAATATCTTTTTCATGAGAGTAAAATTGAAGTAATTTTTGTAATGTATTTGCAAGTTTTATAGTGGATTTCATAGTTTGAATATTTGCTTATATTTCTTTTTATTTTTGATGAAAAACAAATAGTTTTACTAAAAAAATTTATATTTTAGTTATTCTTTCTTTGATTTAATTTTGTATTATTGAGATTTAATTAATAAAACAACTACCAGTATTGAATATAGATTTGCAAGATTATTTAAATTAAAATATCAAAGTAATTTTAAATTCTTGAAAAAATTTAAAATATAGTTTTGATCCTAATTTAATTAAATAAAAATTTAGTTACAAAAATAGACATAGACTTTAAACAGAAAAAGTGCTGTCTATTTTTTTGCAATTAGGTTGTTTTAAGCATAAAAATTTAATTATGTAAATTTGATTAGATGTTTATAATATAAAGTGTTTAAGCTCTTATAACTTTATTTGAAAATACTAAATATTTTTTTATTAAAAATCATCAAGACTAGTGTTAAATTTTTGTAACTTTTGCTTATAAGATCTTTATTTTTTTATTATTAAGAAAGGTTCATTAATGGAAATTTATAAACTTGGTCAGATATTAAATTTAGAAAAGGGCAAATCAAAATATAATGCAAAATATGTTTCTCAAAATATCGGAATTTATAATTTGTACTCTTCAAAAACAAAAGATCAAGGTATATTTGGAAAAATCAATTCATATGACTTTAATGGTGAATATATTTTAATTACCACTCATGGTGCATATGCAGGAACAGTTAAATATGTAAATGAAAAGTTTTCCACAACAAGTAATTGTTTTATTCTAAAAGTTAATGAAAATATTGTTAAGACAAAATTTTTAAGTTATTTATTATTGTTACAAGAAAAAACATTCAATGATATGGCTATAGGTTCTGCATATGGTTATTTAAAAAACTATAACATAAATGATTTTGAAGTTAATTTACCTAACTTAAAAATTCAAAGTGCAATAATTAAGATTATTGAACCTTTAGAAAAACAAATAAATGCATTTGATGAATTGATTTTCAGTGAGCAAAAAAGTCTCCAACATTATTTAAATTATTTTTTAAATAAACTTGCATCAATTAATCCTTCAATTTTCAAAAATTATAAACTTGGAGAGATAGCAAAAATATTAAGTGGTAAAACTCCTTCCACTGCAAAAAAGGAACTATGAAAAAAGGAAATACCTTTTTTTGGTCCGGGAGATCTTGATAATATGGTTCCAAAAAGATTTATTACTTTTAATGAAAAAATGATAAAAAGATCTGGCACCATTTTATTTTCTTCTACAGCAACAATTGGGAAAGTGGGTATTTTAGACAATTTATCTTGATTTAACCAACAAATAACTTCAATAGAGGCAAATAATAACTATGTTATGGATAAGTTTTTATTTTTTCTTCTTAAAAAAATAAGTTCAAAAATAAAATTTGAAAATTCAAGCGGAACAATATTTCCTATAATTAAAAAAAATATTTTGAAAATTTTACACTAGAAATTCCTAATCTAAAAACTCAAAGTGCAATATTAGGTATTATTGAACCATTGCATAAAAAAATTAATCTTTTAAAACAAAAGAAAAAATTGCTTGAAAAAAGATTTATATACTATCAAAATCACTTAATCAAGGAGAAAATCAAAGATGAGTAGAAATGAACTTCTTTATGAAAAAGAATTTGTAGATGACTTGGTTAAAAATCAAAAATATGTAAAATTAGATATTAAAAATGAAGAGAAAATATTTGAATTAATTTTGGAAAATATAAGTAGACTCAATAACATAGAATTAACTGAACAAAATATTTTGGATATAAGAAGAGAATTACTTTCAAACAATTCTGCATCTTCTTATCGATTTGCTCAGTATTTATGAGGTTTTGATACTGTTAAAATTTATAAAAATGATGGTCCAAAAAAAATACGCCTAAAGTTCGTTGATTGAGAAAATTGAGCTAATAATGAATTCTATGTTTTGCAACAATTTCCTACAAGAGATGCAAAAAACAACATGGGTAAAAGATTTGATTCGCTGATCTTAATCAATGGATTTCCCTTAATACTTTTTGAATTTAAAGACAAAAGTGAAAATATTAATAAAGCAATAAATCAAATAGATGAATCATATAGAGGTAGTGTTTTAAATAAAGGTATTTTTAGATTTATTCAAATTTTGATAGGTTCAAATTTTGAAGAAGTTAAGTTTTTAGCAAATAACAAAAGAACAAATAATAATAAGATTCTTTCATTCAAATGAACTTCTGAAAATGGTGGTTCTTCAAAAGAGCTCATAAAAGATTTTTTAAACAAAAATGCTTTAGAAGAATATCTAAAAAATTATGTAGTTTTTCAAAGATCAAAAGATGATGAAAAAATTATTTTACTTAGACCATATCAACAAAGAGCAATCAAAAAAGCAATAAACTTTGTTGAAAAACAACTAAAAACTAATTTAGATGCTAAGCATAATTTAAACAATGCATATATATGGCATACAGCAGGAAGTGGTAAAACTTAACTTCATATAAAATAGCTGAAATATTATCTAAAAATGCCGACATTGATCATGTTGTTTTTTTAGTTGATCGTAATGATTTAAATGATCAAACATCTCAAACATTTCAAAAACTTATGTCAAGTTCTAAAAATGAAAAAATTGATTTTTTAAATCAAGACACTTCAAAGGACTTATATGAGATTTTTCTTAAAAAAGAAAAATTAATTATAACTACTATTCAGAAATTAAATAATGTTTTATCTTCTTATAAAAATGAAAAAATTGAATTTTTAACTAATAAAAAATTTGTTTTTATTATTGATGAGTGTCATCGTTCTAATGCTGGGTTAATGGGAAAAAGAATTAAAGATTATTTGAATAATAGCATCATTATAGGTTTTTCAGGAACTCCAATATTTGAAGAAAATAATGATAGAGAAACTCAAAAAATCTTCGGAAATGAAATTGACTCATATAACATGAAAGATGCAATTTTAGATAAAAATGTTCTTGGATTTAAAGTAGTTAATTACTACCAAGAAACACGAATTTTTCGAGAAAATAACAATTCTAATCTAGGAAAAATTAAGTCAATAATTAATGTTATCAAAAGTAAACATTTAGATTTTACAAATAATAGAAACTACAATTCAATAATAGCTTTTGATACAATCCAAGATGCTTTGACTTTCTATGATGAATTTTATAAAATGGATGTCGGTGATATTTTTGCAACTCCAATATTTAGTAGCTATTCAAATGAAGAAAAAAATGAAGAGTTTTTCAATTTAAAAGAACATAAAGAAAAAATTTTAAAAAGATATGAAGAAAAATTTAATACTTCCTTTAAAGTTGAAGATTTTGACAAATATGTCAATGATGTTCAATGACGTTTTAAAGAATATAATAGTGAAAATAATAGCATTGATATAGTTATTGTAGTCGATATGTTATTAACAGGTTTTGACTCACCAAGAACCAACACTTTATATATAAACAAAGAATTAAAAAATCATAATTTAATTCAAGCTTTTTCTAGAACAAATAGATTAAGTGATTATTTAAAAAAGCGTGGAATAATTGTTAATTTTTCTCTTGAAGAACAATCAATCAATGATGCTTTTAAAATATATGCAAATAGTAGTGATAAAGAAATACAACAACTTGTTTATGGAGAAAAATATGAACAGGTAGTTGAAGATTTTATTAATTTTTGAAATAGTTTAAAAATCTCTTTTTCTAATATTTATGATGAGAAAAATAATGAGATTTTTAGAAATATTTCTTTAGAAAATAAGAAAAAATATTTAAAAAATCTTAGTCAAGTTTCAAATATTTTTTCTTCATTAAAAACTTTTAAAGAATATGGAAAAAATGAAAAAATTTCAGATTTTTCTTTGGAACAATTAAATCAATATCAAAAATGAGCAAATGAGATCAAAAAAAATTTATCTACTAATGAAAAAGAAAAAATAAGTTATGAAGTTTTAAACTCAATTGATATTAGCAATATTAAATTTGCTTATAAAGAAATGATAATTGATGAAATATATTTGGAAAATTTATTATTCTTTAATAAAAAAATTAGTAAATACCCAAATAATAGATTGACTTATGAAGATACATTAAGTGAAATAGATAAACATATTCAATTGATAAAAAATAATTACAATCAAGGAAAAATTAATCAAAAAGAATATGAAATATTCTTACTTTTAGTACAAAAATGAAAAAATGAAATAAAAAACTTTTTTATCAAAAAAGATAAATCCTTAGATGAAAAAGAATTTATAGATTATGGAAAAAGGATTTTGAAAAGTGTTTTTCAAAAAGTTAAAAATCAAATAGAAGCCATGTGACTTGAAAAAATTCTTAAAGAATATCATGGAATTAATAATGATCAAATACGCAAAGATTGAAAAAAAAGAATAAACGATAAAGATCTAGATGATATTGAAAAATCTGAATTTATAAAAAAATGATCAAGAAGATCTAAAGAAGTTGATAAGGATATTATTGATAAATTGTCCATTGAATATAAAGAAAGCATTGAGGCCTTTTTAGACTTTGAAATAAAAATGAATAAAATTATAGAAAGCAAAATTTAAAGTATGTCAAATAGTAAAGAATTAATAGCAGTAGTTAAAAAAATCTGTGATCAATTAAGATCAAAAATGGAAGTAACTGAATATAGAGATTACATAATGGGTTTTTTGTTTTTCAAATATCTTTCAGAACAATCTGAAAAAAACTTTGAAGAGTTTAAAGAAAGAGTTGATTATATTAAATATTCTGAATTTGATGAAAATCATGAACAGTTTAAAAAAATCAAGGAAATAATTATTCAAAATGATGATGATTTTTTTCTAGCTTATAAATATAGTTTTCAAAATGTTGTAGATATGATGAATCAAGGAAAAAATGTTATTCCTACAATTGAAGAATCTTTTAATAAAATTGAAAGTATTAACAGTGAATTAAATGATGAAAAAAAGGAGTTTTTCAAAGACCTTTTTACAAATATAGATTTTAGTAATAAAAATCTAGGAAACATTGATGAAGAAAAAGAAAAAACAATTCAACTTATTATTAAAGAAATAAATACTTTGAATTTATCAATGGATGAAGTAGATCACTTTGGTAATACATATGAATATTTATTATCAGAATTTGCTAGTGACACTGGTAAAAAAGCAGGAGAGTTTTATACTCCTAGTAAAGTTGCTGAACTTCTTGTAAAAATAATATCTCATGGAAAAAATAAAATTAATAAAGCCTATGATCCAGCTTGTGGTTCTGGTTCTTTGTTAATAAAACTAGCTAATAAAGTGGGAAAATATAACAAAATTTATGGTCAGGAAGTTAAAACAGCGACATACAATCTTGCAAGAATGAATTTCATATTAAGAGGAGTGCCTTTTTCTAAATTAGATCTTAGATCAGGAGATACTCTTATCAATCCATTACATATTGAAGAAGAAGGTTCATTTGATTGTATAGTGGCCAATCCTCCTTTTAGCCAAAAATGAAATCCAACTCAAGAACTATCCAAGGATAGAAGATATAATCCTTATCCATCTTTGGCACCAAAAAGCTATGCAGATTTTGCTTTTCTTCAACACATGCTTTTTCATGTAAATAAAGACAATGGAATTATTGCATCTGTTTTTTCACTAGGTATATTAAGTCGTAAAAGTCCTAAAGCTGAAGAGGATATAAGAAAATATATTATTGATAAAAATTACATTGATACTATTATTTTCCTTCCGCCAAACCTTTTTTATAATACAAGTATTGAAAGTTGTATTATTGTAGCTAGAAAAAACAAACCTACAAATGACAAGAGAATTTTCATGATTAATGCAACTAAAGAATTCCAAAATGCAAAAAAACAAAATACTTTATCTGATGAAAACATTAATAGAATTTTTAGTGCTTGAAAAGAAAAAAGAGAAGAGGAAAATTTCTCTAAATATATATCTTATGAAGACATTGTTAAAAATGAATATTCATTATCTATGAGATTTTATGATCTAGATAATTTTGATGAAGAAAGTGAAGATATTGACATTGATTTTGTTGAAAGTGAAATTGTAAAAATCAATGAAGAATTGCTTAAATATGAAAATGAGTTTAAAAAAAATCTAAATGAGTTTTTAAATAAGAAAAATTAATTCTAAAAACAAATGATTCATAAAATAACTTTTTTTAAAAGACTTTAAACATAATGAAAGTGTTCATTAATACCTAATATTGCACTTTGGGTTTTAAGAGTAGGAAGATCAACCTTAATTTTAACAATATCTCTAGGATATATATGCTTAATAACGCTGCCACTAAAAACTTGTTTTATATTTTTTTCCTTGCTTCTTAGTAAATAAAATAAATATTTTTCTAAAATCATATTTTCAACAGGTTGAATCAACATGGCAGATGCATTTATCGAAAAACAGTTACTTTGATAGAATATGTTTCCAACTGAGCCATCTTTTGAAATAGTGATACCTTTTTCATAGTCAAATGTATTTATATAACCATAAACTCCATTATTAAAAGATGAGCTAGAAATTACTGGATACACACCCTCATTTTTTTCTATGTAACTTTTTGTAAATTTAGGATTTCCTGAAACTATTTTTGTAATATCTCCAAGTTTATAATTTTTGAAAATTGAAGGATTAATTGATGCAAGTTTATTTAAAAAATAATTTAAATAATGTTGGAGACTTTTTTGCTCACTGAAAATCAATTCATCAAATGCATTTATTTGTTTTTCTAAAGGTTCAATAATCTTAATTATTGCACTTTGAATTTTTAAGTTAGGTAAATTAACTTCAAAATCATTTATGTTATAGTTTTTTAAATAACCATATGCAGAACCTATAGCCATATCATTGAATGTTTTTTCTTGTAACAATAATAAATAACTTAAAAATTTTGTCTTAACAATATTTTCATTAACTTTTAGAATAAAACAATTACTTGTTGTGGAAAACTTTTCATTTACATATTTAACTGTTCCTGCATATGCACCATGAGTGGTAATTAAAATATATTCACCATTAAAGTCATATGAATTGATTTTTCCAAATATACCTTGATCTTTTGTTTTTGAAGAGTACAAATTATAAATTCCGATATTTTGAGAAACATATTTTGCATTATATTTTGATTTGCCCTTTTCTAAATTTAATATCTGACCAAGTTTATAAATTTCCATTAATGAACAAAAAAAGAGTCAAAATATGACTCTTTAATTTTTCAAATTTTAGATTAGAAATATTTGATTTGTCTCTGGTATTTGTTCAAAAATACCCATTGATTTAAATTTTTCAACTAAGGTAGAATTAATTCCTGTTCTATTAATAAAATCTTCAACAGATAAAAATTCTTTTTCATTTCTAGAATCTACTATTTTTTGAGCTAAAGTTTCTCCAAGCCCATCAATAACATTAAAAGGAGGAATTAGACTTTTGCTGTTCTTATCTATGATTCAATCATTTGCCAAAGAAATCTTTAAGTTAATATTTTGGATATTAAATCCTCTTGCTTTCATTTCGTTTGCAATATATAAAGTAGGTAATGTATTTTTTTCTTTTGTTGTTAATTGATTATCATTTCTTAAGTTCTCGCGATATGCTAGTTCTTTGATTTTACTCTCAAGTGTTAGTTTGTCTTTTGACATAATTTCAATGTCAAAAAATTCAGTTCTTGTTGAAAAATAAGTTGCATAGTATTCCAAAGGATAATAAACTTTGTAAAAAGCAACTCTTCAAGCCATAAGAACATATGCAGTGGCATGTGCTTTAGGAAACATGTATTTAATTTTTTCCATACTTTCAATGTATCAATTTTCAATCCCATGTTCAATTAATTTTCTTTTTTGTTCAAGTGAAAGACCTTTACCTTTTCTTACTTGTTCCATTATAGTAAAAGATAAATCAATAGGAACTCCTTTTTTGATTAAATCAACCATGATGTCATCTCTACAAGAAATAACTTGATCAAGAGTTTTACCTAAACTTTGAATTATGTAATGAGCATTATTAATTCAAACGTCAGTTCCGTGAGAAAGCCCTGAAATAGAGACTAAATCTGCAAATGTTTTTGGCTTTGCTTCACTTAACATTTGACGAACAAAATTTGTTCCAAATTCAGGAATTCCTAGAGCACCTGTTTTTTCTCCTAGAATCTCTTCTGAGCTAATTCCAAGAGCTTTTGGTGAGGTAAAAATTGAAATTATTTTTTCATCTTTTTTAGGTATGTCTTTAACATTTACTCCAGTGAGTTTTTCCAACATTTTTAAAGCCGTTGGATCATCGTGACCAAGTATGTCTAATTTAAGAACATTGTCATGAATTGCATGGAAATCAAAGTGAGTTGTTTTTCATGAACTTTCGGTGTCATTTGCTGGAAAATTAACTGGAGTAAAATCTTCAACATCAAATTCTTTTGGAATGATGATTATTCCACCTGGATGTTGCCCTGTTGTTCTTTTTACTCCAGTTGATTTTTCGGTTAAAAAATCAACAAAATTATCACTATAATCAAGTGAGGCAGTTTCTAAATATTTCTTAATGTAACCATAAGCTGTTTTTTCAGCAACTGTTGAAATTGTTCCAGCTCTAAAAGTGTGTTTAGAACCAAAAAGTCTTTTTACTTCATCGTGAATTTTACCTTGATACTCACCAGAAAAATTAAGATCAATATCTGGAACTTTATCTGCTTTAAAACCTAAGAATGTTTCAAAAGGAATGGTTTGACCATCTTTATCTAAAAAGCTATTACACTTAGGGCATTTTTTATCATCTAAATCAAAGCCACTATTTGTCATTGGATCTTTTACAAGTTCAAAATATTGGCACTTTGAACATATATAGTGAGGAGCTAAAGGATTAACTTCAGTTATTCCAGAAAGTGTTGCCACTAATGAAGAACCAATTGATCCTCTTGAGCCTACAAGATAACCATCACTTAATGATTTTTGAACTAAGATACTACTTATTCAATAAATAACATCAAAACCATAATTTAAAATTGGTGTAAGCTCTTTTTCAATTCTTTGTTCAATAATTTCAGGGAGATTTTTTCCATATTTTTTTCATGCATTTTCATAAACAAGTTTTTTTAATTTAATGTGAGAATCATCAAATTTTGGTGTATAAAGTTTATCTTTGATAACTTGTATTTTTTCAATTTGTGAAGATATTAAATTTGGATTTTTAACAACAATTTCTTCTATTAATTCAGGATCATATAAAAATGAAAATTCTTGTTTCATCTCATTTGTAGTTTTATAAATTTGTTCTGGATAAAATGTATCCATATCTTTTTTAATAATAAAAAGAGGATGAAGAGAATTTTCAATACCAGTTGAATTTATATAAATTTCATGAATAATTTTTTGTCATTTTTCATTATAACGAGGCTCACCAATTGCGACAATAATTTTGTTTTTTTCTTTAGCTCATTTAATTAATTTTTGAAGTTGAATTTTAATTTGTTGATCACTAAATTTAGTAGTTCAAAAATGTGAAAAATTATTTGGTGAAGGAATTTCTATATAGTCATACTTATCAATTTCATTAAGCACATCTTCTTGAGTAGAAAAAAGCAATTTATCAATTAAAGGTGAATTTAATCCCCCTGAACCAATTAATAAATTTTTACTTCTTTTTATGTCTTCTCAAAACATCTTTGGATTAGCAAAATAATACTTGGTTAATACATCAGAGTTGATTTTAAAAAGTTCTTTTAATCCTGCTTGATTTTTAGCAATTATGGAGATATCTTTTGCAAACATTTTTGAATAAAACTTTTCGGATGAAAGTGAATTCAATTCTTTAAATAAGTTAATACCTTTTTCTTTTAAATGTGACATTTGTAAGATGAAAATATTGGTTAAAACTGAAGAGTCATAATCTGCTCTATGAGCAATAGAAGGATCATAAACAACAGATAATTTTGAAGCTACTTCTCCAAGACGATAGCTTCTATAAATTGGATTTAAAACCTTTGCAAGATTTAATGTATCAATGGATATCATCTCTTCAAATTCAATGTTGTTATCTATAAATTTTTGCTTTAAAAAATTATGGTCAAAAGCAGCGTTGTGTGCAACCATGATCCTTGCTTTAAAAATTGAAGAAATTTTTTCTAAAGCTTCTTGAAGTTCATATCCTTTTTCAAGATGTTCTTGAGTTATTCCTGTGAGTTTTGTAGTAAAAGAATCTAGCTTAGATTTTGGCTTAATAAAAAAATGATGTGTCTCAATAATACGACCATTTTTGATAACACTAGCTCCAAATTGAATTAGCTCATTTAACATAGGTGAAAGACCAGTTGTTTCAATGTCATAGACAACATATTCTTGATCTAAAATTTTGTAGTCAAAAAATTTATCTTTTAAAGGCTCAACAAAAATTTTGTTTCTTTTTGAAATAACACTTAAAGTCATTCCGTAAATAACTTTAAAGTCTTTGTCTTTATATGTTAAATTATGAAAATCAGGAAAAGCTTGCACTGAGTTGTGGTCTAAAATAGCAATGGAACTATGATTAAATTTTTTGGCTTGTTTAACAATATCTAAAGGAGATAAAATTCCATCCATTGTAGACATTTTTGATCTAAAAGAAAGTTCAATTCTTTTTTCTTTTTCATTGTCTTGTCTATCTTTGATTGGGCTTCGAATTTTCTCAATTTTTTCAATTTTGATAAATTGTTTTAAAGACATTTTTTCAAGTTGAATTTCACCACAAACATTCACTCAATCATTTATTTGAATTGAATCAAAAATTTCTTGATCTTTTTCTAAATATGAAAACTTTTGTGCTCTTGTTGCTTCTTGAAAATCAGTGATTGAAATTTTGAAAATTTTAGTTTTACTGTTTGTTGTAATTATCTCTTTTTTAAATACCATTCCAACAACACTTACAAACATTTCTTGAGTTTTGATTAGCTCTTTTAATGAAAGTTGAATATGTCTTTTTTTGTTGTAAAAATTTGATTTTTTAAAACTTTGGTTTTCTGAACTAGCTTGAGTTTTTACTTGTGAATTTATAGAAGAGACTAAAGGTTGATTATTTGTAATTTCTATTTGATTTAATTCAAGTTTAAGTAAAAAATTTTCAAAGCCAAAACTTTGCATCTTTTTGTTTGCAAATTCAACAAAATCTTTATATAAATCAAAGCTATGTTTACTATGAGCTGTTAAAAAAATTTTTCCATCAAGATTAACTTTTAAATCATCAATTCTAAATGTGTTTTTGAAGTCAAAATTTTTAAAAAAATGTTCAGCTATTCAATCTAAATATTTTTTAATTTCACTTTTTTCATAAAAAATATTTTCTATTTTAAAAAGTAATTTTTGTTCTTTGACTAGTTGATTTAAAAAGTTTTTAGTTTTTAAATAAAAGCTTTTAAAATCTTCAAATTTAGGAGTTTCTAGAAAATCAATTTCACAAGAAAAAAAACTTTTTTCCTCATCATGATAAGGATTTGCTATTTTGGTATTTTTAAGATACTCTGGAATGTCAAAGTTAATTTCTTGACAAAAATTCAAAAACGATTCTTGCATAGTGTATTTATATTAATACATTTAATTAAAAAACTTGGCCTATTTTGAAAAATTTCATTATAATTTCAATGCCTTTAGAACAATAACCTCATAACCCGGTCAGGACAGAAATGGAGCATCCGCATTGAGAAGTGTTGTGTCTTTAGGTCTTTTTATTTTTTATGGAATTTTTTAAATATTTTTTTAAAAAATGTTATAAAATAACTCATGGTTTGGTCGCGTAGCTCAGATGGACAGAGCACGAGCCTTCTAAGCTTGTGGTCAGAGGTTCGAATCCTCTCGTGATCGCCATTTTTTTTATTTTTTTAAAAAAATTAATAAATTAATTCATTTTATAATGCTTTTCTTTAAAATAGCAATACTATGGGATTTTTCAAAAATTTAAAAGATAGATTATTTAAACTAAAAACTAAAGAAGAGCTTGAAGAGCAAAAAAAAATTCTTGAAGAGGCTAAGTTAAAAGCTAAAGAAGAAAAAAAACTTCAAAAAATTCAAATTAAACTTGAAAAAGATCAAAAAAAGGAAATTGCTCAATTAGAAAGTGTTCAAAAATTTGTAACTGGACTTAACAAGAGTAATTCAAATTTTTCAAAAGCTATTTTAGAACTTCAAAATAATCATGTTAAATTAGATGATGATTTTTTTGAAGAGCTTGAAGAAATTTTGATTATGTCAGATATTTCTGCCAAGTTAGCACTTTTAATTATTGATGAAATCCAAAGAGAAGTTAAAATTCAAAATATAGATGATCCTAAAATTATTAGTGAAATTATCGTTGATAAAATGTTTTTAATTTATGCTAATAAATCTTTTATTGATATTAATTTAAATTATCAAGAGCAAAGAATGAATGTTTTTTTAATGGTAGGAGTTAATGGCTCGGGAAAAACTACATCCATAGCTAAAATTGCTAAAAGATATAAAGATTTACAAAAAAAAATCTTGATCATTGCAGGAGATACTTTTAGAGCAGCTGCTAGTGAGCAACTTGAAATTTGGGCCAATCGTGTTGGAGTGGAAATTTTTAAAGCAAGCCAAAAAAACCAAGAACCAGCCTCTGTTGTTTATCAAGGTCTTGAATATGCTAAAAACAATAACTTTGATTTAGTAATCATTGACACAGCTGGAAGATTGCAAAATAAAATTAATTTAATGAATGAGCTTGAAAAAATTAATAAAATTATTAACAAATTTATAGGTCGAAGTGTTGATGAATCATTATTAGTTATTGACGCTACCACTGGTCAAAATGGAGTTTCTCAAGCTAGAAGTTTTAAAGAAGTTACTAATTTAACAGGTATTGTTTTGACCAAAATGGATGGTACTTCTAAAGGTGGAATTGTTTTATCAATAAAAGATGAATTTGATTTAAATGTAAAATTAATTGGTCTTGGAGAAAAAATGGATGATCTAGTAGATTTTGACCTTGACTCTTTTATTTATGGAATGACCAAAGATTTAATTGAAAATTATGAAAAAAAGTAATGATTTAGTTGAAAATAGAGAAAAAATAATTGAACTTTTTGAAAAATTTGGCCTACTTCTTTCTAAGGGACAAAAATTAACTTTAGAATTATATTTAATAGAAGATCTTTCAATGAATGAAATAGCAGATGAACTTTCAATTTCTAAAAGTGCAGTTCATGATTCAATTAAAAAGGGAGTTCAAAAGCTTTTTGCAATTCAAGAGAAGTTAGAATAAGTTTTTAAGAAAAATCAAGTTTTTCCAAAACTAATCTTAGCTTTAAAAAATAATTTTATCTAAGTGAGGTTTTTATGCAAAATATTAAATTAGAAAAAAGAGAACAAGACATTTTAATTAATATTTCAAGAATTATTAGTGAAGAAGTTCAAAATTTAAAAGATGTTCTAACTACTGTTGTTGGAATTAAATTATCTAGTGATTTATCTCATTGCAATGTTTATGTAACTTTTTCTAAAAACTCAAAAAAGAACTTAGAAAGATTAAATCAAGCAAGCGGATATATTAAAAAACAGCTTTCATCAATTTTAAAATGAAGAAAAATTCCTTCTCTTCATTTTAAAATTGATGATACTTTTGAAAAAAGCTTAAAAATTGAACAAATCCTAGAAGAGATAAAAAAAGAAAAATAGCCTTATATTAAATAAAGTTATTAAAGAAAGCGTTTTGAATGTGTAATGATAAAAAAATAAGAGTCCTTTTTATAGGTGATATCTTTGGAAAACCGGGAATTCAATGTGTTGAAGAACACCTTGATTTGGTAAAGTCAAAATATAATATTGACTTTACCATTGCCCAAGCAGAAAATGTCTCTGGAAGAAAAGGCTTTGTAAAAAAAGATTATAAAAAACTTAAATCTATTGGAATTGACGTTTTTACTTTAGGAAATCATGTTTGAGCCAAAGATGACATTCACTCTATTATTGATAATGATGATGTAATTAGACCTTTAAATATTAATAATACTTATAGAGGTCATGGAACTCAGGTCTTTGATGTCAAAGGAGTGACTCTAAGAGTTACATCAATAATGGGAATTGCCTTTAATAGACTGCTTTCACCATGAAAAGAAGAATATGCTAATTCATTTTTCGATGCAATTGATAAAGTTTTACTAACAAATGAATCAGATCTTCATTTTATTGACTTCCATGCTGAAACAACTAGTGAAAAAAGTGTGCTTTCATTATATTTAGATGGAAAAGTTAATGCTCTTATTGGAACTCACACTCATGTTCAAACAAATGATGCAAGAACTTTACCATTAGGAACTGCATTTTTAACTGACGTTGGAATGACAGGACCTGCAAATAGTGCTGTTGGTGCTAACTATAATGAAGTTTATGAAAAAATGAGAAATAATTCAGACTTAAGATTTAGAGTTTCATCAAATCCAAGTCAATTCAATGCAGTTGTTTTAGAGCTTTCAACTAGAGAAAATAAAGTAATTTCACTTCTAAATATACAACCAGAAAAAAAATAAAAAATTTTTGAAAATTTTAAAAAAACTATGTTATTATGATTTAGCAACTTTTTGAAGAGGGCCCAAAAAAAGCCCATCATTTTCTAAAAAAATCTTTATTAAAGTTTTTAAAAAAATTTCAAAAAATTTTAGAAAATTTTAAAAAAATGTGCTATTATGACAGAGCAACTTTTTTAAAGAGGACTTAAAATAACAAGTCCCATTGTTTCTAAGAGACTTTTAAAATTTTAAAAAATTTATAAATTAATTTAGAAAAATTTAAAAATTATGCTATATTTGCATAGGTAATTTTTTATGAATGTTGCCAAACATTAAATTGAAAATAGTTCTTTCAAAACTGAATACTAGATTGTACAACAACACATAAGTCAATTTTTTTGAGAGTTTGATCCTGGCTCAGGATGAACGCTGGCTGTGTGCCTAATACATGCATGTCGAGCGGAGTATTAATTTATTAGTGCTTAGCGGCAAATGGGTGAGTAACACGTATTTAACCTACCTCAAAGACTGGGATAACAACAGGAAACTGTTGCTAATACCGGATATGTATTTAGATCGCATGATTTAGATATCAAAGGAGCGTTTGCTTCACTTTGAAATGGGAGTGCGTTACATTAGCTAGTTGGTAGGGTAATGGCCTACCAAGGCGATGATGTATAGCTGAGTTGAGAGACTGAACAGCCACACTGGGACTGAGATACGGCCCAGACTCCTACGGGAGGCAGCAGTAGGGAATTTTCCACAATGGACGAAAGTCTGATGGAGTGACACAGCGTGCAGGATGAAGGTCTTCGGATTGTAAACTGCTGTTATAAGGGAAGAAAAGCTTAGGGAGGAAATGCCCTAAGTATGACGGTACCTTGTCAGAAAGCACCGGCTAACTATGTGCCAGCAGCCGCGGTAATACATAGGGTGCAAGCGTTATCCGAAATTATTGGGTGTAAAGAGTTCGTAGGTTGTTTGTTAAGTCAGAAGTTAAATCCCGGGGCTCAACCCTGGCCCGCTTTTGATACTAGCAAACTAGAGTTATAAAGAGGTTAGTGGAATTCCTAGTGAAGCGGTGAAATGTGTAGATATTAGGAAGAACATCAATGGCGAAGGCAGCTAACTGGTTATGTACTGACACTGAGGAACGAAAGCGTGGGGAGCAAACAGGATTAGATACCCTGGTAGTCCACGCCGTAAACGATGATCATTAGCTGGTGGAATTTTTCACTAGCGCAGCTAACGCATTAAATGATCCACCTGAGTAGTATGCTCGCAAGAGTGAAACTTAAAGGAATTGACGGGGACCCGCACAAGCGGTGGAGCATGTGGTTTAATTTGACGATACGCGTAGAACCTTACCCACTCTTGACATCCTTCGCAAAGCTATAGAGATATAGTGGAGGTTAACGGAGTGACAGATGGTGCATGGTTGTCGTCAGCTCGTGTCGTGAGATGTTCGGTTAAGTCCTGCAACGAGCGCAACCCCTATCTTTAATTACTACATTAAGTTGAGGACTTTAAAGATACTGACCAAGCAATTGGTAGGAAGGTGGGGATGACGTCAAATCATCATGCCTCTTACGAGTGGGGCAACACACGTGCTACAATGGCCGGTACAAAGAGAAGCAAGATGGTGACATGGAGCAAATCTCAAAAAACCGGTCTCAGTTCGGATTGAAGTCTGCAACTCGACTTCATGAAGTTGGAATCGCTAGTAATCGTAGATCAGCTACGCTACGGTGAATACGTTCTCGGGTCTTGTACACACCGCCCGTCACACCATGGGAGCTGGTAATGCCCAAAGTCGGTTTAGCTAACCTCGGAGGCGACTGTCTAAGGCAGGACTGGTGACTGGGGTGAAGTCGTAACAAGGTATCCCTACGAGAACGTGGGGATGGATCACCTCCTTTCTACGGAGTACAAAACCATTTTTTTAGAATTGGCATTTTTCTAT
Organism: Mycoplasmopsis pulmonis; assembly: GCF_900660575.1. NCBI lineage: Bacteria > Bacillati > Mycoplasmatota > Mycoplasmoidales > Metamycoplasmataceae > Mycoplasmopsis > Mycoplasmopsis pulmonis. Next base: position 799,692 of record NZ_LR215008.1, on the reverse strand, counting down.
CAATAGTTATAGAAAGTCCTTATGTGTATCTTGCCAATTAGATATCTAGTATTCAGTTTTGAAAGTTCTATCTTTCAAAACAAATAGTTCTTTAAAAACTGAATAGCATATAAATTAATATGATAACGACATCAAAATGTAAAATTTTTGATCCGAGTCATTTTTTAACAATTTGTTAAAAAATAAAATAGATACCTTAAGATACACATCTAAAAAATAAATTTCAACAATAGGAAATAAATTACTTTTAAATAAAGAAGAGTTTGTAGTGGATGCCTTGGGTCTGGAAGTCGAAGAAGGACGTGATTACCTGCGATAAGCCTCGTTTAGTTGGATATAAACTTTGAGACGGGGATTTCCGAATGGGGAAACCTAACTAGATTAATCTCTAGTTGCCCACTTTTGAATATATAGAAAGTGTGAGCGAGACACCTTGTGAATTGAAACATCTTAGTAGCAAGAGGAAAAGAAAATAAATAATGATTCTGTTAGTAGTGGCGAGCGAAAGCAGAAGAGCCCAAACCGTATTTATACGGGGTTGTAGGACAGTCTACATAGAGTTACAAAGATTATGTATAGTAGAAAAAGCTGGGAAGCTTTGACATAGAGGGTGATATCCCCGTATACGAAATGCATAATTCTCTTGACTGCATCCTGAGTAGGGCGGGGCACGTGAAACCCTGTCTGAATCTGCCGGGACCATCCGGTAAGGCTAAATACTAACCAGACACCGATAGTGAACTAGTACCGTGAGGGAAAGGTGAAAAGAACCCCGGGAGGGGAGTGAAATAGATTCTGAAACTACTTACTTACAATTAGTCAGAGCACGTTAATGTGTGATGGCGTACATCTTGCAGTATGGACCGGCGAGTTATGTTAACATGCGAGGTTAAGTGGATAAAAGCGGAGCCGAAGAGAAATCGAGTCTGAATAGGGCGAATTAGTATGTTGACATAGACCCGAAACCAGGTGATCTATTCATGAGCAGGTTGAAGCTTAGGTAATACTAAGTGGAGGACCGAACCGTAGTACGCTGAAAAGTGCCCGGATGACTTGTGAATAGCGGTGAAATTCCAATCGAACCTGGATATAGCTGGTTCTCCTCGAAATAGCTTTAGGGCTAGCGTGTGATGTTAAACTTTGGTGGTAGAGCACTGAATATGGAATGGCGGCGCCTAGCTGTACTGACTATAATCAAACTCCGAATACCATTGTGTATTATCATGCAGTCGGAACATCGGTGATAACGTCGATGCTCGCGAGGGTAACAACCCAGATCGTCAGCTAAGGTCCCAAAATTTATGTTAAGTGATAAAGGTTGTGAGGTTTCTCAAACAACTAGGAAGTTGGCTTAGAAGCAGCCATCTTTTAAAGAGTGCGTAATAGCTCACTAGTCAAGAGACCTTGCGCCGACAATGTAACGGGACTAAACATAATACCGAAGCTACGGGCATTATTAAATGCGTTAGAGGAGCGTTCTAAGGACGGCGAAGCTAAACCGTGAGGATTAGTGGAGTGCTTAGAAGTGAGAATGCCGGTATGAGTAACGATTCAGAGTGAGAATCTCTGACGCCTATTGGGAAAGGTTTCCTGGGGAAGGTTCGTCCACCCAGGGTTAGTCGGGTCCTAAGATCAGGCTGAAAAGCGTAGTCGATGGATAACAGGTTAATATTCCTGTACTTCCGATAGTAAGTGATGGAGTGACGGAGAAGGATAATTCTACCAATTAATGGATTTTGGGGCAAGGAAATGAGGGGTCAATGTAGGCAAATCCGCATTGTTTAACCTTGAGTTCTGATGCATAGGGAAAGTTTCGACAATTACCGAATTGAATGATTTCACGCTTCCAAGAAAAGCTTCTAAACGTTATAAAACTATAGGAACCCGTACCGAGAACGGACACACGTTCCCAAGATGAGTATTCTAAGGCGAGCGAGAAAACCAATGTTAAGGAACTCTGCAAATTCACCCCGTAAGTTCGCGAGAAGGGGGGCCATTCTTTGAATGGCAACATTAAATTGTGAGGGGCAACTGTTTATCAAAAACACAGCTCTCTGCTAAGTCGCAAGACGATGTATAGGGGGTGAAGTCTGCCCAGTGCCCGAAGGTTAAGTGGAGCTGTTAGCTTACGCAAAGCAGCAAAATGAAGCCCGGGTGAACGGCGGCTGTAACTATAACGGTCCTAAGGTAGCGAAATTCCTTGTCGGCTAAATACTGACCTGCACGAAAGACGCAATGATCTCTCAACTGTCTCAACATTGGACTCGGTGAAATTATGGTTCCAGTGAAAACGCTGGATACCCGCATCAAAACGAAAAGACCCCGTGGAGCTTTACTACAACTTCGTATTGGAATTTGGTTTAACATGTGTAGGATAGGTGGGAGATGGAGAAGCGGAGACGCTAGTTTCTGTGGAATCAACCTTGAAATACCACCCTTGTTAAATTGAGTTTCTAACCTATGACCGTCATCCGGTCAGGAGACAGTGCGTGGTGGGTAGTTTGACTGGGGCGGTCGCCTCCCAAAAGGTAACGGAGGCGTTCAAAGCTACACTCAATATGGTCAGAAACCATATGTAGAGCGCAAAGGTAAAAGTGTGGTTGACTGTGAGACCTACAAGTCGAGCAGGTGCGAAAGCAGGACTTAGTGATCCGGCAGTTCATTATGGAATGGCTGTCGCTCAACGGATAAAAGCTACCCCGGGGATAACAGGGTTATCTTCCCCAAGAGATCACATCGACGGGAAGGTTTGCCACCTCGATGTCGGCTCATCGCATCCTGGAGCTGGAGTTGGTTCCAAGGGTTTGGCTGTTCGCCAATTAAAGCGGTACGCGAGCTGGGTTCAGAACGTCGTGAGACAGTTCGGTCCCTATTTGATGTGGGCGTTGGAATATTGATGAGAGCTGCTCTTAGTACGAGAGGACCGGAGTGGACGTACCACTGGTGCTCCAGTTGTTTCGCCAGAAGCATAGCTGGGTAGCTAAGTACGGAAAGGATAACCGCTGAAAGCATCTAAGCGGGAAGCCTCCTCAAAGATGAGTATTCCCTTGAAATTCCTTGTAGACTACGAGGTTGATAGGCCAGAGGTGTAAGTGTAGTAATACATTCAGCTGACTGGTACTAATAAATTGATAGGTTTAAAAGTATTGTATCTTTTTAAATGGTATTTATATGTTTGTGCTATTCAGTTTTTAGAGAATTATTTCTAAAAGTCCATTTGGACTTTTTTTGTTTTATTTTCAAAAAACTTTATTTTATTTAAAACAAATCAAAATTTTCTGCAAAGTTTATTAAAGCTTAATAATGAAAATTCAATTTTTTAAAATAAAATTTTTTGGATTTAAAATTATAGTGATTAAATTTTAAAATAATCTAGCTTATTTTTTTGTGTTAATATTTTAAAGTTACATTTTAATATGTAGGAGAAGTATTTATGGCTATAAGAAAACCATCAATTAAAATATTTTGAATATCTTCTTTAACTTTTTTAGTTTTTGCTGCAAGTGCAGGACTTTATTTTGTCTCAAAAACATCTCAAAACAAAACTCTTCAAACTTTTGAACCTAGAAAAATCAACTTTGAAAATCGCCTTGAAAAACACCAAAGCCTTAATGAACTTTTGGATGAGGCTAAAATGCTTTTTGAACAAGATAAAAAAAACAATCTAAAAAGCTTTTCTGTTAATGATTTTTTTCACAAAAAAATCCAAAGGATTAATTTACTAAAAACAAATGAGAAAATCTTTTTTTCAGTTGATAAAAAATTTACAAAACTTTACTATCAAATTTTTGTTGACAATCTTTTATCAAAAAAAAGCCAAATCAATGAAATTGAAAACTCACAAACTACTGAGCATGCTAGGTATGCTCTAAGATTTATTGACCCAGAGGCTAGTGCTCAAAAATATCTTGCCTCTTCTGTTAGTGAATCACAATTAAAAGTCATTGGTCTTGAAAATAATAAAGAATCTCAAATTGATATTTTAAAAAGAGTTGTTTCCATTAATAAAGTTTATGCAAACGATTTAACAGGTGAGCTTATTGCTGAAGTTTTTATCGATCCAATAGAAGAAAAAACTCAAATACACAATTTTATTCACTTGAAGATGAGCGGGCTTAGAAAAGAGAATTTTTTAGCTGAAAAATTTCAAGAAAACTTTTTATTAAAATTAAAAAATTCTAATGATTTTAAAACTAGTGATAAAGATTTTGTAAATTTAATTAACTCTCAAGATCAACTAGCTAGTAAATTAAATTTATTAAGAAACTATTATGATCTTTCTGAAATTGAAAAAGATTATAGAATTGAAGTTAATAAAGTTGAACTTGTTGATTCAAAACTTATTTTAAATTTTAATTTACAAACTAATTTAAAAAAACCCATTGCTAGCTTTGGCCAGTTAGAAGCAAAAGAATATCTAAGCAAAAAAAATATTTCTATTAACTTAGAATCTTTTTCAAAAAATAGAATATCTGACAAGATTGAAAGTGTTTTAAAAAACTTTAAATTAAGAGCCAAAACTAAGACTCTTAAAGTTAAACCCTCAGAAATTACAAGCATTGATGTTTTATCTCAATATTTCCATATTCCTATTTCAATCAATGATGTAAAAGTGCAACTTGAGCTTTTAAAAGATTCAATAAATGATGATCTTGATTATATAGAAGCTAATTTAACTTTGAGCTATGGACAAATTACTAAAGGTCAAAAAATTCAAATTAATGGATTTTACTCAAATCTTAAGGAAAAAGTAGAATTATTTAGCTCTCAAGATCTTTTCAAAAATAAACCAGTCAATGATATTCTTCCTTCAGAGTTGACTAACGAAAATTTAAGTTCTTATTTTGAATTATCTAGCTCTATTGACAATTTTAAAAACTCTTCTTTAGAACTTTATAGAAAACAAGAGGACAATAGTTTTGTTTTAAATGATAAAACAGGTGAGGCTTTAGTTCAAGTTGTTTTATCCAAAAATGTCAATGGAATAAAACAACAAGCCAAAAAAGCAATTAAGCTTTCAAATCTAAAAATGTCTATAGAACACTTTAATAACTTAATTGATAAAAACACTAATCTAGTTAAGTTAAAAGAAAATAAAAATCTCTCAAATATATCTTTTGAAACTCTAAGTTTTGACAAAACAAAGGAAAATAACTTTTTTGATTTGTTTCAAATCAACACTGACATAGCCAAAGATCTAAAAAACTACAAAGTTTCAATAGTAGAGAGCATTGAAGAGATTAAAAATATTTATCCAAATAGAAAGCTTTTTGAAATAAATAGTGAACAAAAAAGCCTTAGTGTATTTTTAAAATTTGAAAAAGAAGGTCAAGATAAGCTCATTTTACCTTACAAAATAAAATGATCAAAAACGTAAAGCAATTTTAAAAAAATCAATTCAAGAAACTCAAGGAAACTAAGAATTTTTAACTTAATTTTATAATTTTAGTTTTAAAACCTAGTATTTTTACAAATACTTTAAAAAATCAAATAATTAAATGAAAACTTTTAAGGAATAAATGCTATTTGAAAATAATAAACAAGGTATAAAGTTAAAAAAAGGAATTAATAAAAAAGCTATTTTTATTACAGCTTTTACATTTTCAGCCATCATTTCTGTTGGTTCTTATTCATATATAGTATATAAACATACCAAAAATGTACCAACACTAAAGTTTAGATACAAAAATGAAACTGATAAGGATTTAAGTTTTTTCTTAAATATTGTTGAAGAAAACTTTAAAAAACATAATAACTTTGATGTATCTGCTTTTTTTAATGAAATTATTGAAACAAAAGATTTAAAAACTAATTACAACTTAAACTTTAAAGTCTCTGATGATTTTAAAAAATTATATTATCAAGTAAATGAAAGATCAATGGGTTATGTTTCAAAATTCACTGAGCTTTCTAAGATTTCAAAAGCTTCTTACACACCTTTAACAAGAGAAAAACAACTCTTAGAACTTGAAGAATATAGCAAGTCTCTTCGACTAACTTGAGTTGATGCAAAAAAAATTTCAACTAATGTTTTACCCTCTCAAGTTGAAGAGCAAAACATCCAAATTCAAAGATATAACCAAGAAAGCCAAGAACTTTTACCTTTGAACTTATCTAAATATAGTGTTTTAGTAACTCAAAGCTTAGTTGATGATTTAAATGGGAAAAGACAATACCACATAAGGATTTCTTTAATTAACGATCCAACAATAAAAAAAGATATTGTTTTGGATTTTACTAATTTGAAAAAATTTATCTTTGAAAAAGATGATTTTTCAATTAGACAAAAACTTGTTTTAAATAGGCCTTTAGCCAAAGAATTCAAAGCCCAATATGACTTATTAAAAACCCCAGAAGAAAAAAGACAAAAAATAGAATCTATTTTTGAAATAAACACTTCAAAAGATATAGTATTTATTCCTGAAGATTTAGAATTTACTAATAACACAAGAGAGCTTTTATTAAAACATAACTTAGAAAAACAAGTTAAAAATCAAAATCAACAAAATCCTAATCAACTAAAAAAACTCTCTTTTTCTAGCCAAGTTGAACTAACGGGCTTTGCTCCAATTAAAAATGAAGAGGTTTTAGAAGTAGAACAAGAGCTAAGCAAAATTAAGTCTCTCGAAAGCAAAAAAGCATACAATAAAATTTTACCTAGCCAAATTAGCTCAACAAGTATTTTAAAAGACTTTTTCCAAATGCCTCAAAGTGTTAACGGAATTGATTTTTCAATTGAGCTAGAAAAAGATGGAGCAAATGATAATGCAGGAACTCTTAGTGCTCTAATTTATGCTAGAAAAAAATCAGTAGTTGAGTCTAAAAAAATTACAATAGATGGATTTTTAAAATTGCAAGATTATTTAGATTTAACGATAAATGCAATTGATTCACTAAATTTAAAAAATAATTATTCAACTTTACTTCCTTCTAATGTTGAGCTTAATGACTTGGAAAAAATAGTTGATCTTCCTGAAAATTTTGATGGCTTTGTTTATAAATTGCTTTTTGAAAAATCTAGATTTTCTGTCAATGATGAAAAAGGAACTATTAAAGTAACTCTTCAACTTTCAAAAGATAATTTAACTGTTGAAAAAAAAGATATTCAAATTTCAGGCTTTAGAACAATTGATGAATTTATTAGACAAAACTTTTCAAGCCTAGGAAGAGCAATTAGAACTAAGCCTGGTTTTGATCTAAAAAATTATAGTGCCTCTGATCTAATTCCAAAAGAAGATATTCCAGCAAGTGCCTATCCAGCGCACTTTGGTCAATTCTTTGAATTTACCGATGAAAAAAATCCAATTAATCAAGGATATGACATCAAACTTGTCTCTTCTGAACAATTTTTATCAATTAATGAATCTCTAGGTTTAAATCCAAAAATACTAGAATCCTCAGATCGAGGAACTGAGCTGTATGCTTACATAATTTTAACAAAAGACAGATCACAACTTATAATAAGAAGAATAACTATTAGAGGCTTTAGAGCAAAAAACTAATATATTTCAAAGACAAGCTTATTTAAAAAAATTAGCTTTATAAGATATAAAAAACCCCACATGCAAATGTGAGGTTTTATTGTTTTTAAATTTCTTTATTATCTATTTGTTGATTTTTTGAATTAGACTCATCCAAATTAACATTTTCAATATCTTGTTTTTCCAAAGCTTTTTCTTCTAAATTTGCCTCATCATTTGGCTGGTCTTTATCATTTTCTAAAGTATTAATCTCTAGAGATTGTTTTTTTAAAATTTGCTCTTGAGCTTTTTGATTTTTTATCCTTTGGATATTCATAAAGCTTAAAACAATTGTTAAAACAGATACAATAGATCCAATAGCAACTAGAACATCAGCTATGTTAAAAGTTCCACTTTCACCATTTTTATATCAAGGTATGTAAATAATGTCTTTTACCATACCATTAAAAGCGAATCTATCTATTGCATTTCCTAGTGCTCCAGTAGCAATTAGTGAAAATCCAATCATTTTTAATGGATGAGAAGAATAATAAGCTGAAATAATAATTGCAATAATGGCTAAAATGCTAAAGGTTTGAATTAAAGGAATACTACTTGTAATTCCTGAAGTTATTCCATAGTTTCCAAAAGAACGAGTACCTATTCAGCCATAGTTATTATCATCAACCATAATACCATTGTTGCCTTGTGCATTTCAGACAAAAATTTGGCTTTTAGTTACTTGGTCGAAAATAATCCCAAGAGTCATAATTGAAAACAAAACTAAAAAGTTCATTAAAATTATTTTTTTGTTTTGTTTTCATCTTCTTAAAAAATCATCAGCAAAAGCTTTAGAAAAAGATTTTGCTTTTACTATGAATTTATTGTTTGGTAACATCTTTGACATAAATCTTCAACTACCTCAGTTTTTTCAATATGGTTTCAACATCTTGGACATTTGTGTGAATCAAAAGTTTCAACTCTTAGTGAACTACCAAATGATATTTTACCAATCATTAGTAATTTTTTAAGATCAAGTGACATTAAAAAATTACTTTTTGTATTAATCGTTACATGAGCGTCATTGGTTCTTTTGATTTTTTTATTAGCTATTTCAACTTCAATTTCCTTGTAAACTTCATCTTTTAAATCAAAGAATTCTTTTCAAGTTTTTTCAAGTTTGTCATCTACTATTGTTGCTTCAAACATTTTTTCTAGATGAACAGATTCTTGTTTGTCTTGTTTGTTGAAATTATCATAGGCATCCTCGGCTGTTGTTGGCATAATTGGAGCTATAACAACTAAAGTTGCTTCTAAAATGTTGTACATGTTGTATTGAATCATTCTTCTTTCTTTAGAATTGATTTTATCTGCATAAAGAGAATCTTTTGAAATTGATAAATAAAAACTTGAAAGATCAGTTAAAAAGTTAGTTAGAGTTTTTATTACATCATTAAAATCATAGTCATTATAAGCTTGTAAAATATCAAATTTTACTTTCTTTAGTCTTTCATTGATTAGCTCATGAATTCCCTCAAGTTTTAAATTAAACTTAGAATGGTCATAATCTTGTAAATTACCTAATAAAAACTTGATTGTGTTTCTAATTTTTCTATAATTTTCAACAGTTTGTTTAATAATTGATTCAGAAACACTTACATCATGGGCATATTCACAATTTGCAACTCATAGTCTTAAAATATCAGCTCCATATTTTTGAATTATCTCTTGAGGATCAACTACATTTCCAAGTTGTTTAGACATTTTTTTACCTTTTCCATCAAGGACAAAACCATGAGAAAGAAGTAGTCTATAAGGACTTTGACCTCAATAAGCCACTGAATTAATAATAGATGAGTTAAATCAACCTCTGTATTGATCAATTCCTTCAAGATAAAGATCAAAAGGAACACTTACTCCTTCAATTTCAACACCTATTGAAGTTGAACCTGAATCAAACCAAACATCCATAATGTTTGTTTCTTTAGTCCAATTTTTATTTTTATACTCACTTGGTAAAAGTTCATCAACTGATTTTTCAAATCAAACATCGCTTCCATATTTTTCAACAAGTTCAATTACATGGTCAAAAACTTTTTCATCATTAACTATTTCATTTTTTTCATTGTAAAAAATAGGAATAGGCACTCCTCAAGAGCGCTGACGAGAAATAGTTCAAGTTTTTCTATTTTCAATCATTGTAGCTAATCTCTTAACAGCCCAAGAAGGTCTTCCTTCAATTTTTTCAATTTCTTTTAAAATAGCTGGCTTTATTTTATCTATTGAGACAAATCATTGAGGAGTACCTCTAAAAATTATCGGCTTTTTAGTTCTTCAATCATGAGGATATGAGTGAGTAAAGTATTCAAAAAACATTACTTTGTCATTTTTTTCTAAAAACTCTTTAATTTTTATATTAGCCGAGCTATAAAAAAGACCTTGAAATTCATCTCCTTCAGAGTTAATGCTTCCATCATCATTGATGTGCATAATTTGATCAAGCTCATTTTCTTGACCAATGATAAAGTCATCTTCACCAAATAAAGGAGCCATATGAACAAGTCCAGTTCCTGCATCAATAGAAACATGGTAACCAGCTACAACAATACCAAACAAATCAGTTTTTATAGGTCTTTGATATTCAACACCAAGCAAGTTTTTTCCTTTAAAAGTATCAACTACTTTGTATTTTTGAACACCAAAAATTTCCATTACTTTTTCAAGCAAATCACTAGCTACAATGTAGTTTTTCTTATTGAATTTTACTTTTGAATATTCAATGTCAAGACCAACTGCAACTCCAGAGTTAGCAATTAAAGTTCAAGGAGTTGTAGTTCAAATTAAAAGCTCATCATCAACTTCTACAAATTCATTTCCTTTAGTTATTGTAAAACATGTATAAATTGAAGGTGAAACATGATCATAGTATTCAACTTCAGCTTCTGCTAAAGCGCTCATTGATGAAGGAGATCAATAAACTGGCTTAAGTCCTTTATAAATTAGTCCATCAAAAAACATTTTTTTAAATAATTTAAGTTGCTTTGCTTCAAAGTTTTTATCTAAAGTTAAATAAATTTCTTCAAAATCTGAAAGCATTTGTAATTTTAAAAATTGTTCTTTTTGAATTAACATTTGATTTATAGCGTACTTAGCAGCTTCTTTTCTAAGTTTTACAACTTCGATTTGTTTGTGATTTACTTTTAGCTCACTAAGCATTTTATTTTCAATAGGAAGCCCGTGAGTGTCTCATCCTGGAACAAAAGGTGAATAAAAACCTTGTAAGCTTTTAAATCTTACAACTATGTCTTTTAAGATCTTATTTAAAGCATGTCCGATGTGAATTGATCCATTTGCATAAGGAGGCCCATCATGGACTACAAATTGTTTGTTGTTTTTATTTTTAGCTAGTATTTTGTGGTAAAGCTTATTATCAAGCCATCTTTGCCTAAATTGTGCTTCTTTTCTTGTTAAACCAGCTTGCATTTCAAAGTTAGTTTGAGGCATGTTTAGGGTATCTTTATAATCTTTTTTCTCGTTCATTTAATTATCCTTTAATTGTTTTTTATTAAAACTCTAAGAAAACTTGTAAATAGAGGATTTGGTTTTAGCGGTCTTGATGTAAATTCTGGGTGATATTGAACTCCCAGATAAAAAGGATGGTTTTTAACTTCACAAATTTCAGCTAATTTCCCTTCATTTCAAATTCCTGAAAATACAAATTCTTCATCTTCAAGTAAGTCTATATACTTAGAATTTATCTCATAGCGATGTCTATGTCTTTCGATGACTTGATCTTTTTGGTAAATTTTCTTAGCTAGAGTATTTTCTTTAATTGTTGTTGTGTAATTTCCTAGTCTTAGTGTACCACCTAAATTTTTATCTTTTGCTTTTCCTTGAATTAAATCTAAAATATAAGTTTCATCATTTTTGTCATTGGCAAATTCTCGTGAATTTGCATTTTTAATACCTTTCATTCTAGCATGAGCTACACTCATTGCTTGAAAACCAAGACAAATTCCAAAAGTAGGTATTTTATTTTCTCTTGTATACTGAGCAATTCTTACTTTTTGTTCTCAACCTCTAATTCCAAAGCCAGGTAAAATTACAACTCCGTCATAGCCTTTTAAAAACTCATCTAAGTTAGTTAACTCTAACTTGCTTGAGTCAACTCAGTCCATTTTTAAATCAATATTTTCTTCATATGAGCTAACTTTAAAAGCTTCAATTATTGATTTATAAGCATCCAAAAACTCAACGTACTTTCCTACCATTAAAATTTTAGCTTTATAAGCTTTTGGTTTTTTTATTGAATCAACTAATTTGTTTCATTTGCTTAAATCTGGCTCAATGTCTTTAATTTTAAAATGAGACAAAATAATTTGAGCTATATTTTGTGATTCAAAATATAAAGGAGCTTCATAAATATTTTTCATATCTGGAACTGAAATTACATAATCTTTATTTAAAACTGATTTTTTAGCAATTTTTTCAACTATATTGTCAGGCACCATTTTTGAATTTCTAAGTAAAACTAAATTAGGGCTAATACCAAAAGATCTTAAAGAGTTAATACTTACTTGAGTTGGCTTTGATTTAAACTCATTTGAAGCTTCTAAAAAAATGACATAAGTTACATGAACTAAGAAAAATCTATCAGGTTTTGCAAGAGCAAGCTCTGCCATGGCATAAATAAAAGAGTTTGATTCAATATCTCCAATTGTTCCACCAATTTCAACAATCATAAAATCAGGTTTATGCTTTGTGGCTATTTTTTCAATTGTATTTAAAATTTCATTAGTAAAATGTGGAATTAATTGAACAGTTTTTCCTAAAAAATTACCATTTCTTTCTTGAGTAAATAAATTTGAAAAGATTTTTCCACTTGTGTAATTGCTATCTTTTGAAAGTTCTACATCAATAAATCTTTCGTAGTGTCCTAGATCAAGGTCAGTTTCTCCTCCATCAGCTGTAACATAGACTTCTCCATGTTCATAAGGGGACATTACTCCTGGGTCAATATTTAAGTAAGGATCTAATTTTAAAACAAAAATTTTAAAACCTCTATGTTTTAATAAATTACCTATTGAAGCAGCACTTACACCCTTACCTAGACCAGAGACAACTCCTCCAGTGACAAAAATATATTTAGTCATTTTACTCCTTAGTGTCATTGAACTTTAAAAGATTATACATATATTCAATCATTCGATATTTAACTTTAAAAAAGTTTTAGTTATTAGTTTTGCTGATATTTTTAAAAAAATAAAAAAATGGTGGAAATGCCGGGAGTCGAACCCGGGTCCACACATTCACAATGCTTATAAATCTACAGTTTATTCCAATTTTTAATTGTTGATTTAATAGAAAAAATTGAACAAAATTCTATTAAATCAACTAGCTAAATTTCATGAAATTGATGCTAGAGCAACTTCACTAAGTTCTTAGGCATGCTTCCATTATCCAGAACATATAATGGAGCAACTAGCTGCTAAACGCTAGCAAAAGCTAGATTTTGGTTTAGATTTTGACTAATCATTAAATCTTGATAGTCATTTTCTTGTTTTTTTGTTCCGTTTATTGAAACGCCTAGTAGCATTATAGTCTGCCAAACTACTGCATTATAAGGTTATAAATGCCTGTCGAAACCATTACATCCCCAATAACATTTTCAATTATAGCAACTCAAAGGATTATAAATTAAATTTTTTTAAATTTAATAAGACTATTTTTTCTAAGTAAGAGGTTTTAAAATTTTAAAAAGAATTTGTTTTGGTAAAAAACTTCTCATATTTTGATAGTCTTTTAAAAAGTGCACTGATCTTTGTTCAAGATCATCAAAAAGTTTTTGAATATCTTTGACAACTTCACCTTCAACAATATCAATTGTTTCATATTGAGCATAAAAACTTCTAATATCAAAATTTAAAGTTCCTATGTAAGCAATATTTTTATCAAAAATTCCCATTTTTGAGTGATTGAAAAAGCCATTTGTAAAATAAATTTTGATTCCATATTTTTCAAGTTTTTTAAGCTCAACTAATCCTATTTGGTGAACAAGTTTTTGAGCTGAATAACCAGGATAAAAAATAGATACCTTTACCCCTGAAAGAAGAGCTATTTTAAAAGCATTGAAAAGACCATTTGAAAGAGAAAAATAAGGAGTTGATATTTTTATTTCTTCTTTAGCATTTGCAATTAATTTGATAAGTGAGTCTTCAATAATTGAGTCATTTAACTCAGGACCATCTTCAAAGATAATTGCTCTTGACTCAAAGTTATTTTCTAATTCACCAATTGGCTCTTTATATCGTAGTTCTATATTTCTTCATCTTTTTCACATGTAAATAAAAATGATGATGTAAGAATGAACATAAGGACCCTTAATCATATAGTTAATATCATGGTAATAACCAAATTGAGAGTCTAGTGAAATATATCTATCTGATATATTTGATCCTCCGTTAAAAACTATTTTTTTATCAATGATAAAAAATTTTCTATGGTTTCTGTAGAAATTTGAAGAGATCAAAAAACCAAAGCGTAATCTACCAATAAATTCAATTTCAATATTAGGATGTTTTAGCCTATCTAAGGTTTTTCTTTTTAAATGCCTTTGACCAAAATCATCAATTAGTCATTTAATTTTTACACCATTAGTTGCTTTTTTAATTAGAAGTGAAAAAAATTCATCAACTAATTCACCATCTTTTGCATAGTAAGAAACAATTCAAATTTCTTTTTGAGCTTTTTCAATATGCTCAAAAAGAGAATTAAAATATTTATAAGGATGACTAAACATTTTGAATTTAGCTGGAAGTATTGGCTTTTGACTTAAAAGTGAGAGTTGATTAAATAAATTTTTTTCTCCAAAGTCATGAATCATAGTTGAAAAATCATCAATGTTGGTCCCATCTTTTAAGATGTTATTAAAATTTTTATAATAAGCATCATAGTCTTTTCTATGTCTATATTTTTGACCAACTAGAAAATAAAGAAGATGTCCAAAAAAAGGCAAAATAGTAATTACAACAATTCAAGAAAGCTTTGATGAAGAGTTCCTATTTTGCATAAAAATAAAAACTACCACTCCAGTGTTAATTAAATAAACAATAGCAATCATTAAACTAAAATAAACATAATTTAGATGAAAAATAAGTCAAAAAACTACTATGTTAATTACAAGAAACAAAAATGATAAAAAATATCAAAGAAATCTAGTGAAGTTTTTTTTGTCCATAATAAGTTAATTTTAAACAATACATTATTTTTTGCCAAAAAAATAAAAAAAATGGCGGGTCAGAGAGGATTTGAACCTCCGCGGGAGTTGCCTCCCCTACATCCTTAGCAGGGACGCCTCTTCAGCCACTTGAGTACTGACCCACAGCACTATTGCCATTATACCATTTTTTACTTTTTTTATTAGTTTATTTAAGATAATTTTTGAGACTCAAGTTTATAGTTATCTATAAAAATTCTAAAAAGCTTGCAAACAAATTTTAAATGTGGACTCAATGCCAAAGTCTCTTCATTAGGAGTTATAAGCTCTATTTTTGATGCATCTATTGTTGATATTTTAATTAAAAAATCATTAATTTTATCTTTTTGTCAACTATCTACATTTTTTTCATTTATTACAATTTCATCTTTACTATTTGATAAGCTAATAATAATTTCAAAATTATCTTCTTGGTCTTGTCTTTTTTTATAATCTATATTAATTTGAATCATGTTTTTCCTTTATAGTTTCTTTTTTCTTTATGTAATCCATTCTTTTTTTAATCGCTTCTTCTCCACCTTCTAAATAGTAAACTTCTAAAATTTCCTCTTCTCCTTCTTTATTTTTAATAGATTTAGAATCTGAAAAAATTTTATCAATATCATTTTCATGGATATTTGTAGTTACTACCTTATCTGGATTTACTAATATTCCAATGTTTGAATTATGTGTAACTATAAAAATTTGCTTGTTTTCTTCTCTTGCTTTTATTAATAAAGGTACTATTTCTTCTTTAATTGTATGATTGTCTAAATTATCTTCTGGTTGATCTAAAAATAAATATTGTTGATCATTTTTTAACATTTTATATTTAAGACCAAATATTGATTTTTCTCCTGGAGACATATTCTCATATTTTTTATTTCCTGCATAAATATGAACATGATCTTTTACAAAAAAATCAATAATTTTTTTCTCAGCTTCATCTTTTCAATTGTTTACTTTTTTCTGTTTATCTCCTTTATTTTTAAGCATTCAATTACTATGTAATCTTTTATCTGTTTGACCTGTTTTATATAAAAATATCCCAAAGGAATCAAAAATTTTTTCTTCATCTAAAACAAATCTTTCTAATTTAAAGGTTAAAAGATCAGTATTTTTCTCTTCTAAATTTAGATCTATTTTTTGATCAATATAACCTTCTATTTCATTAAATGTTTTTTTAATTCCAACTAGAATTTTTGCTTGTTCTTTAAAAAATTTTTCAAATTTCGAAGAGGTTAATCTATTTTTTTCTGATTCATTTTTCTCTTTTTTGTATTCATTTTTTTGAATGATAAAATTTCTTTTAAATAAATCAAGAACAATTCTAGTTAAATTTAATTTCTTGTTGTATGTTTCTAAATTTTTGATTAACTCTTCAATTTTTAAAATATTTTCTTCAATAGATAAAACAATTTGTTTTTCTTCTTCTATAAAAGGAAAGCTAGCTTTGTTATTTTCTTTTTCATAAAATTTTTTGCTATTTTTTAATATGTTTATATATGCCTTGCTTTCTTTAATTAGTTTTTCATTAACGTCAATTTTATTTTTTAATTTACCAATTTCCTTAGCATTGTCATAGTCAATTTTTTCTGGATCAAAACGAATATTATCAGCTGGATTTTTTACTTCCCAAAAACTTCGTCAATTTATCTCTTGACTTTTTTGATTAAAATAATCTATTTTTTCTTTGAACTCTTTTAATTTATCCACTAGAGATAAACTATTTTTTTCAATGATTTCATCAACAAATTGATCTAAACTATTTTCATGTTGTTTTTTAATGGTTTTATTATTATCAAGTTTTGTTTTTATCTCATCATTTTGACGACTAATAAAATTTAACTTATCAGCTTTTTTATCAAAATCACCTTGTTTTACTTTTGTGTAATCACTTAGTGAAATTTCTTCATCATCTATTTTAATAGTACTAATATTAATATTCTTTTTTGTCAAAAAATCCACTAAAGGATAGCATTGACTTTTTAAAAAATGGGAAATTAAAATTTGGAAAAGAGTGCTTTTTCCCGACCCTTTTTCTCCAACTATGATATTTATTTTTCCAAAATTTATTTCCTTTTCTTCATTGTTTTTCTTTGATTTTATTGTAATGCTATTAATCATACTAATTTCACTTTCTAATTGCTTTTACTCACTTTCTTTGTGAGGCTGTTTGACAAAATTTTTCCTTTCTAGTAACTTAGTTTTTAAATTTTCATATGATGGATCTCCTTCTATCATTGTTATTAGCTTTGTATGTTGAGGATATTTATTCCATGCATGAGTGTCGCTAAAAGCAACTGTTGAATAATTAGGGTTACTTTTTATTATTTTTTTGTAATTTGTATGATTTAAATTTGTCACTTCCAAAGCATCAACTTGACAAGATTCTATGTCTTCTTGTTTCAAAAAATCTTCAGTTGATCCTTTCCCAATATGAGGAATTGCTAAAAAATCAAAATCTTTTAGTTGATCCAAAAATTCTTGATAAGTGTACATCCATTTTCTAGCAATTTTCTTGATGTGTTTTTGAAGCTTTATTAAATCTTGTTTTGGGTTAAAAATAAAAATTGATTGTCCCTTTTTACCATCTTTTCTAACTAAATCAACTTCAATTCCTGGTAGAAAAACTACTTTAGGGCTATATTCCAATGCTAAATTTTGAATTCTAGTAAAAAAATCAAAATTAAAGGTATTGTGATCTGTAAAACTCGCTAGTGCAATGTTATTGTCCTTTAAAATTCTGATGGCTTCTTCTTCTGAAGTTCATTTGATTTTTGTTCCATTTGTGCTTGAGTATGGAGAGTGTAGGTGAAGGTCAATTTTTATTTTTTTATCATTCATATTTTTCATTCTTAAGTTATCTATTTTTTTAATAAATTTTTAATAATTTGGAGATAATTAAAAAACTATTTTTAAATTTGAATTAAATATATTTAATTCTTAAATCATTATATATGAGTTTAAATATAGAAATTAGCAAATGGAAAATTTTGGAGTGTTATGAAAAAAGTGAAACAATTTTCGTACTTGTCAGTAATTATTTTTGTTGTAGGATCAACAATAGGTGCTGGGATATTTTTCAAAAATAGAGAATTACTAAGAATGGCTCATGGTGAATTGGCCTTTGTTCTATCTGCTTGGTTTGTTTCATTAATTGGAATTATTGCAATGGGTCTTGCTATAGTTGAACTTTTTTCTGCCCAAAAAACTAATAAAGGAACCCTAGAATGGACTCTCCTTTTTAGTCCTAAATGATTCCACAAGGCTAGTTTAAATTATCAAAAGTGATTTTTTATTCCAGTTTCTTTATTTACGATGACCATTTATGTTACTTCTTCTTTTGTTGATGTAGGAGTTAGTTTAAAAAATGGTTGATTAGTTCTACTTTTTGCCTTTTTAATTTTCTTATTTTCATGGTAATCAACTTAATATCAATTAAAATTGGTGAAGTTGCTCAATGAATAACAACAATTGTTAAAGTAGTTCCTCTTTTTGTTTTACCAGTTATAGCTTTTGTTTTTGCTGATTTGGAACTTGGTAATACTTTTTTACAAAAACAAATTAAGCCTGAAGTGGGAATTACAGGAATGAGTAAGTGATTAATTATTATTGCTGGTCTTCCTGCTATTACCTTTGCTTATGACAATTTTTATGCAATTTCAAATATTAAAGAAGAGCTAAGTCCTAAAGCAGAAAAGAAAATTGGAATGGCAACTGTAATTGGACTAGCCATTATCACTGTTATTTATATGTTAATTACTGTTGCCTTTAATTATGGTTCAAATGATGGAACAATTAATACTATTTCATTTTTAGAAAAACCTGAAAACGCTAGATTATTTGCATTTTTTAATTCATGTATAGCTATTGGAATTTTAGGAATTATTAACTCTCTTGCTCTTTCTTCACCATATCAACTTAGAGGATTATATGAACAAGGTGAAGCAAATGAGTTTAGATTTTTACACAAATTTATCTACAAAATCATTTTGAAACAAGAAGTAGATGTTAAAAATAGAAAACAAACTCTTTTTGTTTCATGAATTTATTTATTCTTATCAAGCACTTTATTTTTTATAGTTTTTGGACTAATTGCTATTCTTGCCTACAGAATAGATACTTGAGATCTTGGACAATATGGAACTGGCACTTATTTATATAGTTTTGTTGATGTTCTAACAAATTATTCATCATTTTTATTATTTTCAATTATTACTGTAACTATTCTAGGAGCTTTAATAAATAGAAAAACTAAAAAAATTAAAACTGCAAAGAAAAAATATTTTATTCCAACAGCTATTGTTACAATTGTATTTTTCTTTTCAACATTTGCTTATATATTTGTTGTATCAGTTGCAAATATATTTATATTGGAAGGAAAAGATCAACAATCTTCAATAATTAAACTTGTAATTCTTTTGATAATTTTGTTAGTTTCAATTATTCCAGCGCTAATTTCTGTTAGAAAAGAATCAAAATTAAATAAAAATAATTTAAAAGAGAATTATATTTCCACAAAAAATTAATTTTTATGAAAAAAAATTTATTTTTCCATATTAAAAGAGAAATTTTCAATTCAATTGAAAATTTTTTATTTAATTTTATATAAAATTTTTATGAGAAAAAGGAGCTAATATGATAGTTGATAAATTAAATAATTTAAATCGTTATAAAAATATTCACCCAAATTTAGATTTTGTTATAAATTGATTAAAAGAAAATTCTCTTGATAAGCTTGTTGAAGGAAAAACTCTTTTAAAAAATGATGATGTTTTTGTAGTTAAAGTTAAAATGGATGGTTACAATCTTGAAAGTGGATTATATGAAGTTCACAAAAAATATGCTGATTTACATATTGTTGTAGATCCAAGAGAAGATATTTACTATGCTCAAGAAGAAGAGTTAAAAAATCTTAAAAAAGAATTTGACACAGCAGCTGATATTAAACTTTATGCTTTAGATACTACAAGAAATAAACTTTCTTTAAATTCTAATGAGTTTGTTTTCTTTTTTCCAGGAGAAGCTCACGGGCCTAAAATGATTGGCGAAAATGAAATAATGGATAAAATTATTTTTAAAATTAAAATGGGTCAATAAAAAAATTTAACTTTTTATTATAGTGATTTTGTGTAACGAACATATATTTTCTTGTGTTAAAATAATGTTCGTTATTTTTAAAATGTAATTTATTTTAATTTTAAGTTTTAGAGGAGTTGAACATGAAAGAATTTTTTAAAAAAATATTTAGTTTAACTAACCCTAAACGATGATTTATTGTTTTTTTAATTACCATAACCACAGTTTTATCTGTAAGTATTGGTTCAAGTTTGTATGTTGCTCCTAATGTTAATAAATCAATTGACTATGGTGGAGGAATTGAATCACTAATTCAAGTTAGAAATGCCAAAGGTGAAAATGCTGATGAAAATTTAACTTCTCAAGTTTCTAATTCCCTTCATCAAAGACTTACTGGTGGAGCTGGTGTCAATGGCTCAAATGTTAGTGTTGAAGGTGGGGGTAAAATTAGAATTAGTAGTACAGGTGTTTCTTCAGATGATGATAAAAAGAAATTTGAAGATTCAATTGTCAAAAAACCTTCTTTAATCTTAACTGATGTTAATTCTAATCCTATTTTCCAAGATGGATTTTTTAATCCTAATATAAGACTTGACTATTCAAAACCTGAAGAAATTGAGTGACATCGATATGTAGCTCCTATTAAAGAATCCTCAGCTAGAGATTTACCTGATCCTTCAAGACCTGGTAATTCAATAGTACAAATTGGACTAAAAAATCAAGATGCAATTACAGAATTTGCCAAAGCAACTGACTATATTTCAAAAAGTAGAATTCCAACCTTACTTTTTTGACTTGATCTTAAAGGACTTGTAGAAAAAGGTCAACTAGCAGAAAATGCAGCTGATTGAGAAGCTTCAGGACAAAGACCATACAATTTTGTCTTTAATGGCAATAGACCTTTTGAAATAGATAGAAGAGTTAACAGACTTATTCCTAATGCTAAAAGAGAAAGTCGCCTTAATGTAAGTAGTTTTCTTCTTTCAGAGGCCAATGTTAGACAAGCTCTTAATGCCGAAACTTTTATAATTACTGGTAATTTAACTGCCTCTTCAGCTAAACAACTTGCCCTTGATGTAAACTTTGGTTCAGGTGATTACACTTTAGAGCTTTTATCTTCAAGATTTGTTGATGCTACTTTAGGAACTCAATCATTTAACTATGCCATTATTGCAGGAATAATTTCATTTATTGTAATTGCTCTAATTATGATTTACAACTATGGTGTTCTTGGAATAGCCTCCTCTTTGTCCATTGGACTTTACATATTCCTTTCACTAACTGTTTTTACTTGATTAAATGGAGAATACTCACCAGCTACAATAGCGGCTTTAGTAATAGCTATAGGTATGTCAGTTGATGCCAACATTATTACTTTTGAACGGATTAAACAGCAACTCAAATATGGAGATAGTCTAAAAAAAGCTACTAAAAATGCTCATAGATTCTCTCTTTCAACAATTTTGGACTCAAACATAACTACTTTAATTGTTAGTGGAATTCTTTTTTACTTTGGTACAAAGCTCATTAGAGGTTTTAGCATCTCACTTATTCTCTCGATAATATTTATTTTGTTTGTGATGTTAATTATCACTAGAATGGCAACTTCTTTATTAATAGGAACAGGCTTCTTTGACAATAGACTTTATTTAATTGGTGTAGGTAGAAGCTTCTTTACAAAAGAGAAAAAAATAATTACATTTTTTGAAAAATTAAATTATTTCAAACTTTCTAAATGGTTTATTTTATTCTTTGGAGTCTTTGTTTTAATAGCTATAATTATCTATTCAATTTTTGCTGGAATCAATGGAAATTTCTTGTCAGGTTTTGAAAGATCATTAGAATTTCAAGGTGGAACAAATATCTCCTTTGAAAAAAGTTCAATTGATAATTTATCTTTAGCTGAAGCTCAAGAAATTAAAAATACTCTTGTAAATTTAAAAAACACGGCTAATGGAAGTGAAAACTTAATTACAAGTGGAGCTCAAGATATTTTTATCAATGCTAAAAATCAAGCTAGAAGCAATTATGTAGTTTCTCTTCAAACAAAACAAGTTTTTGATCAAGATCAAATTAACTACATAATCCAAGAAGTTTCAAAAACTTTTTCAAATATCTCTTCTACTCCTTTTATAGTCTCAACAAATGAAGCAAGCTCATTGGTTAAAAATTCTATAGTTTCAATTTCTATTGGTATTGTTGGAATAGTTCTTTATACAATTTTTAGATTAAAATGAACTTTTTCAATAGCAGCAATTGTTGCTCTTTTACATGATATTGTCTTTGTAATTGCTTTCTTTATAATATTTAGATTAGAAATTTCACCAATCTTTGTAGCTGCTATTCTTTCAATTATTGGTTATTCAATTAACGATACAATTGTTACTTTTGATCGAATCAAAGAAATTATGCATAGTGAATACTATCACCAAAAAATTGATCAAAAAGTGCTAATCAATATTACCAACAAAGCCATTAAAGACACTATTAAAAGGTCAATGCTTACAACAATAACTACTTTAGTTACCATAGTTGTTCTTCTATCATTTAGAGGATCAACTGAAGTAAACTTCAATATAGCTCTATTTGTAGGTTTAATTTCAGGAACTTATTCATCTATTTTTATAGCTTCATGATTATTTGTGAAATTAGAAACCTTTAGACAAAAGATGATTAGAAGAAGAAAAGCAAATAACTTTTGAAGTGTTGGTTTTGTTGAAGAACAAACATTCAATGGAATAAATGATTTTGTCTCTTAATTTCAAAAGCTAATTTTCGATGGGAAATTAGCTTTTTATATTCTTTCTAAATAGCTAATTCCTTTTTGAGTTATTTTTCTTCCTCTTGGTGTTTTTACAATTAAATTATTAGAAATTAAAAGCGGTTCAATTTCTGAGATAATAGTTTCTTTTTGAAGAGATAAAAAACCTACAATTAGATCAAGAGAAACAGCTTTTTTATAAAAAGTCTCACTTAAAGACCTTAAATACTTAACTTGTGATTCATTTAGGCCATTTTCATAAATTCCTAGTTGTTTTAAAGTTTTATTAACTAATTTGTAATCAATAATTTGACACTCTTCATAAATGCAAAAATCCTTTGTTCTTTTGAGTAAATTAATTGCAAGACGAGGAATGTTTTGAGAATAAAGTGCTATTAAGTTAGTAGCTTTTTCATCAATTTGGATATTAAGCTTTTTAGAATTATTTTTTATAATTTTTTCAATATCTTCAACTTGATAGTTTGAAATTTGGCCAATCAAACCAAAACGATCTCTTAATGGCTTTGAAATTCTATTTATTTGAGTAGTAGCTCCTATAAATGTAAAAGGTTTTAAATTAAGACGCATTATTTTACTATTTGATTCAACTCCTATTACTATATCAACTACAAAATCTTCAAGAATTGAATATAAAAGTTCTTCAATATTTTTGTTGATCGCATGAATTTCATCAACAAAAATAATGTCATTTTCCTCTACTGAAGCAAAAAGAGTTAATATATCAGTTTTTTTATCTAAAAGATTACCTTGAGCATATTTAATTCTTGAATTTAAAGAATTTGAAATTATGCTAGCAAGAGAAGTCTTTCCTGTTCCGGGATTACCATAAAACAAAATATGATCTAAAGGACGATTTTGTACTTGTGCTGAGCTAATCATTACCTTTAGTAGCTTTTTCAACTTGTTTTGACCTACAAAATCACTAAAATTTTTAGGTCTAATTTCTTGCTTCTTTGCCATTTACAGTTGATATTTTCTTAATTGCATTTTCAACTAGTGTTTCAACATCATCTTGTAAATTCGCACTTTCAAGAGCATATTTAATTTGTTCTCTTTTAAAACCAAGCATTTTTAAAGTCTCTGTTGCATCCGAGATGTTTTGAATATTTGCACTAGGAACTTTTTCATCTTTTTCAAGAAACTTAGCTCATTTGTTTTGTAATTCAAAAATTATCTGATGACAATTTTTGACATTAATATATGGATATCTACTTAGAGTTTCCCAGTTTCCATTTGCTATCAATGAAGCAATCTTTTCTCATCCATCATTTAATAATATTAATGCAATACGTGGACCTATTCCATTAATTGAAATTAGATCTTCAAAAAGAACTCTTTCTTTAAAGTGAGTAAAACCATAAAGGGTTTTTTGATATTCATTTGAAAGCTCATAAATATAAAGCTTTAAAGTACGATCTTTTTCAAAATTTTCAGCTCGTGTAATATTAATTGTATAACCGGCTGAGTCACTTTCAAAAATTATGTATTTTTTATTTACATGTATAATTTTTCCTAATCTATATAAAAGCATTTTGTTCTCCTTGAATTTTTAAATTTTTAATTGTCTTACAACTATAAATAGCTAAAAATTCAAAATTTTTCAATAAAAAAAATAATTTAGGAAAAATTAGATCTTTTTTCTCAAAAATTTAAACTTTTATATTAAAATAATTTTTTGAATAAGTTGGATAATTCATTCATATTTATTGTATAATAACGCAGCAATTATTAATTTAAGCAGCATTTACTTTGAAGAAAAGGAGAAAATTATGGCAAATATAAAATCAAAAATTAAAAGTATCAAGACAATGGAAAAGGCAAGAAAGAGAAACTCAATGATTAAATCAAGAGTTAAAACTTCTATTAAAAAGGCTAAATTAGCTATAACTCAAGACTCAGATAATGCCAAGAAATTAGTCAGTGATGCTCACCATGAAATTCATAAAGCAAAATCTAAAGGTGTTTTTCACAAAAATACTGCTTTAAGAAAATCTTCAAGACTTGATTTGTTTTTTAACAAACATATGAAATCTGCTTAATATTTTAATTATTTTGAATAACTAATATTAAACAAGCACCAATAATAATTTGTGCTTCCTTTTTCTTTATTTTTTTGACTAAAATTAGCAACAACAAATTATTTAATCTATAATTTAATTATCATTTATTTTTTTAAATGATAAGACTTAAAAAATGAAGGAGTTAGTTATGAAACTAGATTTATTAAATTTATCTTTAAATACACTTGGTGCATTTGTCCCAAACCAACATCAAGTTGTAAAAGTTGATGAAAATGTTGTAGATAAAAATATTCTAAAAAACTACAATGATCTTGTTGAAAAATATAGAAAACATGATACTTTGAAAATTACAATCGCAACTAAAGACAAGCAATATTTAGCAAACGAAATTAAAAATAAATTTCAAGGTGATTATGAAATTTATGTTAGTAAATTTACTGATTTTGTATTTTTGACTTTAAATAAAGGATGACAGGAAAAGATTTTAGAAAATTTAAGTTTGATCTTAAAAATTAAAAATTTTTATTCTCTAAATATTTTTCCAATTTCTGAAGAAAAAGTAGAATTTTCAAGAAATATTCCCTCTAAGGAAATTTTTATTGGTCTTGACAATGAATATTTACAAAGGAAACGAGCTTATGATTATGTTGGTCTAACAGAAGAAAAAAGAAGAGAATTTTCTACAGGTGAGCAAAATGTTAAGTTGGGAATTTATGATGATGGAAAAATATCTCCAAATCCACTATTATTTGATAAAGAATGAATCACAAACAAGGAAAGATTTTGATGATTTAATAATACTTTTGGAGAACATGCTACAAATGTAGCTTCTGTTGCAGGGGGTTATAAAGGAGTTAACGAAAGAATAAAATTATATGGTATTAAAAGATTTAATTGAAATGGAATATCACAAGAAATTGAATGATTAATGTCTAATGGAGTAAAGGTTATTAATATGAGTTTTGGCCTTGGGCCAGGTAATAAATATAATGAATATGCAAATTATCTTGATCAATTGCAAAATAACAAAAATAATGAAGTTACAATTGTTACTTCAGCTGGAAATGATGCTATATATAAGGAAAAGGATCACAACTTGCAGCAAAATAAATTATCATATAATTCAATAGTTGTAGGAGCTTTGGATCACAATGATTTTTCTAAAGTTGCATCTTATAGTAATTATGGTTCTTTTTCAGGTGGTAAAAGTGTAACACTTTCTACTCCAGTTCCAATTCTATCTGGAACTAGTTTTTCTTCTCCTTTGGTAGCTGGAGTAATTGCAAGTTTAATGAACAAAAAAGAACAAATTTATAAAAAAGGTTTAGATAATTTAATTAGTCTTTCGGCATTATCTAGTTCATCAACTCAACAAGATGGAATTGATGAAAAAATGGGAGCTGGAGTTTTAAATATTCCTAATCTTGAAAAATCTTTAGATAATTTAAAATATATTGAATTTAAAGGTAGTGATGATCACTTAATGTCTCAGGATAAAATAGTCACACATAGCGTTTATCTAAAAAAAGGTCAAAAATTAAAAGCAGCACTAGCGTGAAATTTCAAAAATGAATTTGAACAAGATAGTCATTGATATAACTTATGAATTCCCACAAATAATATTGAAAAACCAATAGTTCATGATTTTGACTTATATATTGAAAGTGAAGTTGACCAAAATATAAGATCATCTTCTACATCTTCAAATAAAAATATTGAGGTTGCTTCATTATATGCAACAAAAGATGGTTGATATGATATAAAAGTAAAACAATACAAAAAAATGTCTAGAAATCAAAGTTATGATTTAGCTATTTCTTATAGCATACAATAGGTAGGAAAATATGAATAAATTTAAGAAAATATTATTATCACTAACCATTTTGCCTTTATCACTAGTAGCTTTTGTTTCGTGTCAAAGTGATCCAAACCAAGTCAAAAGCAATACATTCAAGAATATCAAAATTTCTAGTCATAATAGTATGTATGGAGAAAGTATTCGAAAGGAAGGACCTAGATCAGAGTATAAAGAAAAAGATTTTAATTTCTTTTTAAAAGAAAATCCAGATATAACAAAAGATCAGTTAATTGAACATCTTAAAACAGGTAATGCTTTTTTCATTGATTCGATGGAAAAATTTAGAAAATATTTTCCAGAAAAACTTTTTCCAGGAAAACCAAATATTGAAAATTTTGATGAAAATTTTTTTCAAAAACATAGCTTATTTTATTTCCGGGGCTATCATGTTTATTTAGGGGCTTATGTTAAATATCAATGGCCTATAGTAAAGCAATTAAATTATAATAAAAGTACTAAAAACATTGAATTAACTATTCAAAAAGAAAGAGATGGTATAAGAAGCTCAGCTAATGATGCGGTTATAGATGAAAATTTTGATTGATTATTGATTTTTGATAAAAGTGACCAAGTACCAAGTGATCAAGTTAATGGAGTATTAATTAAGTATATTGACTAAAATCACCTTTAAAAACAACAACACTAATATGTGTTGTTGTTTTTCATTAAACTAACTGTTAATATTAAATTTTTTAAATTTTTAGTTAGTTAATTTATTTTCGAGATAATTAATTTAATTTATAAATTTTCTTTTGTATTCTTATAGAGAAGAACTATAACATGATTATTAATTTTAATAAAATTGAACTTGCTAAATTAAAAATTTAAATAATTCAAAACTAAATCAAATGTAGTGCACACAAATAAAATCTAAAGATAATTTCATTTTAAAAAGTTTCAAAATTTATTCTTGATAAATTTACTAAAGGCCATTGAGAGCAATGTGTTAATAAAAAACAAGTAGCAATAATAAATTGTGTTTATTTTTTCCTTATTTTTTGACTCAAATCAACAATAACAAATTATTTAAACTATAATTTAATTATCATTTATTTTATTAAATTTTTAAGCTTAAAACAAGACTTAATTTAGTATAAAAAATAAGGGGTTAGTTATGAAACTAGATTTATTAAATTTATCTTTAAATACACTTGGTGCATTTGTTCCAAAGCAACATCAAGTTGTAAAAGTTAATGAAGATGTTGTAGATAAAAATATTCTAAAAAATTACAATGATCTTGTTGAAAAATATAGAAGACATGATATTTTGAAAATTACAATTGCAATTAAAAACAAGCAATATTTTGTAAATGAAATTAAAAATAAATTTACTGATTTTGTATTTTTGGCTTTAAATAAAGTTTCTACATTTAGAAACAAAAATATTGAGGTTGCTTCATTATATGCAACAAAAGATGGTTGATATGATATAAAAGTAAAACAATACAAAAAAATGTCTAGAAATCAAAGTTATGATTTAGCTATTTCTTATAGCATACAATAGATAGGAAAATATGAATAAATTTAAAAAAATATTATTATCACTAACCATTTTGCCTTTATCACTAGTAGCTTTTGTTTCGTGTCAAAGTGATCCAAACCAAGTCAAAAGCAATACATTCAAGAATATCAAAATTTCTAGTCATAGTATGTATGGAGAAAGCATTCGAAAAGAAGGGGGTAGATCAGAGTATAAAGAAAAAGATTTTAATTTCTTTTTAAATGAAAATCCACATATAACAAAAGATCAGTTAATTGAACATCTTAAAACAGGTAATGCTTTTTTCATTGATTCGATGGAAAAATTTAGAAAATATTTTCCAGAAAAACTTTTTCCAGGAAAACCAAATATTGAAAATTTTGATGAAAATTTTTTTCAAAAACATAGCTTATTTTATTTCCGGGGCTATCATGTTTATTTAGGGGCTTATGTTAAATATCAATGGCCTATAGTAAAGCAATTAAATTATAATAAAAGTACTAAAAACATTGAATTAACTATTCAAAAAGAAAGAGATGGTATAAGAAGCTCAGCTAATGATGCGGTTATAGATGAAAATTTTGATTGATTATTGATTTTTGATAAAAGTGACCAAGTACCAAGTGATCAAGTTAATGGAGTATTAATTAAGTATATTGACTAAAATCACCTTTAAAAACAACAACACTAATATAAACTAGGACAAAAAAAGTGACTATTTAAAAAACACTTAGAACATCTCAGCTTTGTTGAGGTGTTTTTCATTCTAAGATTGATTGTAATCTTTCATTATTGTATCAGTCAATATAATTTTGAATAATTTCTTGCAATTCTTTGAATGATAATTTTGAAATTTTTAGATCATTTAAGCACTCACTTTTGATATTTGAAAAGAAATATTCTGCTTCTCGATTATCAAGTGAATTTGCGATTCTACTCATTGAAATTATCCCATTGTTTTCTTTAATAATTTCACTATACTGATTTGATGAATATTGACTTCCATGATCTGAGTGAATTATTCACTCTTTATCAAATTTGATTTTAGAAATATGATCTAAAACTAACTTAACATCATTTCTTTTACTTAGATTTCAATTAATTATTTTCTTGCTTTGATGATGAATTGCAATCGATAAATAAACATGATTGTTAATTGCATCTTTGGGGCTTGGAATATAAGTTACATCAGTGGCAACTATGTTGTTAAATTTGCCATTGTAGTCTCTTTGAATTAGATTTTGATATTTAGTATTAAGATTTTTAATTTCATTTTTTCTTTTTGCTCTTCTAATTTTGCAAAAAAGATTTAATTTAAGCAAAATTCTACCTATTTTTCGATAGTTTATATACCTTTTATATTTATTTTGAATATAAATTTCTAATCTTTTTCTACCAAATATACCTTTGTTTTCATGAAATGATTTTCTAATAATTTCTTCAATTTCTTGATCTTTTTTCGGCTCTGCAAGTTTAGGTTTTTTTCAAGAATAATATGTTGATTTTGAAAAGAGAAATTCTTTTCATGAAATTTTAGTTAATATTTTTTCTTTATCTTTATGTTCTTTAATTTTTTTTCGAATTTCTTTTTCACTAATGTCATCAAAAATTATTCTATAAATTTTAACAATCTCTTCTAATTCTTCTCTTGTATATTCATTAACTTCTTTTCTTTTTGGTGGTCTACCGTTATTTTTTTTGTTAGCTGTAGATTTGCCAGTTTGTGAAATTAAAGATTGTTCATCTTTTTGAAAAGCAGAATATTTTTTGAAAAATCAAGATTTTACATATGTATTTTTTCAATCTTTACCAATATTTTTGTTTACTAAAAATATATATTTTTTTATATTAATTTTTCCATCATAAAATTCTTCATATAATGAAAATCATTTCTTTCATTGTTCTGGTTTTAGTTGTTTCATAAACACTCCTATTTAAAGTATATTTTAAAAAGTGTTTTTTATTTTTTTGTCCCAGTTTAATATGTGTTGTTGTTTTTCATTAAACTAACTGTTAATATTAAATTTTTTAAATTTTTAGTTAGTTAATTTATTTTCGAGATAATTAATTTAATTTATAAATTTTCTTTTGTATTCTTATAGAGAAGAACTATAACATGATTATTAATTTTAATAAAATTGAACTTGCTAAATTAAAAATTTAAATAATTCAAAACTAAATCAAATGTAGTGCACACAAATAAAATCTAAAGATAATTTCATTTTAAAAAGTTTCAAAATTTATTCTTGATAAATTTACTAAAGGCCATTGAGAGCAATGTGTTAATAAAAAACAAGTAGCAATAATAAATTGTGTTTATTTTTTCCTTATTTTTTGACTCAAATCAACAATAACAAATTATTTAAACTATAATTTAATTATCATTTATTTTATTAAATTTTTAAGCTTAAAACAAGACTTAATTTAGTATAAAAAATAAGGGGTTAGTTATGAAACTAGATTTATTAAATTTATCTTTAAATACACTTGGTGCATTTGTTCCAAAGCAACATCAAGTTGTAAAAGTTAATGAAGATGTTGTAGATAAAAATATTCTAAAAAATTACAATGATCTTGTTGAAAAATATAGAAGACATGATATTTTGAAAATTACAATTGCAATTAAAAACAAGCAATATTTTGTAAATGAAATTAAAAATAAATTTACTGATTTTGTATTTTTGGCTTTAAATAAAGTTTCTACATTTAGAAACAAAAATATTGAGGTTGCTTCATTATATGCAACAAAAGATGGTTGATATGATATAAAAGTAAAACAATACAAAAAAATGTCTAGAAATCAAAGTTATGATTTAGCTATTTCTTATAGCATACAATAGATAGGAAAATATGAATAAATTTAAAAAAATATTATTATCACTAACCATTTTGCCTTTATCACTAGTAGCTTTTGTTTCGTGTCAAAGTGATCCAAACCAAGTCAAAAGCAATACATTCAAGAATATCAAAATTTCTAGTCATAGTATGTATGGAGAAAGCATTCGAAAAGAAGGGGGTAGATCAGAGTATAAAGAAAAAGATTTTAATTTCTTTTTAAATGAAAATCCACATATAACAAAAGATCAGTTAATTGAACATCTTAAAACAGGTGATGCTTTTTTCATTGATTCGATGGAAAAATTTAGAAAATATTTTCCTGAAAAACTTTTTCCAGGAAAACCAAATATTGAAAATTTTGATGAAAATTTTTTTCAAAAACATAGCTTATTTTATTTTCGAGGTTACCATGTTTATTTAGGGGGTTATGATAGATATCAAAGTCCTATAATAAAACAATTAAATTATAATAAAAGTACTAGAAACATTGAATTAACTATCCAAAAAGAAAGGGATGGTATAAGAGATTCATTTAATAAAGCAATTAAAGAAGAAAATTTTGACTGATTATTGATTTTTGATAAAAGTGACCAGGTACCAAGTGATCAAGTTAATGAAGTATTAATTAAGTATATTGACTAAAATCACCTTTAAAAACAACAGCACTAATATGTGTTGTTGTTTTTTATTAAACTAACATATGAAATGCAGTGTTTACAAATAAAATCTAAAGTTCATTAAGACTAATGGGTAATAATAATAATAATAATAATAATAATAATAAAAAAAAAAAAAAAAAAACAAAAAAACTAGTCATGTAAAATAACTAGTTTTTTTGTTTTTCAAAGTTTTTATCTAGCTAATAAGATTCCATCAAGAGGGTGATCACCTCAAATATGAATTTCTCCATTTACATATCTAAAGTGAACTTTAAAGTATTTTCTATATTCATATCAATGATTTCTAACACTTATATTAAGAGTTCAAGTATTATCATCAGTTTGATTTCAGCTGTCTCTTCTATTATCAAGATCAATTCAAAATACTTTTTTATTATATGTTCTATATTTAATTTGTTTTAGAGCACCTTGTAAATCAAATTTTCAATGTTCATCTTTGTATTTCAAAAAGTCTCTTTTGATAAATAATGGATTTAGCTGATTTGCTTTAGGATGGTTAAAGTAAATTCTTTGTCCATAGTTTAAAATTAGTTTTCTTTGTGAAGATTTATTACCTTTGGTAATTATATATAAGATCTCAAAGTCACTTAATTTATTTTCTTTTTCAACTTGATTATCATATTTATATTTTAGTGAAGTTATATTATGAGTGTTATAGATGTTAAGAGTATAACCTTCTGGAATGTATAAATCGTAGTATTTTTTAATTAATTCAATTCTTTCACTTGAAGTTTTTTTTGCTAAGAACTCATTTTTGAATTCTTCAGAAGTTTTTAAATGGCTTGTTCTAATTGCAAAAACTGTTTCATTAAGTCATTCTCTTATGTGATCTCTAATGTTTTTTTCTTTATTTGTAACTAGATTACTTAGTCTATGTAAAATGGTAAATTGCTCAGCTGTTTGATCAGCGATATCTTCTCTATGAGCACCTTTATTTTTTCTAGGTGATCCCATGTTTTGAGTTCTTATAGAAAATGATAGGGTTTCATTTGAAATTCTAAAAGGAGCTATTAAATTTGTAAAGTAATCAACCAAAGCATCTAAGTCATTGTTTTGTCTAGCTTCTACAATTTTTTGAATAAATTGATTTCTTGGCATTTTGGTTGTTATAGCAATTGATCTATGCTCTCTTGTATCTTCATCGTCATATTGTTCAAAGTCTGTGAAAATAAGATCTTTTTTAAATCCTGAAAAGACTTTTCTTATTACAATATTAGTTTCACTGCTTGAGTTAGATTTTCTAGTGAATTTAACATCAAAGTGAATTTCACCTGCTACATTTTTATATTCAATATTATCAACTGAAACATTATAGTGTTTTAAAAGCTCTTTACTTGTTTGATTATTTTGGAATTTAAAATAAAAAGATTTTGTACCAAAAGTATTAGCTATAAATTTAAAATGTGTTTTATCTTGTTTAATATCTCTTGGATTGTCTTTTAAAATATTTCCTTTTGCAACTACATCAAACCATGAAGCATCAAATTTCTTAAATCCATTAAGCACTCTTGTTACTTTTTGTGAGTGACCATTTTTTTCAAAGATAACTTCAACATTTATAGAATTTTGTTTTAGATTATATTGAGGATTAGATGCAATTTTATATTTAACTTGAATATCTTTTTCAGGAGTTATTATAGATTTGTTTTTATCAAATAAGGTAATGTTTTCTAGGATTTGATTTGGTGAAAGTTCATTAATTGATTTGTTTTTAAATGGAGAGTCATTTTCTAAAGCAATTTCATTAACTTCAAGAACATGTTGAGCTAAGTAACTATCAATTATGTTATGTGTTTTAACTTCAACATTAATTTTTCCTGATCTTGCATTTGTTTTTTTGTTTCTTAGAGTGTAGGTTAAAATACCTCTATCATTAGAGTTAGCTTTTGCTTTAAAAGATATAAACTCAAATTCAAGTCCATCGGGAATGGCCACTGAAAAAAGAGATTGTAATTTTTCAAGTTGTTGCTCAGGAGTTGCATTGTCTCCTAGGTAATAGAATTCTCTAATAATTTGATCAGCTGATAATTTTTTATCATTTCTTACACTTATTAAAATATTTTTATTAGTTATTCCTAATTGGAATCCAACAACTTCATATAAAAATTCTTTTAATCTATCTTTTGTTTTTTTAAAAATTGTCATTTTAATTTTTAACTTACCATTAACTTCATCAAGAGAACTAACTGAGTAAGAAATATCATATTTGTTAAAATCAAAATTTTCTATAGTTTTATTTTTTACAACAAGACTTTCTTTGATTATCTTGTCATTCATAACAACAGAGCTAGCAAGTCTATCTTTTTTATTCGAAAAATCTAATTGAAAATCTGATTCTTTTAATGATTCAAATTCTGTTAATAAATTTGTTAATTTTAATTCTTTTGTTTTAACTTCTTTACCTTGTTTTTGAACAATCACTTTAACATCTAAAGTTCCTTCATCATTGTTACTATTTGAAGCAAGTTTAAAACTAATTGAATATCCTTGTGGTAAAGAAAGCTCTGAAAATTTATTTTTATCATCACTTACTAAAACTTTTAAATTACTTAGATTTAGATCACTTTCTTTGAATTGTGAAGGAAGTTTTTGTTTTAGTTGAGAATTTTCTTTAAGTTCAATTTTAGAAATTTTATCAAATATAGCTAATGTTTCATCCTTAGGTTCAACCTTAGGTTTGTCTTTTGGTTCATTTTTAGGCTCTGTTTTAGGTTGGTCTTTAGGTTTTTCATTAGGCTCATCGATCTTAGGTTTATCCTTAGAATCACTCATTGGATTAGTCTTAGGCTCATCTTCTCTTGGCTCTTCAACCTTAGGCTCATCAGTCTTAGGCTCATCTTTAGAATTTGTGTTAGAGTTATCTTTTTTAGGCTCATCTTTAGAGTCATTCTTTTTAAGAGATAAATTTGTAATTTCTTCAACAATTGTATTAGTTTCAATTCTTCCGTTTTTTGAATTAGGATTTTCACTAGTTCCATTATCTAAATTGTTCTTAACTAATTTGTAAGTTAAAAGACCCACTGAAGCATCATTTGCTTTTGGTGCAAGTGAGACAAACTCAAATTCATATCCATTAGGAAGATCAATATTTAAAGTTTCTTTTAACTTATTTACATCATCTTCAGTTTTATTAGCTCCAAAGCCTTTTGATGTAATGTTCAATAGCTCTTCAATGCTTAGGTCGTTTTTAACTAAATTTATCTTAGCTTTAAGTGAAGAATCATCTAGATTGTATTTTTTAAAATCTTTTAAAACAAATTCAAATGAATTTTTTATATTTTCGTTTGTTTTAAGTTGTAGAGTTAATCTAATTTTAGCCTCAGCATCAATGTCATTTACATAAACTTTTTCATAAAGAACTTTATATTTTTCAATGTCTAAAGTTTCTAACAAACTTTTTAGTTCAAAATTAGTTGTTACTAATTGTTGATTAGAATCAATAAGCTCACTAGGGTGAATTTGCTCTTTGTTAGAAAGAGATAAGTTTAAATTATTTGATTGAGTTTTTTGGATTGTATTTTTAAAACCATGTAATTTAACTTCTCTAGTAACGGGTACTCCGTTATATGAAAATTCAACCAGAACTTTTAAAGTACCTTCATCATCATTTGCGAATTTTTCATTTTGATTTTGGTTTGAATTTCTTTGACTATTTTCTTCTTGCTTTTGTTCATTAGAAATTAATTTATATGAAACATTTATTTTTTCATCAAGTTGAGTATCTGTGTCAGTTAAAAATTTTATGTTAATATTGTCCTTAGTTAAAAGAGTTGAATCAGTTATTTGAGAAGGCAATAAATTTTTTAAATCTTTTGCACTTTCTTTAATTTCTAATTCTTTGACATCTTGTATTTCAGCACTTAATTTTTCTGATAAAGAAGATTCATATTTTATCTTTTAAAACCTTTCAAGTTACTATACCAGAACCCGAGGCCACGATTGCCGCAGAACCTCCTATGGCACTTATCAAAATAGCTTTTTTTATTTTCATAAAATTCCTTTCAATATACTAAAATTATACAAAATAATAAATTTTTAAAAGTCACAAGATCTTATCTAGAGACATTGGTTAATTTATAAGCCTTGTTTTTGCATAAAATTATTGCTTTTTTTTGCTTTTTAGTTTTTACTTAACAGAGCATATTTCGACTTATTTTTCTATTCTTAAGTTAATTGCCAAAAATTTTAAAAAAAGCAAAAAACAAAATTATTTGAGAAAAATAAGCTAGTTTTTCATAAAAGTTGATTTCAATGGATAAAAAACTTGGATGGAAAATAAATCAAAAATTTAATAAAACTAAAATATGCTTGTTAGAATAAATCTAAAACCCTAAGTTAAAGACAAATCTAAAATAGGGACTTATTTTTTTGGTTCTAAAATAACTAAGCCATCAATTTGATGATCTCCTTCAATTTGGATCTTTCCATCAACATATTTAAATTTAACTTTGTTTTTTATTCATTTTCCATCTTTTTTAAATTCTTGTCTTAGTGTTACAGAATTATCTTTTCCATATCCTCATTGATCTGTTTTATGAACATCAACGAAGAAAATTTGATCTTTATTGTCTCGGTATTTAATTTGTTTAACTGAGTGTTGCAATGCTCATCTTCAAACATTGTCATTATATTTTTTTATAAAATCAGCTTTGACAAATACTGGATTTAGTCCATTTTTTTGTGGAGCTCTTAAATATACTTTTTTAGCATAAGTTAAAATGGTTTGACCTTTAATGGCTTTTCCGTCTTTTTTCAATGTGTAATTTAGTTCAAAATCAGTAAATTCATTACCCTGTCAGATTTTTTTATCATGAACATATTGTATTGGTCATAAATAATCACCACGCACAATAGTTAATTCATATCCACTAGGAATGTAAAGATCATAGTATTTTTTAAGAAAATCAACTTTTGCCTTAGAAGGATTTGAACTTAAAGTTCATTGAGATGTAAATCCGCTTTCAAATTTTAGAGCATCTATTGAAAAGTCTTTTCTAATTGCAAAAACAGCTGTTTTAAAATAATTGAATATTTCTTGTCTTATTTTTTCCTTTTTTTGTTGTTGATTTAAACCTCGAATATTTAAATTATGAACAATTCTAAATTGTTCTCCACTTTCACTTGTATAGTCTAATCTATGAGCTCCTCTATTTTGTTGTTTTGAACCTAGATTGTTAGTTCTAATTAAATATGTAAAGCTATTTCCATTCAAATGAACAGGATCTATTAAGCTAAATAAATAAGCACTAAGAGCCTCTAAATTATTTATGTTTCTAATATAATCAATTCTTTTAATAAAATCTTCACGGATGGTTGAAGTTTGTATAGAAAAGACTGTATGATTGTTAGGCTCTTGTTCATTTTCTATTTTATATCTATCTTTTCAAAGTCCTGAAGCTTCAAAAAATTCAAAATTTTTAAAACCATCAAAAGCTTTGTTAGCTGAAAAAATAGGCTCTCTTTGTCCTTTTTGAAAAACTTTAACGTCAATGGTTGCATCACCTTCAATGGTTTTTTGTTGAAGGTTTGAAACACTAAAACTATAGTGTTTTATAATTTGTTGGCCTATTTTAGGATCTTTAAAATTAAGATTAAAAATTCGAGTTTCAAGTGAATTTTCTAAAAATTTAAAGTTTTCTTTAGCTCCTCTTAATACTCCAAAATAATTGGCATATTTAAATTCATTTTTTATAGCAACATCAAATAAGCTAGCATCAAATTTTTTTAGACCAGTAACTGTTCTACTTATTCTACCGCTTTTATCATCTTTACTATAGTGAAACTCAATTTTGATTGATCCTTCTTTTAGATCATAATCAGGATTATTATGTATTTTGTAGAAAGAGTTTACTCCTTCTAATGGAGTAATTAGATTGTTGTCTTTATCATAGAGTTTAAATTCACTATTGTATTTGCTATCTAATACTTGGTTTTCTTCAAATTCAGTTGCAAGTTTGTTTTTTAATTGACCATTAGCATCAAGTTCAATTTTTGAAATACTATTTAAAGATTTTTCAATAGCTTTAAGAAGTGGATCATATCCTTGAACTTCAGTTTGGATATGACCAGTTTCATCTTCAGTTTTTAAATGTTTTAAATAGTAAGTTAAAACACCAATATCTTTTGCATTTGCTTTGGCTTTAAAATCAACAAAGTAAAATTCATAACCTACTGGAACAAATTCAACAAAAAGCTCTTTTAGTTTATCAGCTGCTTCTCTAGGGCTATGACCTTTTCTTAGTTTTGAAAATCCATCAATCATTTCTTGAACTGTTAATTTATAAGGATTTTCAAGATGCATTAAAATTTCTGGAGTATTTCAATATCTATAAAATCCATCAATTTCAAAGTTAAATACTTTTGATTTATTTCCTTTTTTTGTAGATAAAGTCATTTTGAAAATTATTTTTCCGCGTCTATCACTAATATAAGAGACTAAAAAAGTTTTATCATAATTTTCCATTTTGAATTTTGCTTTGGGATTTAAAATAATAAGCTTTTCAAGTTCATTTGTTTTAGAAGCTATTCTACCAATATTAAGCTGTGCTCTTTTTTCAATTTCAATTACACTAAAATCACTTTGGCTTGCAAAGTCTAACTCACTTAAAAGCCCTTGTAATTCTAAAGTTTTTGTTTCAATTACTTTTTCACCTTGTGAAAGACTAAGTTTAACTTCTAATATACCGTTGACATCATCTGCCTTTAGAATTTCAAATTTTTGACTTGTTCCATAAGGTAAAATAAATTCACCATCATTTTTTAATAGTCTTATATTAGATGAAGTTAATTGATTATTGTTAACCTTTGAAGGTAAAATTGATTTTAACACTGAATTTTGAGTTAATTCAATTTTAGAAACTCTATCCATTTTTTTCTCTGGTAGTTTCTCTTCTTTAGGTTTATCTTTTTCGGGTGGTTTTGGCTTTGGTTTTGGCTGCTCTTCTTGAATTTGAGATCTTTTTATTTCAAAAGTTTTTAACTTACTTTCAACTACTCCGTTTTTTGAACTAGGATTTGCTTGACTACCGCTATGCAAGTTTTTAATAACTAGTTTGTAGGTTAAAATTGCACTTTCTGGATCATCATTTTTTGTCTCAATTGAAACAAAAGAAAAATCTAAGCCTTCAGGAAGACTTATGTCTAAATAATTTTTAAGACTAGCAAAAGCCTCTTGAGTTGTTTTTGATTTAAAAGCTTCAGTAACAACTCTTTTTAACTCTTCAATTGCTATATCTTTTTTAACTAAAGTAAATTTAGCTTCTAATGAATCTGCAATAACATATTTTTTAAAACCATTTATAACAAATTCGAATTTATTGTTGATATTTTCATTTGTTTTAAGCTTTGCATTAACTCTAATTTTTGCACTAGCTGTTACATCATTGAAATATATCTTTTCATATGTTAGGTTATATTTATTAAGATCTAATTTTTTACTTTGGTTTTTTAGCTCTAGTGACTTAGTTGCAACATTTTGGTTTGAACTTAAAAGCTCACTTGCTAAAATCTGATCTTTATTTGAAACTTTAAAGTTTAAATCACCTGCTTTAATACTTTGGATTAAAGTTTTAAATCCAATTAGTTTTAAATCTTTAACAATTTCTTGATTATCAACTTGGAATTTAGCCCTAACTACTAAGCTACCTTCATCGTCATTTACATTATTTGTTTTTCCTGTGATAAGTTCATAGGTTATTTTTATTTTTTCATCAAGTTTGTTAATTGATGAGTTTTTAAATTTTAAATCAATGTTTTCTGAATTTAAAAGTTTTGGATCTTTTAAATCTGAGGCCAATAAATCTTTTAAAACTCTTGCTTTTTCTTTTATTTCTAAATGATTTATATTTTTGATTGTTTCATTTTCAGGGCTTTGGGGTCTTTTTACATCATCCATGTTTTGCCTAATTGGAGGAGAACTTCTTCTATCGCTAGCTACTTTTACACCAATACCAATTGCGCTTATTGTAGCAACTGTAAGTGCACCAGCAATAATAGATATTATTACACTTTTTTTTAGCTTCATACAACACGCTCTCCAAATTTAATCTAGTAATATTATACCAAATTCAGAGTGTTTTTAAAAAATATCAAAATAGGCTTTTTAATTTTAACATATAAATAAAAAATCAATACATATTTTATAAAATTTTTTTTATTTATAATAAACAAGCTCTTTTTTGTTGTTTTAAACTTTAAAAACATCTTAAAAAATTAAAT
Source organism: Mycoplasmopsis pulmonis (assembly GCF_900660575.1). NCBI lineage: Bacteria > Bacillati > Mycoplasmatota > Mycoplasmoidales > Metamycoplasmataceae > Mycoplasmopsis > Mycoplasmopsis pulmonis. Next base: position 760,019 of record NZ_LR215008.1, on the reverse strand, counting down.
TAATTTAGATTTACTTTCAACTTTTTTAAAATGTTAAAAAACAAACTAATTATTAAAAAAATAGTTTTTTTATTAGATAAACAAAAACTAAAATTATTAATTCAAATACTTTTATATTAGTTAGTTTGCTTAATTATTAAAGATAAAGATTAATAAAAAAAGTAAAAACCAAAGTCATAAAAAATTAGTTTTTACTTTTAGAGTTGATTTTTCAAAAATCACTTGTTAGTTTATTAAATTATGCCAAAAACATCAATTGGATGGTTTGCTCAGATTCGGATTTTGCCATCAATAAATCTAAAATAAATTTTGATGCATTCATTGTTTAATATTGATATAAGACTAGAAAGATGTTATTGCTTTAAACTGGCTTATCTTTTTTTAACATCTACAAAGAAAACTGCTTTGTTATTTTTGTAAAACTTAACTTGCTTAATAAAAGTTAGGAAGTTCTTATTTTAAATTACCATTATCATATCTATTTAAATAGTTTTGTTTGACAAAGATTGGATTTAGTTGATTATTTTTTAAAATCATCTAAAAGAAAATCAAAATAATTTTTTGATATTTTGTTTTAGTATTAACTCTAATTTTAGCTCTAATTAAACATCATTTAAAAACACTCTATATTTATCAAGGTTTAAAATTTACCTTGATTTTTAATGGTAAAAAGATCAGATTTAAGAGAGCTATTTTTGTCTAATAATTGATTTAGAAAATTTCGTGTTGGTCTAAAACTTTAAAATTTAAAACACTTTTTTAAGTGTTTTCAACTAGAGTTTTAAATCCAAATAATTTTACATCTTTGCTAGCTTTTGCTCTTCCAAGAGAAAAGATCAAACGAACAAGCAAAGATCCTTCGTCATCATTTGCATGATTTTGTTTTTGTTTATTTTCATCAGTTATTAATTCATATGAAACTTTTATCTTTGGATCAAGAGCAACGTTGGGGTTATTTTTAAATTTTAAATTAATATTTTCTGAAGTTAAAAGGCTAGTATCTTTTAGTTGAGAAGGAAAAATTTTTTTTAACTCAAAAGCTTTTTGATTAATTTTTAAAGATTCAACATCATTAATTTCGCCTTTTAAATCTTGAGATAAAGAAAAATTTGTCTTATCACTTAATATTTTTGTGGTCATTGCTGCTATACTTGTTCCTACAAGTATTACAGAAGTGATCCCTAGAGTTATTAATAGAGTTTTTTTAGTTTTCATAATACTTTCCAATGCATTTAAATTATACTAAAATTAACCTTTTTTTAGGTTGAGGCATTTTTTGTCAAAAAAACTATTACAAAACCTTTTCAATCTAAAAATATTTATTAATATTTTAAAAGTTTTAAAAATACTACTTTTTTAAACAAGTTAGCTTTTTTGATTTTGTAAAACAAAAAGACAAAAAGAAAAAAAGCAATGCAATTAGACAAAGTTTAAATTGTCAAAGATTTACTTTTTAGAGAATCAAGCTTAAAACAAAAAACCAGCTAGTAAAATTGGCTGGTTTTTTGTTTTTTGAAGAGTTATTCTGCTAAAAGCATTCCATCAATTGGGTGATCTCCTCAAATTTGGATTTTTCCATCAACTAATCTAAAGTTAACTCAAATACGTCTAATTTGTCCATAGCGAGGACCTGTTCTTACTGTTAGATGAACTCTTCAACTACCTTTGTCTCAAATTCAAAAATCACTTGGTTTAACATCATAGAAGAAGACTTCTTTATTTCCTCATCTATATTTAATTTGTTTTAGAGAGCTTTTTAAATGTCATCTTCACATATCATCTGAATATCTACCTAGATAATCTTTTTTAATAAAAGCAAAGTTTAAACCATTTTTATTTGCAATAGGTAAAAACACTTTTTGACCATAACTTAAAATTGTTTTTCTTTGAATTGTTTGATTACCTTTTTTCAAATTATATGTTAATTCATAGTCACTAAATTTATCTTCTTTTGAAAGCCTATTATCAAATTTATATTGAAGCGCTTTTAAGGAATTGTTATTATCTATGGTAATTTCATATCCTTGTGGGATGTATAAATTATAGTAACTTTGAATAACTCTAATTCTTGAGTTAGAATCCCTTGCTGCGTTGTATTCATTTTTAAATTCTTCTGGAGTTTTTGAATTGTTTTTTCTAATTGCAAAAACATATTGAGAAAGATAAGTTTTTAGATGATTTTTAATTACTTCACTTTTGTTAAAACCAGAGACATCTAAATCTCTAAAAATTGTAAATTGCTCAGCACTTTGATCTAAATAATCAACTCTATGAGCTCCTTTGTTTGAGTTAGTTGAGCCAAGATTACTAGTTCTTATTAAGAAAGTTAATTTCTTAGATTTAATGTGACCTGGAACATCGGGTGCAATCAATTTTAATCAATAATCTACAAGAGCATCTATGTCATTGTTTTCTCTTGCTTCAACAATTTTTTGAATAAATTGATTTCGAGGTAATTTAGCTGTTACTGAAATAATTCTATGATTTGTTTCATCACCTTCATAGTATTGGTGAAAATCTTTAAAAATTAAATCAGCTTTTAGTCCAGTAAGGGTTTTATTAAAGATAATTTCATCATTTTTTGAGCCATTTTTTTTGGTGAATTTAATATCAAAATTTACTTGACCTGAGATGTTTTTGTATTTAACATTTTCAATAGTTAAATCATAGTTATTTAGAATTTCATTACTTTGTTGGTTATTTTTAAATTTAAGATCAAAAGTCTTTGTTGAAAGAGTATTTTTAATAAAGTTAAAGTTAGTTTTGTCATCTTTTAAAACTCTTGGATGTTGATTTAAAATATCTCTTTTTGCAACAACATCAAAATCACTTTGTTCTAGTTTTTTAAAGCCACTAAGTTTTTTTGTAACTTTTTGAACAGTGTTATTTTTCTTATATTGAACTTCAATTTCAACTGTACCATTTTTTAAATCATAATTAGGATTATTTGCAATAACATATGAAAGTTCAAAACCTTCTGTTGGTTTAATTAAATTTTTGTTTTTATCATAAAGTTGAATCATTGAATTTTCTAGTTTTTGCCCTACTTTAAATTCAGTAGCCAATTTATTAGTTAAGCTAGAATTAGAAACAACTAAAGCCTCAACTATTTTAGAAAGATGATCTTCAATTGCTTTAGAAATTGATTCAAAAACACTTACTCCAACTTCAATGTTTGTACTTACTATATTAGTTTTTTTGTCTTTTAAAAAGTAAGTTAAAAGCCCAACATCTTTTGCATTTTCCTTTGCTTTAAAATCTACAAAATTAAATTCATAATTTGAATCTAAAACAACATCAAAAAGATTTTTTAATGTTTGTTTTGAATTTTGATCTTTAGTGTTTTCTGGAAGATTTTTAAGTTGATTTAATGATCTAAAAATTTCATCAACAGTAAGCATTTTAACATTCTTTAAGTTTAATAAATTCATTGGTAAAACTTGAGAAGTTTTGAATCCACTAATTTGAAAAGTAAAATCTTTTTTCTTGTTTTTTTCTTTTGAAATTAAATTCATCTTTAGAGTTAATTTTCCTTCTTTGTCATTGACAAAAACGGCTTTAAAAATTCTTTGATAATTTGCAAAATCAAAATTTTCTAAATCCTTGATTTGAAGATCTTTTTTAATGACATTTTCAACATTAGTTTTGTTTGAAATTAAATCACTTGCTAGTATGTTTTGTTTATTTGGAATTTCAACTTTAAAACTATTATTTTTTAATAAATCTATCTCAGATAAAAGTCCTGATAAAACAAGAGTTTTGGACTTAGATTGTTTTCCATCTTTGCTAAGAGTTATTTTAAGATTTAAACTTCCTTCAACATCATTTCTATCTTCATTTTTTACAATATCAAAATCAAGATTATAACCATCTAACAATTGAAAATCACTATCATTTTTTCCATTGGTTGTAAGTATTTTTAAATTGTCTAAATTTAACTTATCTTTTTCAATTTTTGAAGGTAAAGTTTCTTTTAACTTTGAGTTTTGACTTAAGACAACTTTAGAAATTTTATCCATCAATTTTAGAAGTTCATCAGAGTAGTCAACAAATGATGAAAGTTCAATAGATTTTGTTTGACTTTTAAGTATTCCGTTTTTTGAATTAGGATTTTGCTCATCAGCATTGTGCAAGTTTTTAACAACTAGTTTGTAGCTTAAATTAGCGATTGTAAAATCATTATTTTTTGGCTCAAGTGAAACAAATTCAAATTCAAAACCTTCAGGAACTTTTATATCTAAGTGATTGCTTAATTTTTCAAGTGAGTTAGCATTGCTATCATTTGGATTGCTAAAAGCCTGAGCTATTGCATTTTGTAATTCTTGAATTGTTTGATTTTGTTTTGTTAAAGTAAAATCAGCATTAAGTAAAGATTCATCAAGAGCAAATTTTTTGAAATTCTCTAAAACAAAATCAAAATGATTTTTGATATTTTCATTTGTTTTAAGTGTTGCATTAACTCTAATTTTAGCTCTACCCTCAAGATCATTTAAAAAGAGACTTTCATAAGTTAAGTTGTAATTATCAAGATCTAGATTTGTATTTTTATCTACTAATTCTAATTGCTTTGTTATGCTATTTTGCTTTGGCTCAAATAACTCACTAGCTAAAACTTTGTCTTTATTTAAAACTTTAAGATTTAAATCATTTGTTTTTATGCTTTGAATTAAAGTTTTAAATCCATTTAATTTAATATCTTGGGTTGTTATACTACTATCAACTTGAAGTTTTATGCGAACTAACAAACTACCTTCATCATCATTTGCACTTTTTGCTTTTTGCTCATCTTCATTAGGGATTAATTCATATGAAATTTTTATCTTTGGATCAAGACTTTTATTTAAGCGATCTTTAAATACTAAGTCAATGTTTTCAGTAGTTAATAGACTTGCATCATTTATTTGTGAGGCAAAGAGTTCTTTAAGCTCTTTTGCATTATCTTTGATTGCTAAAAACTCAACAGCTTTTAACTCTTCTTGCAACTCTTCTACTAGGCCAAGGACGTTTTTATCCCTTACTACCTTAGCCGATATTGCTCCAACACTTGTAATAACAAAGGCTGAAGAAATACTAGCAACTGATATTAAAAGAATTTTTTTCATTTTCATAATATCCTCCAAGATTTTAAGATATTAAAATTATACCAAATTTTAAGGGTGCTTTTTTGCTAAGCAAATATTGGTTTGCAATTTTATAACAAAAAAAGTTTTTAGAGCTATTTTTCTCATAAAAACTTTTTATTTATTCTAAGGGCTTTGTTTTTGTAATTAAAACTTATCTAAAATCATTTTAAAATCAACTTTGCTCTCACTTATTTTTCAAGAATTTTTTAGCTCATCAATTAAGCTAGGATCAATGGGCTTTGATGAATATAAACTAAAAATAACATCACCTTTTTTAACTAAATCATTAGTTTTTTTATTCAAACTTATACCAGCTTCAAAGTCAATTTTTTCCTCTTTTGTTTGTCTACCAGCTCCTAATTTCATAGCTACAATTCCAAAAGTTAAAGCATCATAAATATTTAAATATCCATTGCTATTGGCTTTAATTTCTAATTTAAATTTTGGATTTCAAAAACTTTTCGATTTTAGAATCTCAACATCTCCACCTTGAGCTTGGACAAATTCATAAAATTTTTCAAGAGCTTTTCCAGATTTTATGACACTATCAATCATAGTTTTTGCCTCTTGATTTGTAGAGGCTTTTTTGGTCATTAACAAAATGTTAATACATGAGCTATAAATAAGTTCTTTAAAGTCTCAAGATCACTTATCTTTAAGAGCTTCTATTGCTTCTATAACTTCATTTTTATTACCAATTTCTTTTCCTAAAGGCCTGTCCATATTAGTAATTTCAACAACAACATCTTTGTTTAAAACCTTTCCTATATCAACCATGTGTTTGGCTAGCTCTCTTGCTCTATCTATATCTTTCATAAAAGCGCCATTACCACATTTTACATCTAGTAAAATAGCATCAGAGCCTGTTGCTAGTTTTTTAGACATTATAGATGAGGCAATTAAAGGAATTGACTCAACTGTTGCTGTAACATCTCTAAGAGCATAGAGTTTTTTATCAAGAGGAACAAGGCTTTGACTTTGACTAATAACTGAGATATTGATTTTTTTAACTTGATTAATAAATTCTTCTTCTGAAAGATTAATTCTAAATCCAGGAATAGACTCAAGCTTATCTAAAGTTCCTCCAGTGTGACCTAGGCCTCTTCCACTCATTTTAGCCACTGGTAAATCTAAAGCTGCAATAATAGGGGCTATTACCAAAGTTGTTTTATCACCTATTCCTCCAGTTGAGTGTTTATCTACTTTGATTTGCTTAATTGATGAAAGATCAATTATTTTTCCTGATTGAAGCATCTTTAAACTAAAGTGGGCCAGTTCTTCTTTTTCCATTGATTTAAAAACAACAGCCATTAAAAAAGCAGCCATTTGATAATCTGGCATACTCTCATTTAAATAACTATCAAGTAAAAAATCAATTTCTTCTTTTGTTAGTGCTTTACCGGTCATTTTTTTGTTAATAAGATCTACAATTCTCATATTTTACCTTAGTCAATTTCAAGTGCAATTTCAAACATCTTGGTAAAGTTGTTTTGTCTTGTTTGAGAACTAGCTTCTTCATGGGTTATTAGATTGTCACTAATTGTAAGAAGTGTTGCTGCTTGCTTATTGAATTTATTTGCAACAGCAAAAAGTGCACTTGCTTCCATTTCAACAGCTTGAGATTGAGTAATTTTGATAGTCTCTTCAAGAGGCCTTGTGGCATAAAAAACATCACTTGAGTGAACTTGAATTTCTTTGATTGGAATCAAAAGATCTTTTGCAATTTTACTAATTTGCTCATTAAGCTCTTTTGAAGGATAAAAAACATTTTCGGCTTTACCACTTAAAACTAGCGAAAAGTTTTGATTATCAGTGTAGGCACTTTTTGCTAGAACAACATCTCCAATGTTTAAATCTTTTACATATGATCCAGAAGTTCCTACTCTAATGATTTTTTCAACTTCATATTTGTCAAAAAGCTCATGTGAGTAAATTCCAATCGAAGCACAACCCATTCCTGAAGCGGCAATTGAAATTTGCTTTCCTTTGTATTCACCTGTATAAATAAAAGCATTTCTAACAGAACTAACTAATTTATAATTTTTTAAATATTTTTCTGCCATAGTTTTAGCTCTTAGAGGATCTCCTGGCATTAAAACTACCTTAGCAATTTCACCTTTTTTGGCATTAATGTGTGGTGTCATTTTAAACTCCTAAATTTTGAAATAAATTAATATATTTTTTTATTTTACTATTTTAATTTAAACATAGCTTAAATCACTTATATTTAAGATAAAAATGTTCAATAAAACAATATAAAAAATAATGGATAACTTTAACAAAATTAAAATAATATTTTTAGATTTAAAATTAAAAACTTGTATTTAAACAACTTGAATTTTTATAAAAAATAGTTAATTTTTTAAATATTATTTTCATTTTTCAAATTTAGACAATCTTGCTTAAAAACTAGATTTAAAATTGAAAAAAATTATTTTTTTAAAACAAAATTGCATTGTTATATCAAGATAATAAGTGATGTTTTATTTTAGAAAATATAATTACTAACATGATTTATTTCAGAGGAATAAAAAAGTCTTTTGCTCAAAGAATAGATTATATAGACAAAAATTTTGCAACAAATGCAAAGCTAGGAATTTGAAAAAAAGATAAAAACTTTATTATTAATTTTTGGCAACCTTTTGCCCTTAGTGTTGATTTAATTATTTATGATAAATTAGACAATGATAAAGTTGTTGAAAAAATAAATTTTGTTAAAAAACAAAAAATTTGACAAGTCAAAATACCTTTAAAATTTGAAGATTATTACTATCATATTAAAGTTCAAGATGAAAACAAAAAAAGCAAATTAGTGTTAGATCCATATGCAAAATCTCTTTCTGTTTTTAACTGAGAAGGTAAAACAAACAAAACTCCAAAAGCTGCAATAATAGATTGACAAAAACACTTTAAAAACGAGAGTTTTTCAGATAAAAATTTTGATATAAAAAAAGATCAAAATTTAGTTATTTATGAAATGCACATTAGAGACTTTAGTTCTTTAGTAGATAAAAAATTAGAAAATAGAAAAGGTACATTTAAAGCAGCACAAGAGTGCCAAATTTTTTCATATTTAAAAAAATTAGGAATTACTCATATTCAGCTTTTGCCAGTTCAATCTATTTATACTTTAGATGATTCTAATTTAGAGATAATAGAAAAAGGCAATGGACAAAAGTGAAGTACAAATTACAATTGAGGATATGATCCTTTAAATTATTTTTCTTTAGCAGGATGATATTTTTCTAAACCAGAAGATCCTTCAAATAGAATTATAGAATTTAGGGATTTTATTGAAGAGGCTCATAAAAATGGAATAGCAGTTATCATGGATGTTGTTTACAATCACATGATGACTAACATGTTAATGAACAATATTTTAAAGGACTACTTTTTTAGAGAAAATTCTCAAATTTTACCAGTTGATGATTTTGCATTAAATACTGAATCTAAAATGGTTAGAAAATTAATTATTGACTCACTTGTTTATTTTGTTGAATATTTTAAAGTCGATGGTTTTCGCTTTGATCTTTCAACTTTTATTGATAAAAAAACTTTAAATTTAATTTTCAAAAAACTTAAAAAAATAAATCCAAATATCATTTTACATGGAGAAGCATGAGAGTTTAGTGATTTAAATTATGAAAATAGTTATACCAAAGGAACAAACACAAACTCTAAAGGTTTTGCTTATTTTAATGACACAACTAGAAATGCAATTAAAGGTAGTGATGACCTTGATTTAATTGAAAAAAGTTATGGCCTTATTCAAGGTAATTTAGATTATTTTGATCATTATCTTTTTTCGATTGTTGGTAATGTAAAAAAATATCCACTTTTCCAAAAAAGTAATTTAGAAAAAAAGAACTATCATCTTTTTTCAAAAGATTACAACATGAATCTTCAATATAGTGCTTGTCATGATGGTTTTAGTTTGTGAGACAAAATAATAACAACAACGAACAAAAGTTTTAGTGATAGTATAAAAATTTATAGACAAGCTTTAATGATGCAATTTAGCACACAAGGAAAACAACTAATTTTAGCAGGAACAGAATTTTGTCATTCTAAGCCAACTGATTTTAGTGGTTATGACTCAGCAAGATCTTTAAAAATCTTGAATAGTGAAAATAATTTGGTTGATAAATCTAATTTTTGAGTTAATGAAAATTCATATAAAACAAGTGATTACACAAATGGTTTAAAATGACAAAATCTAAATAATGATTTAGTTAAAAAACATGTTTTTAATTTTTTAACAAGATTGATACATTTTTATAAAAATTCTAATTTTTTTAAATTAGACAATAACTTTGAAAAAGTTAATTTTTTAAAAATCAAAAAGGGATTTGTTTTCTATGAAATTCAACATCAAGAAGAAAAACTTTTTATAGCTCATAATTTTTCTAATGAAAATATTTATCTAAAAGAATTAGAAAATAAAAAGATTTTATTTAATTCTGATTTTGATGATTCAAATGATAAAAGTGATTTTTGAGTTTTGAAAAATAGTTCAATTATTTTTCAGTAAAAAATTTTAGAAATTAGAAATCTTGTTTTAAATAAAAAACAATCATTGTAATTTTATGCATTTAATTTTTTTATTAATGGGAGCAATTTTTATCAAATATACTTTAAATTTTTATATCAATAAGTTTAGTAATTTTTTGGTAAAAAAACTTTAAAATTTTTTTTATGGAAACAAAAAAAGAAATAATATTAAAGTATTTAATAAATTTAATAATAACTAATAAAAAAAAGCCAAATGATATTATGCCTTCGGAAGCTTTTTTAATGCAAAAATTTTCAATTTCTAGAATTACTGCTATTAATGCATACAAAAAACTTGAATCAATAGGAGCTGTTTATAACATAAGTAAACAAGGAAGATTTGTAGCTGAAAATTTTTTTGGTTTGCTTAAACCTTTTGCCTCAGCAATGCCAGTAACTTCTACTAAAATAAAAAAAGAAAATTCACAAACTCCAAAATGGTTTAGTAAATTTAAAATTATTTTTGATCATGGATTTAAAAAATTTAAAAAAGAGTATTTGAAAGATGATGAAATAATTATTGTCAGTGAAAATTACATTTCAAAAAAATATCAAATTCCAGAAAAATTTGAAGATAAGTTTTCTTTTACAAATTTCTTTTTAGAAAAAGGTATAGATCTAAAAAATACTATCTATAAATTGCAATATGAAAAAGTAAATTTATGAAATCATGAATACTTAGTTGTTGTTTATTCATGAACCTATGATGATGAAGGAATTCAACTAGCATCAAAATACATAGTTAAACCTGAATATTTTTCTTTTTCACATCAAGAAAAAAGTCTATTTTAAGATTTTTAAATTTTATAAAAAACAAAGAATCCAAGATAAACAATGGATTCTTTTTTTATTGTTTTTTAGTTATAAAATTTGCTTAAATTTTTTTTAAAAATATTTTGTATTCTAAAGTCTTTTTAATTTGTTTTTATGATGTTTTTTGTCTATATTTTTTTGTTATGTTTTAATAATTATTTTTTGTTAAATTTAGTGAGATAGTTAAAACAAAAATTTGTAATTAAAAAAATTAGTTTTTAAAAATAGATCTCTAAAAATTAGATCTATTTTTTTAGATTTTTTATTCAGATAAAAATTTTAAAAAAGCCAAATTAATTATGAATTTTTTTAGGAATAAAAAAACCATAATTTCTTTTTGAAGCTAGTAAAAACATAGCTTGAAATAATCAGATAAAAAATATTGCTCAACCTATTGCATAAGATGGCGAGTCTAATTTTATTTGTCTTTTAGATCCATTTGGATTTTCAATTATCTTTTTTTGAATTTGTGGTTGAAAAGACAATAAAAGTGAAACTATGACAATAACTAAAATACTTAGCACCAACAATAAAGTTAATATTAAATTTCCACTATCTTGTAATTTATAAAAGCGTCAAAAATAAAGAATAGATAAAACAATAATACTAACAATAATAATTCCAAGAACACAAAAGAGTCCTATATAAATTGGATTTTGATCAAAAGCTGTTGAAACATAATTGGGATTATCAGTTGATCAAAATTTTATTTCTTTGTCTACATAATCTAAAAAATTTGAATAAAAAAAGTAAAACAACAAAATCGTTAAAAGTGAGTTAAATATTATAAAAATAACAGAGATTTTGCGCAATCAATAAATTTTAAAAAATTCAACTATCTTTTTCATTAATTAATTCTCTCTTGTGTTTTTAAATCAAAAATATGAATTCTTTTTTGATTAAAAGTTATTCAAATATTTTGATATAAAACAAATTTTTCATTATTTAAAACAGTAGAAACTATTTCAATATTTTCATTAATTTTAACTACTATTGAAAGCTCTTTTCCTAAGTGTTCAATATTAAATATTTTTCCCTGAATTGCCCCTTCAATTGGGTTTTTATTTAAAATAACATCTTCACTACGATAGCCTATTACTATTTCACTGTTATTTTGAATTTTTGTTTCATTTTCAGTATCAAGTTTTAACTTCCAATTAAAATCTTTTGCAACAAAAAATGGTCTTTGATAATTTCCATAAATTAAATTCATTGTTGGACTTCCAATAAAATTGGCAACAAAGATATTTTTAGGTCTAAAGTAAAGTTCTTCACTTGTTCCATTTTGTTGGATTTTACCATCATTCATTACTACAATTTGATCTCCCATAGTCATAGCTTCAAGTTGATCGTGGGTTACATAAATTGTTGTTGTATTTAGCATTCTATGAATTTGAACAATTTCTCTTCTCATAGACTCTCTTAACTTAGCATCTAAGTTAGAAAGAGGCTCGTCCATTAAGAAAATAGAAGGCTTTCTTACAATGGCTCTTCCTATTGCAACTCTTTGTCTTTGCCCCCCCGATAGATCTCTAGGTTTATTATATAAATAATTTTCTATTTTTAAGATTTTAGCTACGTCTTTAACCCTTCGGTCAATAACGTCTTTTCTTTCTTTTGCCATTTTCAATCCAAAGCTCATGTTGTTATAAACATTCATATGTGGATAAAGAGCATATGATTGAAAAACCATGGCAATGTTTCTTTCAGAGGGAGAAAGATTATTGATTCTTTTATCTTCAAATAATAAATCACCTCTAGTAATTGAATTAAGTCCAGCTATCATTCTTAAAAGTGTAGTTTTACCACATCCTGAAGGTCCTAAAAAGATACAAAACTTTTTTGGCTCAATTGTTAAGTTGATATCTTTAAGAGTTCATTTATCATTACCTTCATATTTTTTAGATAAATTTACAAGTTCAATTTTTCCACCATTATAAGAAGTGCTATTTTGTCCAATTTGATTTAGAAATTTATCAAATTCTAAATCATAGTTTTTTAAATCATCTAATATTTCTTTTTTCATATTAACCTTTCACTGATCCTTCTCCTAGATTACCTACAATGTTTTTTTGTGAAACCATAAACAGAATAAATGGTGGAATAGCAGCTAGTAAAGCTCCAGCTGAATAAGCTCCTGCATTGATGTGTTTTGGATCAGTACTTATGAAACTATCAAGTCCCACTGCTAGAGTTGTTTGTCTTAAATCGGTAATTGTAAATCTTGGCAAAATAACATCTCCAAATGGAATTAAAAAAGTTCATAGAGCAATAATTGAAAGCATAGGTTTAGAAATTGGAAGTAAAATTTTGTAGAATAATTTTCAATTTCCACATCCATCAATTTTTGCAGAGTCATCAAGCTCTTTTGAAATTGAATCTAAGTATCCTTTAAAAATAAAAGTATTTCCAGCAATTGCCCCTCCAGCATAAATTAAAACCAATATAAAACGAGGGTCAATTTTAATTTCTTTTCCTAAAGTTACAATGATATAAAGTGAAATTAGTGAAGCCGTTGCTGGAACCATTTGTAAAAGCATAATAACTGAAAGTGAGTGTTTAGAACCTGTAAATCTAAATCTTGAATAAGCATAGCCATTTAGTGCAACAAAAACTACAGTTATTGCCATTGTTATTAATGAAATAACAACTGTATTTATATATCAATTAACATATAAAGAACGCTCACTTGTAAAAAGGTAGCTAAAGTTATCTCATCCAAAAGTAAAAGTTTTAGGAGAGAGAGAAACATACCTTGGATTAAAAACATTAAATGAAGCAACAATCATAGTTATGACTGGAAAAATAATTATTAGCGCTCAAAAAATCAAAAGAATGTAATTAAAAAACAAGTATATGATTTCACTAAAAGTTAACTGTTTTGCATCACTAAGATGAATTTTAGTTTTTACCTTTGTTAGTTTATTCAAGTTAAGTTTTTGTGTTTTTATTAGTGATTTGTAGGATTTCATTATTTTTCTCCTTTTGCAATATTTTTAGCAAAACCATAACTTGCAAAACCAACAGAAATACTAGAAGAAAGAATTACAAGAGCTGATGCAAAAGCTGTATTTCCTTCAATTTGTACAACACCAGTTGTTAGTTTATAAATTCATGAAATTATGATATCTGTTCCTGCTTCTAAAAATACAGTTGGTCTTAAAAAAGCAGGTCCTCCTCCTGAGAACAAGTTAATGATAGTAAAGTTATTAAACATGAAAATAAACTGTCCTATTAGTAGTGGTGTTAATGAATTTATTAAAATTGGCATGGTGATATAGAAAAATTGACGATTTCTCTTTGCTCCATCAATTGCCCCAGCTTCATAGATATCCCTTGGTATTGATTGTAAATTACCAGTTATTAAAAGGAAAATATATGAATGTCCAAGTCATGTTTGAATAATGATTAATAAGAATCTAACTATGTGAATTGATGAAAAATAATTAACACCTTTTTGAATAATTCCTAAGTTAATTAAGATGTGATTTACTAAAGAATCATCATCTGCTTGGAAAATAGATTTTAAGAAAATAATAGTAACAAAAGCTGGAATAGCTCATGGAATAATGTAAATTAATCTAAAAAACTTTTTAAATTTAATATGATGGCTATTTACTAAAATAGCAAAAATTCCACCGACTATAATTACTAGAAAACCGGCTGAAAAAGTTCAAATAAAAGTTCAACCAACAACTCTAAAAAGTGAGGTTAATAAACCATTGTTTCTAAAAATTCATCATTTACCATATTGGCTAAAACCAACTCAATCAACTACTCTTCCGGGCGGCTCATGTTGAAAGCCAGTATTTGAAAAAGAAATAAGTAAAGAGGCAAATAAAGGAGCTACAACAATAAAGACAATTAAAAGTCATCCAGGAATGGAAATAAGTCATGGAAAGCCTTGTTTTGAAAGTCATTTTTTTGTTTGAATTCAACTTTGAGGGCGCATACCTTGTTCAAGAAATTTTCCATTGCGATATGCCTGAATTGCACTAGATAAATTAAATGCAATAACAAGGATTAAAAGGAATATTGAAACAACTCCACCAAATATTCAATAACGAGCATCTGGAGTAATTCCTTTTTCATGGTTATGGATGCTAGCTCCTAGATCAACTAGTCCTTGAACTCCACCTATTTTATTTCAGTAAAGACCAAACGAAAAAGGAACAAAAGCTAGATAGAAAAAACTACTTAAAAGAATTAATAAAATTCCCTTTCAATATTGTTTAAAAATCAATATTTCAGCTAGTCCAGGCAAAATTAAATTTATTAAAAATCCTTTTTTGCTGGCATATTTTTTGTTTTCAGTTGGAATACTTTTTTGTGCTTCCAATATTTTTGATTGATAAATTTTATGTAAAAGTTTTTTCTTTGAAAAAAGACGAGATAAATTAGTTTTTAATAGTAATTTATTTTGATATTTTGGATTTTCTAATTTCAATGAATTAACTTTTTCTTTAAAATCAATTTTCAATTTTTTATTAGTGAAAACAAGAGCTTTTTTAGTTATTTCTTTTTTCTTAGCAAGCTTTTTAACTTTTGCTTTTTCTAATAAATAATCAACTTTTAAGTTATCAACTTTGCTTTGAAAAACTTGTTTATTTTCCAAATTATTTTTTGCATAATTTTGATTAAAAAGCTCTTCTAATATTTTTTGTTTTTCTATGATAGAGTTATTAATTTCATTGCTATAGTCAATTACATATTGTGATAAAGCATTTGATTTAACTTCATAAAAATCACCTTCATAAGAAGAGTCTTTTTTTATTAGTGCTAAATTTTGCCAGTGTTGAGATTTTAGATGGAAAAGAGCATTTTTTCTTAGTTCATATTTAATCAAAAAATTATAGCTTTTGTTGATTATTTTTTTAACAACTTGTTTTTTATAACTATTGTCATTTTCATATACATTTATGATTTTTTTATAAAGCTCAAAATAATCATTTTTTACTTGCTGATCATCAACTTTATTTAGAAAATTATTTTTATACTTTTTCCATAATTGATCAATTTGAGTTTTATCTTTTTCATAATAGTTACAAATCAATAAAACCTTTTGATGATTAATGTAAAGTTTGTAATATTTTTTAGCTAAAATTAAATTCTTTTTATACTCCAAGTAATTTGCTTTTAGAGCTCTTTTTTCTTCTAAAGCAAGAGCTTTTATTTTCTCTAATTTATTTTTATTTAACTCATTAATTTTGTCTTTGTTTTGAGCTATTTTTTCATTTGCATGTTTTAAAGATTCTTTGATTTTTTGATTTTGTTCAAAATAGTCTTTGTTGTAAGAATATTCTGCTTTGTTAATTCGATCTTTGTATTTTATTTTTAAGTTATTTTTATCTTCTAAATATTTTTTATTTATTTCTTTTTTTGATATTTTAACTTGAGCTACAATTTGTGTTTTTTTGTTTTGAAGTTCTTTTAATTTTTGACCTAGATGTAAATATGTTTTAATAAGAAAATCTAAATTATTTTTTTCGAAAATAATTTCGTTTTCAAAAGCAGATAAATCTAAATTTATTTGAGTAATTTTTTTTTTAGTAATTTCTAATGATTTTGTTTTTTTATAAAACTTTTTAGCAACATTAAGATAAACAAGTTTTTCAAATTCTTGAATTTCAACTTTTTTAGCATTGCTAATAATTTCATTCATTATTGTTTTTTTAACATTTAAATCATCTGCTGAATTTTTAAGTAATTTATAATAATTTTCTACATATTTTTTTGACTCTTGTAACTTTGCTTTTATCTTATTTATTTCAAAGTTAATTAGCTTAGTTAAATCATTACTTATATTTAATTGTTTGATAGTTTGTGTTGCAATTCTTAGTTCATTTTTTTTGGCTATTTTCAAAGTTGACAAAGATCTTTTCTTTTCATTTGTTAATAATCTTTTAGCTTTAATAAATAAATTTTTGTCAATTTTTTTCTTTTTGTCAATAGCTAATTTTTGTCTATTATAAACATTGGTTGCTTGTTGTTTATAAAAATAATAATCAAACTTTGAATCATCTATTTTTTTATCAAAGCTTTGATCATATCAATTTCAAAGTTTTATTTTTTCCAAATTTACCTCCTTTGGAATTAACGCATTGATATTTTGTTTATCATTCTTTCTTTGTTAACTTTAAAGATTCAATAAAGAATCAATAAAAGTTGAAAAACATTAACTACAACAAAAAGTGAAAAAACAACTTTTCTAAATGTATTTTCATAAGCATTTTTGTCTATAAGATGAGTGATTAAAATTGATAAGAAAAAGATAAATCAAATAATGCAAAAAAAGTATCCTATGCCATATCTTCTTGAAACTAATAAATTAACCAAAAAAAAGACAATAACTAAATAACTTCCAATAAAAACAAATAATTTAGTTGTCAAAAAATTTTGATATCCAAAGTCTTGTTCTTGCTGGCTTGAATTGTCAAATTTATTAGTACCTAAAAACACAATCTCAACTACTCAAAAAGTTAATAATGTAATATGAATAAAAAGCAAAATTAATTGCAAATAAAATTCGACTTTTTGAATTAAGTATTTACTTTTCATTTAAAAAGTTAATCTAGAATAAAGTCTTCTGAATTTGAAGATTTAAGAACATTTACTCTATCTCTATATAGCTCATCAAATTTATTAATGAAATAATCTTTAAATTCTTGCTCATTTTTTACAGTGCTTGAAAGAGTTCTATAAATGGTTGTATTTCCTCAAATTCCTTCATTTCAAATACTTCAAAAAGCACCACCAAATTGTGGATTAGAATTGTCTAATCTTGAGTTTTGTAATTTTAATATACCAAAACCATTGTTTGCAATAGTATTAGTTGAAGTAATAACACTAATTATTTTGTCAGCAACATTAGATGAGCGATATTTATTTACTTCATTAATAACTTGTTCAATTGTCATTGATGAATCACTTTGACCATCTTTTTTCTTGAATTTAGATGTTTTTCAAATTTCTAAGTATTTGTTTTTAAATTTATTTCAAATAGCTTGATTTCAGTAATTTGCCAAATATAATTCAACAGCTTTTTTAATGTTGTTTTCATCAACGTTGTTTTTTGCATATTTTCTAGAAAATTCTAAAGCTTTTGCATGTATTGACTCAACAGCACTTGTAAATGAGTCTTTTTGACTTAGTTGTTTTACTAAATCATCTTTGTCACTTTGCTCATCTCCATTTACTCCAAAGATATATTTTTCAATTTTGCGCAAGTGAGCATTGTCATTGTCATGTTGCATTTCTTTTTCAAAATCAGCTTTTACTAAATCTCTTGAAGCTTGTCAGCTCTCTCCGCCTTTACCTTTAAGTTCAGCTAATGTGTTAAGACCGATTATTGCAGCAATTGCATTTCTTAGAGCTATTGCTTTTTTGAATTCAAGAGATTTTAGTTCATTAAATAACTCATCAGTTATTCCAATAAATTTAGCCTTATCTTCATCACCTATGTTATCTAATTTATCTTGATAAGTATTACTCTCATCTAGTGGACTAGGATTTTGTGTTTGTTCTCATGAATTATTTTTAGGAAAAGCTTGTTCAAGGATTTTGTTAACTTGATCAAATCTTTGATTATATTCATTGTTGAAGTCATTAAGATTTTCAAATCCTGCTTCTTTTGCAAAATTAGTTAATGCTTGATTTTGTTGCACGTTATCTTGGTCAATTTTAGACTTTAGACCATTTTGAACATTTACAAAATATGGAATTTTGGTATCACCTTTAAAATATCCATAATAGCTATCGGTTTTAAAAATTATTTTTAATAATTCATAAATTGCATTAATTCTATTTTCACTTACACCATTGTTTCTTGCATTGATACTTCATGATCATGAACCTGGTGCTTGTTTATATTCATAGTCATTTTTTAGTTTAGGAAAATTAACATAAGTATTAATTCCTTGTTTTGAAGAAGTTCCAATATCTCATGAACCAACTATTGCATAGTCTAATTTAGCTGATGAAACAAGCTCTAAAACTTTATTTTGAACAGGACCTAGATCAGCTTGTAATAGTGTTTGTAAATCACCTTGAGTAATGTCTTTTTTAGCTCAAACAGTTTTTGTATATTCTTCTTGAGATAGTTTAAATGCAGCTTCTCAAATTGGATACATAAGCTCAGCTGCTATTGAAAGAGCTTCTTTGAATTTTTCATGATTTGGATCATCTTTTAGAAAACCAGAAGACCAGTTTTGACCATTTTTATAAATTATTTTTCGCATTTGCTCAGGAGATAAAACTCCACCTAAAATACCATTTCCATATCAACCATCTTGAATTCTAAAAAATGCTTTTCCAGCTTTAACTAATTCAACCATTTCATCAGTTGATGTATTGGCAAAATCGGCTTTAACCTCTGGCAGAGATTTTTTTGTCATTAAAACAATTCCCTCTTTGTTGTGAGCGAAGTTATAAAAACTTGGTGTATCTTCATTTGATCTTTGGAAAGAACCAAATGAGTTAATAAAACTTTTTTCTGCATCACTTGCACCAACTTGACTAAGAATTTCATCTTTAATAGATTCATCTCATTTTCTAATTGATTTAGTTTGTAATAAGCTAGTAATTCTATCTTGTGGTGCATAAATTAAATCGGGTGAATTTTTATCTTGAAAACCTAAAGTTGTGACATTGTCAATAACTCCAAATTCATTTTTTTTCAATGAATTTGATATTAAATTTATGTTCTGTTGCAAAGCTTGTTTTATTAAATTCACTAACTACTTGATCTCAAAAACCTTTTTGACTTTCTACTTTTGCCACATATATATCTTTGCTATCTTGAAATTCATTTTTAACAAGAGATCCTGTTGAACACGAAAGGCTCAACAAAGGCATAGCAAAAAACAAAGAACCTAAGAATATTTTTTTTATTTTTTTCATTAAACCCCCTATTGATAAACGATTTCATTAAACTTTAAAGAAGAAATAGAAATAAATAAATTTAAAGGACTAAATAAAATGATTAAGCCACAAAAAATTTCTAATATAGCAAGCATTTTTCCATTTTCACTTTTAGTCAAAACTCTTAATAATCTAATACTTAAGATGATGTTAAAAACAAAAACAATTACTAGAATTGCAATTAAAAATCTAAAAAATGAACTTTTTAGAGAAAGATAAAAGTTCTCTAAAAAGTTACTTTGATTTAATGAGTTTATATAAACAAAAATACCGATAAAAACTAAAGTAGAAGTAAATGATGAAAATAAAAAATAAAGATGCTCAATAATCTTTGGTAAATATTTTCTTTTTTGAACTTCAGGACCTAAAAATAATGCTTTTAATTTCATCTGTATCCTTTGATAACTGAATTTTTCTAATGGTTAATGAAATGTTATCTAAGTAAATTTTAGATTCTAATTATGAGCAAAATTGAATTTTCTGGATATGTTATGAAAAAAATGAAAAAAAACTAAAAAAATGCTTTTTTAGTCTTATATTAAATTTATAAAATTTTAGTTATTTTTTTAGATGTTTGAACTTAGCTTTTTTAACTAAAGCTTTTTAAAATTTTATCTAAATCTAGCTCTTTAGTTGTATTTAAAACTAAGTTAGCCTCAGATCAATTTTCATTTTCGCCATTGCTAATGGCTATTGCAAAAATTTTTGCTTGTCTAAGTCCATAAATGCCAGCAAGGGCATCTTCAATTCCAATAGCTTCACTAGCTTTTAAATTTAATCCCTCTAGTGCTTTTAAAAATATTTCAGGATTAGGCTTTCCATTTTTAATTTCAGAGGGGTTAACAATAAAATCAAAATAGGATAATAATTCAACTTTTTTTAAGATAAATTTTGCATTATGTGATGAAGAGGCAAGAGCTAATTTAAGATTATTTTTTTTAGCTTGATCTAAAAAATTTTTGATGTTAGGAAGTATTGTAGAACTATTTAGCTCTTGATCTAAAAGTCTTTGATAATATTGATTTTTACTTTGAGCTATTTCTTCTATTTTTTCATCACTTAATTTGTAGTTGTGTAACTTTAAAATTGCTTTTAAAGTATCTATTCTATTTAAGCCTTTTAAAGAAGTGTTTTGTTCTTTAGTAAAATTAATTCCTAGTTTAGCAACTTCATGCTTTCAAGCAAGAAAGTGTAATGATGCAGTTTCAACAATTACCCCATCAAGGTCGAAAATAATTGCTTTAATCAAAATTAACCTCAAAAACATTTTTTACTTTATCTAAAGTTACTTCTTTTCCATTTACAAAGATATCTAAATTATCTTCGCCATTTTTAATAATTTCAAAATATTTTGGATAAACATTAACTTTTAATTTAATGTTTTTTACAATGACTGAATAAGATAATTTTGTTCAGCCTTTAGCAAGAATTGGATTAATGTGAATTTGATTATTATAGAATCTAAAACCACCAAAACCAAAAACTATAGTTTGTCAAATTGCAGCAAGTGATCCAGAGTGAATTCCTTGATCACTTGATCTAAAATTAGTTCCTAAATCAATATCAATTGAATATTTAAAAAGCTTTTGAGCAATGTCCATTTTTCTTAAATCAATTGCAACTATTGTATAAGTAGTTGCACTTAGTGAAGAATCATGAGTTGTTACTGGAAGATAAAAATCTAAATTAGCTTCAATAATTTTTTTTGAAAAAAGTTCTTTAAAAATGAACATTGATAAAACAACATCAGCTTGTTTAACTATTTGAGAATTTAATTTTTTATTTCCTTCTATGGTATTAAAAAGTTTTGTACCAGCATCACCTAAAAATTGAAATTCACTTATATCAACTCTTGATAGTTTTAAAAATTGATCATTTTCAGCAATGATTAAATTTTCATTTGGTTTTTGAAGATACATTTTTTCAAAAACATACTCTATTTTTTCTCAATTTATTGGATAAGGTATTTTTTCTAAAACACTATTTAAAATTTGTCTTGCCTCTGATGTTGATTCTAATATTTTTTTATGCTTTAGCGCAAGCTCTAAATTTCTTTTTGCAATTAAATTTATGAAATTGTTATTGTCAATGTTTCCTTTATATTCATTTGGTCCCATAACATTGGTTATTTGACAAATATCATTATTGCACTCTGCACGAGAAGCTCAAAACATTGCTGTATCAAAAATCATTTCATAACCCATATCATTCATAAATTTTTGATCATTTGTTGCTTCAAAATATTGATTTACAGCAAAAGCTACATCTCCTGGAACATGAATTTCTTGTTCTCTAGATGCAATGGGAACTTGCTCACCTGTAGTGATGTTGGGCTGTCCTCAATATGGAGTTACTTCTCCTTCTTCAGGAAGAGCAGCTTCTCAAGGATATTGAGCACCAAGAAGATTTTTTTCTTTGGCTTTATCTCTTGCTCCATTAATTCCTAGATAACGATATTCCAGCAAATTGCGAGCAATTTTTGGATTTGTAAAAAGATAGTTTGGCATTACAAAAAATTCTGTATCTCAATAACAATGTCCTTGATAACCCTCTCCAGATAAACCTTTTGCACCAACTGATAATCGAGGATCATTTGGAACAAAAATGTTCATATGATAAAGTGCAAATTTCATTGCTAAAAAATCATATTGTGCACTTTTATTTCCTTCTATTTGCACATCAAATTGACTATAAATTTTGTCGAATTGTTTTTGTGAATTTTTTTCAAAATCATCAAAAGTTAATTTATCAATTTTTTTTGCATTTTCAAGTGATTGTTGATAAAAATTATCAAAATTGTTTTCAACATCTTTTGTCAAAGAATTTACAGACATTATTTTTTCAAGAACAAAGTCTTTACCAATTGAAACTTTTGATTTTATTTCATAACCAATTTGACGTCTTGCCATTTTAATAACAAAATTATCATTATCACATTCAAGCAACTTTTTATTTTCAAAAACTTTAATTTTCATGTTATGAATTGCTCAAAAATTACTTTGATTTGTTTGTTCTTGATATTGAATTAATGCATCACTTATTAAAAGTTTTTTACCTTCTTTAAAATGTTGAATTCCTCTATTAGTACTTTGTCCATCAATTAGAGGAAAAATTTTAATTTCACTTTCTAGTCCTTTTAATTGTTTGATGGTGATTTTTTGAGCATAGAGTTGTTTGTTTTCTTGATCAACTAATCTTTCAAAAATAAGTTCAAAAAATTTATCTTTTTGTTTGTATCTTAATATTCTTTTTAACTTACCATTTTTTAAGTCTAATTCCTTATAGTAACTAGAAACATGAGAGGTTTCAAAAACACGTCCATCAATTAAAATTTTTAGTTGAATGGTGTTTGATAAATTAGCAAGTTCAGAAACCTCATTTTCATCACCTCTATTAAAAAGTCCGTTGATAAAAAAATCTTCTTTATGGAAATGAGAATTTTCTTCATCAACTGCTCTAATACCTAAATAACCATTACCTTGAGCAAAAATTGATTCTGTTTTTCCAGAAAGTAAGGGATCATATCCCTTTTGATAAATTTTAAAATTTTTTAAATCATAAAATAATTTTGGCATTTTTTATCTTAAAAACATTATCGACTCATAAGGTCTTAAAATATTTTTAAACTCCTTTTTATCAGTATATGTTGTTAGCAAAATTTCACCTAAATCTTGATCATTAATTTCTATTTCTCTAGGTGTTAAATTAATTAAACTTATAATGTAATTATTGTCCTTATCTTGTCTAGTTATTTTTATTAATTTTTTATCTTTTTCAAATTCAAAAAAGCTTTTTCCATAAACTAATATATTTTTATATTTATTTCTAGCTTCAATAAGATTTTTGTAAAAATAAAATATTGAATTTTGATCTTCAATTTGCTCTTCAACAGAAGCATTTTTAAAATATTTTCCAAATTGAATTCAAGGTTTAAAACCATCATTAAAACCATAGTTTGTTTTATTGTTTCATATCATTGGAAGCCTTGAATGATCTCTTGAATTTATGTTATGAAATCTTGTCATTTCCTCTTCTGTATAAACTTTGTTTTTATCAACAAATAATTGATAAGAATTATAAACATCAATGTCTCTAAAATCATCTCTAGTTTTAAAAACAGAATTTAACATACCAATTTCTTCTCCATACAAAATGCATTGTAATCCTTTTTGCATAAATTGAAAAAGTGCAAGTGATTTTGCAGATTCTTTTCAAAAAAGATTTTCATTTCCTCATCTTGAAATAGCTCGTGAAGTATCGTGAGAAGATAAAAAATTTGTAATCATTAAATTTTCAATTTTGTCATTATTTTGGTATTCAATAAAATTGTCATTTACTAGGTTATCAACTGTTCAATTTGGATCATAACCATTTCTTCCAGTTTGTTTTCCTCAACCTACATATCATGTAGAAAAGTTGAAAAAGTTATCTGCAATTTTTTCTTCATCTTTACTATACTTTAAAACTTTTTCCGGAGTTATTCCAGAGGCTTCTGCAATGAAAAAAATATCATCTTTATCTTTTTTAACTTGATTTAAAAATTTTTGTAAAAAAGCAACCATTTTTGAACTAAATGAATGACTAAATTGTTCATCTTTTAATTCTTTGTGGACATGTTGAATTGCATCTAATCTAAAACCTTTAACACCTAGGTTGTATCAATAATTTACAACATCAACCATAGCAGAAATTGTTTCATTAGATTCTCAATTTAAATCAGCTTGTTCTTTACTAAAAAGGTGAAAATAATACTTATTTAAATTAGGAACATACTCTCAGGCACTACCTCCAAAAATTGACTCTTCATTTTTTGGATTTTTAGTTCAAATATAATAATTATGTTCTGGATTATTTTCTGATTCGATTGCCTTTTTAAATCAAACATGATTTGTTGATGTATGATTAAGAACAATATCCATGATTATGTCAATATCATATTTTTTTGCTTCTTTTACAAGCTCTTTAAAATCATTAATTGTTCCAAATTTTTTTCAAACTTCTTTGTAGTTAGAAACATCATATCCTGCATCAACAAAGTCTGTTTCATAAATTGGACAAAGCCAAATTGCATTAATACCTAGTAGCTTTAAATATTTTAATTTATTAATAATACCCTTTAGATCTCCATTGCCATCATTGTTTGAATCATAAAATGATCTTGGAAAAATTTGGTAAATTATTTTTTCATTTCATTTGCTTATTTTTGTTTTCATATTTAGTGAACCCTCTTGAATTCAAAATAATTTTAGAATACAAAATAAAAACGAATTTAAAATACTTGCTATATCTAGAAAACGATTTTATTTGTAAATAAACTCTAAAAATTTTTATAAATTTATAATTGAAAATAACTTTAAATTTTTAATATAAAAAATGTAGTAATTTGAAAAAATTTATTAACTGAAATTTTGGTTTTAAAAGGTCTATTTTTTCATTCAAAAAAATTTAAAAAATATATAAAAATAAGAAAAGATATTTTTGACAAAATTAATACAAAATTAGACTTATAAAAGTTAAAAAACTTATCAATTATTTTTTACTAAAATTTTGCTTGTATTTTAAAAGAAAATAATAATTTAAAATATGAAAACAAAATGCAAATTTACAACTAAAAATAAATCTTAATTTTTTTAATTATTTTTTAAATTAAGGGCAAAAAATAAAGCATAAAAAATAAATTTCATCATGTAATTTGATTTACTATAAAACAAAAATAGCTTGTGAATTTTAAATGTTGAAAATTCAAATTTTTATTCTTTTTTTTATTTTAAAAATTAGATAAAGATATTAATGAATATAATTTAATTATGTATAAAAAAATATTTATCTTTTTAACACCACTTTTGTTACTTACTCAAACAATAACTATTTCTTGTATTAATAAAAATGAAAAAAATTGAGGTGACAAAAATTTTAAAAAAAATATTGAAAAAGAAAATTTAAATAATTTAACTTATGTTGATAAATCACTAGAGGCAAAAAATGAAGCACCTTTTATTGAAAAACAAAAATCAAATGTAATTTATCAACTAACTGTTTATTCTTTTGCAGATGGAAATAATGATGGAATTGGTGATTTTATAGGACTTAAAAATAATATTGACTATTTTGTAAAACTTGGAATCAATACACTCTATCTTTCTCCCATTCATCCTGCTAGTTCATATCATGGTTATGATGTAATTGATTATCTTGATGTTGCCCCTGAACTTGGTGGTATGGAGGCTTTTAAAGAATTTTTAAAAGTATCTCATGCAAATGGTATTAAAGTTGTAATGGATTTAGTGTTTAATCACTCTTCTTTTGAGCATCCATGATTTCAAGAAGCACTAAATGGAAACACTAAGTATCAAAATTATTATTATTTTTTAGATGAAAATATTTCAAAGGATACACAAGGTCTTGGAATTGATAGTCAAGATCTAAGAAATCAATTTAAAAATCTTAAAAATAAACAAGCAAGCAATAAAAAATATGTTGCACATTTTTGACCAGGAATGCCTGATTTAAATTTAAATAATTCTGATTTAATTAAAGAGTTAAAAGCTATTCAAAGATATTGATCAAAAATTGGAGTTGATGGTTTTCGTTATGATGCTTTTTATCATTTTTTTGATAGTAATAATCAACATAAACCAAGAGAAAATGGTAATCAAAAAATTAATTCAATTTTTCAAAAATTAAGATCAACTAATAAAGAAGCAATAAATGATAATACTCAAAGATCATCTAAAGAACCATTTTTATTTGGTGAGTGATGAAAATCTCCTTTTGAAGCAAATGACTATCTTGATATTAAAAATCAAGGATTAGATAGTGTCATTGATGGACGTAATTGAAAAGATAATATTAATGTTTCAATTAATGCAAAAGAACAAAGAGCATTATTGGAATTTTTAAACAAAAATAATTCAACTTGAATGCCTTTTTTAGACAACCATGATGTTGAAAGATGAATTAACAAAGTAAGAAGACAAATTAATAAAAATGTAGCATCAGTTGATAAGCTTAGTGAATTAGAAATTTCACTAATGAAATATGCTCTTGTATCTTTGCTTTCAAGAGCTGGAAGCCCAATCTTATATAACGGAAATGAGCTTAATTTACATGGAGGACCCAAACAAGCTGGAGATCATTTTGTAAGAGAGGCTTTTCCTTGAAAAGATAGAACAAAACAAGTTGATTTTTATGAATTAAGATCAGGAAAAGAAAATAGTAGAATTTTTTTGAATTTATCTAAAAATGAAGAAAAAATAGAAGATGCCATAAAAAATGAAAATTCAACTTTTAATCTTGTTAAACAACTAAATGAAATTAGAAATAAATATCAATATGTTGTTTCTCAAGATCCCAATACAATTGCTGATTTAGAAGAGATTTTGAGTGAAAGTGAAATTAGAAAATATCAAAACAACTTAAATTTAAGAAAAAACAATCAAGGAGAATATTTACTTTATATTTTTGGATGAGGAAACAATGATATTTCTTTTAAAATCAAAAACAATTTTAAAATTGATCAAATCTTATTGCAAAAAAATATAAATATAAATACTCAAACAAGAGAAATTTCTTCTAGTGGAATAGGTACTTATGCTGTTTTAAAAATTAATAAAAAAAGTGAGGCAATTTAAGACTATTTTAATTTAAAAACTTAATTAAAAATATCTTAATATTTTTTTGGATATAAAAAGATATTTTTCTTGATTTTTCTTAAAATTAAGGATTTGTTTTAGACCCTGAACTTGCATGATTGTTTTTTAGCCATTGATCATTAAAAAATTAAAGTTAGAAAACATTCCTTTTGGAATAGAAAATTTTCCATTTTTAAAATTTGCTTTTAAGGATCCATCCCCTATTAATATAGTTGACTACAATCAACAAGATGTTGCATATTTTTATATTTTAAAAAGCTGGAAATAATTGAATTAGTTAAACCATAATTTTGTTTTTGATTAAGATAAAAAAATAAAATTGTGATTTTTAATAAATTTACAATAACAAAAAAATTGAAGTTTTATAATATCTCTTAGCATATGAAGAAAAAGAGAAAAATGATAATGTTAATAACAACAATATTCACAACGTTATTTTTTATAACATTTTTGATTACATTTTTTCAATTTTTTTCAATTATTAAAATATCTGGCAATTCCATGTTTCCTACATTTAAAGATGGTAGCCTAAAACTATTTAAAAAAACTAATCAAAATTTAAATCTTTTTCAGATCGTTGTTTTTAATAAAAATGATAACTTGTATGTAAAAAGAATAATTGCACTTCCAGGTGATAATTTAATTTTTGAAAATGGAAAAGTTTTTAGAAATGATCAAGATATTACAAATCTATTTGATCCTAATGAACTAACTCTTGAAAAAAAACTAGTTGTTCCTAATAATGCCTATTTTGTCATTGGAGACAATACAACTCAAAGTACAGATAGTAGACATTTTGGTTTTGTTTTTGACCAAGAAATTATTGCAAAATATTAATAATTATCTTTTTGAAATTGGAAGCATCATTAGTTTAGTTATAATAAAAAATCATAGTACTTAAGAAATATATAGATTGTTTTATATAAAAAAATTTTATATTTAGTGAAATAAATTTGAAATAAAAAAATACTTAAATTTAATGTTTGAAAAAATGTTTTAAAAATTAGATAAAAATGATATATTGTATTAATTAATCAAGTTTGTTAATCAATCAAATTTAATGAATAAATAAAAATCATATATTTAAGGAGTTTAAATAAAATTAGAAAAATAAAGTGAATTAGAATTTTAGCTACTATTTATTGTTATTTCAAGCGTTGCTTAAGTGTTAAAAAAGCGGATGTGTCTTTTTTTGGATCAAGTGGAAAAATGAAATGAGAATGGATAAGAGATAAGAGTTATTTGGAAAAGCACCTTATTTATCTTTTAAAGGATATGTACAAGCAAAAAACTTCTGATTTTATAGAGATAAAATTCTTTGAGTAGGTCGATCTAAATCATAATAATGTGCTAAGATGTTGTTTTAATAAATGGAAGAGGTTTTTTGTTGTAATTTTTGATGCTAATAATAAATGAACTAATTTAAGTGTTTTTGTTTCAATTAACAAAAACACTCAAGCACATACATCACATGAATAGAATGCACACAAAATTAATTAAGATGTCACAATCCTAAAATTGAACTTATGTGGAAGAAAAAACTACTGGAATATTTAGGTTTAGATATGGAGGAAGAGAGGATTATATTAGAGTAAATTTTGAGACTTTAGGAAAAAATTTAATTGATACAAAAATGAGTATGATAATCCAAAATAATGAAACATGAAATTAAAAAAATTATATATTTTTCTTGCAATTTCTTTGCCTTTAGTGACTTTGGCAATAGCTTTACCTATTGTTCTTATAAATCAAAAGAAAAGCATTGTTTTTGCAAATAAAGAAAATGATCTTATACATTTTAAAAAAAATAATAATTTAACTAATGATGAGAAAAAATCATTAGTTTCTTTTGTGCAAAATATAAAGCAAGAAGGCGAAGAAAATAATTTTTTCTTTCCTACTAAAACAAAAAATAATTTTTCTAACATAGAATTATTAAATAGTTATTTGATTGCAAGTAAATTTCTACTTGAAAAAGAAGAAATTAATACTTTTTTAAACAAAATTTCAATTAACTTCGAAAGCATGTCTAGCATTTTTCAACTTAGTTATTATTTAAGTGTTTATTTTATAAAAAACTCAAATAATATAGATTGAAAAAAGATAACAAAATTTTTAGATATTTTCTATGATGAAAAAAATAAAGTTTTTCATGAAAAAAATGATCAAATAGAAATAAATAAAAAAGATATTTTTTATAACAATGTCTTAATTTGGGAAGCATTCATTAATAGCAATTTAGAGATTCCAAGTAAGTATAAAATAACTGATTTCATTCAAAAATATATATTAGAAAATTTAGAAAAGACAAATGATGAAAATGACTTGTGATACTATTGAATAATAATAAATTCTCTTAAGAAAAAAATATATTAACTAAAGAGTTGCAAGACAAAGTTTCAAAATTTGAGTCTAAACATAAACAACTAGAAGAAAAGCTTTATCAAGATTATCAAAAGAATAAAAATGATTTAAATAAATTGATTATTTTATTGTCTTCTTTAAGTGAAACATCATTGTTATTTAATTCAAAATATTATGATAAAGTAGTTAAGGACTTGGAAGATGAGAGTAAAATTATAGAAAATAATTTTTCTTATTTTAATTTTGCTTCATATCTACAAAATAGTAAAAATCTAGATTTAAAAAAAGGTGTTTTTAACAAGATAAGAGTTAATTTGAGTGATCATTTGAAAAATTTTAAAATTATAAGCATTATTAGTTGAGAAGAAACTTTTTATGGACTATCATTTTTATCTAATTTTGACCAATCATTAGATTTAAAAAAATTTCAAAAAGATATTGAAGATCAAAAAAGAAAAATATTCAATTTAAATGAAAACATTTTGCCTAAAGATTTTTATTTTTTAGTTCTAGTTTTAAAAAAATTTTATCCAGAATTATTAGTTGAACACCATTCAACTATTACTAATATGCTTATCAATCAAATGAAACAAGGTCATATAGCAACAATTTATTATTCTTTAAATTCTCTTTCTTTAATAAATGAAAAAATATCAATCGAATCAAGCTTATTCAATAAAATTAAAAGTTTTGTTCAAACCTTTTTAAATTCAAGAAATACTTTTTCATTCAATACAATAGTTGCATATAAAGTAGCTGAATTTTTAAATATCCCATATGATAAAGAGAATTTAAAAAACGATATTAAAAGACTTCAAGACGAAAAAACAGATCTAGTAAAATTCGATGAAAATTCCTCTTTTTCTTGAGAAGCAACCTCTATTATTCAAGAAATAAACTCGCCTGTTATAAAAGAACTTTTTGATAAAAATAAAGTATTTATGACTTTCGAAAAGAGTAAGAAAGATGGTCTTATCCATACAAATGAATCAACATCACTAAGTGAGAATTTTTATGCACATTTAGTATTACAGAAGGTAAATGGAAATGATTCAAATTAATAATTTAAATAAAAATTTCAAAAATAGAAAACTCTTCAATGATTTTAATCTAGAAATTCCTGAAAATAAACTTGTTTTTATTGTAGGACCTTCAGGTTCTGGGAAAACCACTTTATTACACATGATATCCAATATTACGAAAGTAGATTCTGGGAAAATCATATATAACAAAAATAATGAAAGTTATAGTTTACAAGATAATAAAACTCCAATTAAAGTTGGGATCATTTTTCAAAATTTTAATCTTTTAAATAATATATCTTCATTTGATAATGTACAAATAGCTCATTTAATAAATGGCACTAAAGCTAAAAAAGAATACATTGATAATTATTTTGATGCTTTTGATTTAAAAAATGAGAAAAAAATTTTGTCAAGAAAATTATCAGTGGGTCAACAACAAAGAATTTCTTTTTTAAGAGCTTTATCTCTAAAAAGTGACATTTTGATAGCAGATGAGCCAACTGGAAATTTGGATTCTGAAAACAAAAATAAAGTTTTTAAAGAACTTAAAAAAATTTCTAAAAATAAAACTGTAATTGTTGTTTCTCATGACCTTGAATCAGCTTCGAAATATGCAGATTTGATTTTTCATTTAAAAGATGGTAATCTTGTAGATACAGAAAAATTTGATGACAATATAGATGATTTTCAATATGATGAAAATTTGATGAACAACAATACAAATAAAACAAGTATAAAATACAAGTTTTTTGTTTTACCTAAGTTGATGTTAAATGATTTAAGAAAAAATAAGATAAATTTAATACTGTTTTTATTTTCTTTAGTATTTAGTTTAATCTTTTTATTCTTCATTTTCTTATTTAACATTTCTAACAAAAATTTAACTTTACAAAATAATAGTTTTTTAGAAAATGATAAAGTTTTTATAACTAAAAAAGATAATAGTTTTTTCACACAAGAGGAAATAAATAAATTTGATAAATTTCCTAAAGAGGTTAATGAAGTAGTTAAACTTAATTCTTTAATTAAAAACAACATTTTATTTCAATACAAAAATAATATTTTTCCTATAACAGAAGATGTAAAAAATAAATTTGAACAAATTAATTTTTCGACTTTTTTTGAAAAAAGAATTGGTTGAAATCAAGAAAATATTAAAGTTATTAATAAAGATTTTATTAGCAATGAAAATGGAATAATTATTTCACAAGATTTAGCTAATTCAATAAACTATAAACAAGAAGAAAATTCTAATTTATCTATTATCCATTTAAATTCAAAAATTGATTTAAAAGTATTAGGCATAAATAATGGAAAAGACCTAAACTCTAAAGTAAAAACTTATATTAATGCTATGGTTTTTAAAAACCTTTTGTCACAATCTAGCAATTCAATGAAGATTAATGAAATTGTTTTGTATGCAAAAAAAGTAAGTGAAGTTGAAAAACTTACAAATGATTTAAAAGAAATTGATAAAAATTTTTTTGTTACAAATAATCTAAACAACATAACAAAAATTGTCAATGATAATTCAAAAAATATTAATAATTTAACAATTCTCTTTTTTATTTTAATCTCTCTAATGACATTTCTTATTTTTTTATTTTATCTAAAATTTGTTTTAAATTCTAAGAAAAAGGAAATGGGAATTCTCAAGATTTTAGGAGCTTCAAAGAAACAAATAATACTATATCATCTTGCACACATTTTTTTAATTGCAATATTATCATTGGTTGGAATTTTAATACTTTTTGAACCCTCTCAATTACTTTTTAATTATGTGTTGAAAGTTAGGGAATTTTTTTCTCCATCATTAAATCAAAAAATTGCAGCCATTTTTGCAGCATGAAGTATTGTTAATTCCATAATTATAATTATTTACTTGGTTGCTTCTTATAAATTATTAAAAATAGAAGTTTCAAAACTGTTTAAATTTTAAGGAGAATAATGTTAAAAATCGAAAATTTAACTAAAAAGTATGGACATAAAATAGTTTTAGATAATTTGAATTTAGAAATAGAAAATAATTCTTTAACTTTTATTGTAGGAAAATCAGGTGTAGGAAAATCTACTCTTTTGAATCTTATTGCAAATTTTGAAAAACCAGAACATGGACTTATAACTTTTACAAAAGATGAAAAAACTATCAATCTTTTAGATTCTAAAAAAGAAATAAAAATTGATTTTATTACTCAAAAATTTGATTTAATGGAAAATTTAAGTGCCATTGATAATATCTTAACTATCCAACATGCACTAGGATATAGTGTAGATAAAAAAGAAATTATTACACTTTTTGAAAAATTTAATTTTCCAGAAAATGTAATAAAAGAAAAAGTAAAAAATCTCTCAGGAGGTGAAAAACAAAGAGTAGCAATTCTTAGATCATCAATAAATAACAACAACATTTTAATAGCAGATGAGCCAACAGGAAATTTAGATCAACAAAATGCCCATCAAGTTCTAGAAAATTTAAAATTTTTATCTCAAAAGCAAATGGTTATTGTTGTTTCTCATGATCTTAATTTAGCTCAAAAATTTGCAGACAAAATTATTCATTTAGATGAAGGTAAAATTGCAAAGATTGAAGATCTTAAGAAAACTAATTTTGAAAATGAAAATAAATTAGATTTTAAACTAAATAAAGAGCAAAAATTTTTGAACAAATTTAAACCCGTTTCAACACTTGTTTTTAATGATTTTAGAAGAAATTTTATTCAGTTTATTTCATTAATATTTTTACTTTTTATTTCATTTTTCTCTATTTCAAAAGTTATAGAACTTCAAAAAGTTGAGACATCTTTAGTTAGCAAAAACATAGCTTATCTTGATGCTGATAAAATAAGTCTTAGTCCCAAATCCATTAATGAAGAAGTAAAAAATTGAACAAATGTTGATTGATTTTTAAAAACTCATGAAGATAAAATAAAAAACTCTTTAAAAACACATGAAAGAAAAAGTGTTTCAGTTAGTTACAATGGAAAGTCAATTAACATTATAGATTTAGATGAAGTGCATATAAATGATTTTTATAGAGAAAGATTTATTGGAAATGAGGATATTTTAGGTGGTGGTAGATTTTTAGAAAATGATGAAGAAATTATTTTATCTGAAGAGATAGTTGAAAAATTAAATATTGAAGATCCAATTAATAAAATAATTAAATTAGAAATTCAAAACCAAGTTTTAGATGTAAAAATTGTAGGAGTAAATAAAGTAAAATCTTTTGAATCTATAAACTTTCAAGATTCAACGAGAAAAAGAAATGTAGTATTTTCATATTTATCTTGGAATCTTTTTGAAAAAATACATCAAAAAGAAATTTCTCAACTAACAAATTTTGCAATACAGCCATTAGAAAAGAGGGGTGATACAATTTCAATCGGGAGAGAAACCTTTTTAATTGATCAAAATAACTTAACTCTAATAGAAAAAGATGAAATTCAAATTTCAGAGATACTTGCAAATAAAATTTTAGCTAAATTAGGAATAAAAGTTGGAGATAAAAGAAAATTTGAATATTTTTTATCTTTAAGAGATAAACAAGGAAGACAAAGAAATGATAAAAAAATTAGCTTAGATCTTACAAAAACTTTTCAAAGTTCCAAAGAAGAAATTAGAATTAGCAAAAGGCTTTTAGATTTATTGAAAGGTCCTCATTATAATTCTGCTAACATTTATTTAAAAAATAATCAAAAGTTTGAGGATTTAGAAAATTCTTTAAAGCAATTTGTTCCAGATTGAGAGCTAAGATCTAATGCAAAAATTTATGCTAATGTTCTTTTAGGATCTTCACTTTCATTTAATATAGCTATTATTTCAATAATGCTACTTACATCTATTTTCTTTTTAATCCAATTAATTTTTAGTACTAAATTAATAGTAAATTCCAAAAAGAAAGAAATGATCATATTAAAATCTTTTGGAGTATCTTTTAAACAAATAATGTTTTATCATTTGGTTAATATTATTTTTGTGACTTTAGTTGCATTGACTTTGGTTTTAATATTTTATGTTCCACTAAATTTGATTATTAATACTTCACTAAATTCAAGTTTTTTTATTCAAATTAATTATTTAAGTGTCTATGGTTATATTTTTGTCATATGAGTAATAACAACTATTTTAGCTGCGCTTATATATGCTGGAATTTCATATTTAAGTTTTAAGAAAAAAATAGCTTTAGCTCTTAAAGAATAAATGAAAAAAACTACAATTCCTTAAGGATTGTGGTTTTTTAATTAATTAGCTTATTTTTATTCTATGTTGTTTATTTTTTTAAATATAAATAAATATTTAGTTTAAAAAAATTTAAATATTAATGTTTAAAAACTTAGAGCATCTTTTCTTTTTTGAGATCTTTGAATTCTAAGATTAATTAAACTTTTCATTTCTATATTGATGAATATAATTTTCAATATTTTTTTAATTCATTAAATGATAATTTTAAAATATTTAGATCATTTTGTACTTACTTTAATATTTAAAAAGAAATATTCTACTTTTTAAATATAAGTAAATTTTTAATTATGTTCATTGAAGTAATGGTGTTATTTTGCTCTCTAATTTTGCTAGATTGAATTAATTAATATTTATTTTCATGATCTAGGCCAGTTATTTATTGTTTGTCAAATTTGATTTTAAAATACAAATTAAAACTAAGTTGATTTTTTTCATTTTGGAGATCTATTATCATTTTTTCTTATTAAGTTTAGATTTTCTTTTTTGCGAAAATAAAGACTCTTTATCTTTTTTTTAAAAAAACGAAAATTTAGATTTACATTTTTAATCTTTTTAGCAGTTTCTTTTTCTTTTTAAAATATGTATTTTCATTTTAATTTTTCATCATAAAATGCTTTATATAATTAAAATCATTTCTTTGATTACTTTGCTTTTAGTTGCTTTGTAAACACTCTTATTTAAAGAATATTTTAAAAAAATCTTTTCTATTTTTTGTTTTAAATATTGGCTAACATAATTAATTTTATAGGACCTTAGAGATATTCTCTAAGAAAGCTATTAAAAAAAGCACCAACTAAGATGCTTTTTTAAATTAGTTTATTTATTAACCTAAATTATGATAAACAGCTTGAACATCTTCATCATTTTCTAACTTTTCAATAAATGCCATAACTTTTTCAGAAGATTCATCATCAAGTTCTACATAATCACTAGCAATGTAACTTACTTCTCTAGTTAAAAACTCACTAAATCCAGTGGCTTTTTCAATAAATTCACTTACTTGGTTAAAACTTGAAGGTTCACAAGTAATTGAATAATAATTGTCTTCAGCTTGAATATCCTCAGCACCAGCTTCAAGGGCTATTTCAGTTATTTTATCTTCACTAATTAGCTTTTTATCTATTTCAATTAGTCCTTTTTGCTGATAAACATAAGGAATTGAGCCTTGTTTACTTAATTGCCCTCCAGCTTTATTGAAATAAGATTTAATATTTGAACTTAAGCGATTAAAATTGTCACTAAGACAAATAACTAGAATTTGAACTCCTTTAGAAACAGTTCCGGAGTAAATATATTCACTATAAGTTGATGAAGATTTTGAATTTCCTGAAGCTTTGGCAATGGCTTTTTCGATGTTTACCTTTGGCATTGACTTTGACTTAGCTTTATTAACTGCTAGTCTTAGTGCAGGATTAGAATCTACATCAGGTCCTCCTGCTACTGCCGCTACATAAATTTCTTTTGCAAATTTTTGAAATATTTTTGCCCTAGCTGCATCTTGGGCACCTTTACGATGTTTAATATTTGCTCATTTGGAATGTCCTGCCATAATTTACCTTTCTTTATTTTCAAAGTCTACAATATCCATTGGTTTTGATGCTAGTTGTCTTTTGTGCTCGGTCATTTGATGTTGTTTTTCTATTTTAGTGGCTATTTGACTATCAATTTGTTTTTTTCTCAAAAACAAGTCAACTTCACTATAACTATATCCAAGCTCTTTTTCATCTTCTTGGTTTTCTCATAAACCAGCTGAGGGTTTTTTTTCAATTATGCCCTTGTCTACTTTATAAATTTGAGCAAGAGATCTTACTTCAGATTTAGTTAAATAACTAATTGGAAGAAGATCAACTCCTCCATCTCCGTATTTTGTAAAATAACCCAAATATCACTCATCAAGATTATCAGTTCCTAAAACTAGATAATCTTTTTCTTGAGCCATAGCATAAAGACTAGCCATTCTTAGCCTTGGTTTGATGTTAGCCTTTGCTAGTTTGTTTTTTACATCAAGAGTTTTTGCCAATGCATCATAGCTTAGAGTCAAATCAATATTAATAATCTCTAGTTTAGTAAGCTTTTGTAATTTTGCAATATCATCAAAATCTAATTTCATACTATTGCCAATGGGCATTGTTATTCCTAATGAATTTTCTGGAAAAGCTTTTTTAGCAAGACAAGCTACTAGAGCTGAGTCAATTCCTCCTGAAATTCCTACAATAACACCTTTTTTATTGGCTTGTTGAACTTTTAACTTTATTCACTCAATAAGATAAGTTCCATAGTCTTCGAGTAATTTTAAATTTTTATAAATTTCTGTATTTGATTTCATATTTTTAACAATTTTAACACTAAAAAATTGAAATTACAAGTTTAAAAAATAACTTATAAATTCAATTTAAGGCATTTTTAAATACTATATATTTTTTATTCTATAATAATATATTATTTTATGACAAAAAACTCTACATATGAAGAAATTGCTAAAGAAGCAAAGGTTAGTGTTTCAACGGTTTCAAGATTTTATAACAACGGTTATGTATCCGAAAAGAATAAAAACAAAATTAATGAAATTGTTTTACAACATGACCTTGGGGTAAAGCACTTTACAAGAATAAACAAAAAAATGAATAATCAAATTTATTTTTTGATTCACAATTGAACTGATAATGACACATTAAATATTATTGCAGCTAGTAATACTTTTTCTAATGTTCACAACAAATCAATTTATATTACAAATTGTTCAGCACAAACTCAAGAACTAATTTCTAAAATGGTTGAAATTTTAATTAAAAAACCTTATGCAATTGTGCTATTTTTTCCAATTGTAAATGATAGCTTAATTGATTTTATTAACAAACTTTCAACTGAAACTAAAATAGTAATTTATGGAGAAAAAAACCCTAAAGTAAACTCAATTTTTATTGACTATAAAAAGATGATTTACTCACTTGGAAATATTTTTTTAGAGCGAAACAACAAGGACAAACTTGCCCTTATTATTGACTCGAATTTAGAGAGTAAAATTTCAAAACAACAAATTGAAGGCTTTATTAGTTTTTGCGAACAAAAACAAATTTCATGTTATTTAAAATATTTTGATAATCGTAATTTTGATTCAATTAAAAAACTTGTTAAAAATTTAAAAAAACTTGAAGTAGAAAATGTTATCTCATCAACTCATGATGTTTTTTTAAATTTGTTAGTTCATCAACCTGAGTTTAATTTTTTTATCTCAGATATTGGTTATCAAAGTATTTTTGATTACAACAAAAAATACTTTGTTAAAGTTTTTATTGACTATCATTTACTAGTTCTTGAACTAGCTAGACTTTTAAATAATGAACAAGATATTTTTTCTTTAGAAATTTCACCTAAAATATTGATTGGAAAATAAACTATGATTAAACTAGGCTCACATGTTTCATTTAAATCACCTAATTATTTATATGATTCAATTAAAGAATCAATTAAAAATGGAGCTAATTGTGCCATGATTTTTTTAGGAGCTCCTCAAAACACAAAGAGAGTAGATTTTGAAAAATACCAATACGAAAAATATCTCAAAGATTTTTCAAATCTAATCAAGCCTGAAGACATTGTTGTTCATGCTCCTTATATAATTAATCCCGCTAGCTTAGAAAAAGCTGATTTTGCTATTTCATTTTTATCTAGTGAAATTAAAAGAATGGACAAAGCTAAATTTAAATACTTAGTTTTACACCCTGGCTTTTATGGAAAAAACAATGTCAAAGATTCACTTGATCAACTTGCCAGATCAATACAAAAAATATTTGAAATAACTAAAGATTCAAATGTAGAAATAATGCTTGAAACAATGAGTGGAAAAGGTAGTGAAGTTGGTAAGAGCTATGAAGAGATTTTATATGTAATTGATAAAGTAAAATCTCCTAGATTAGGAGCTTGTCTTGATACTTGTCATGTTTGAGATGCAGGCTACAACATTAATGACTATCAAGTATTTAAAGATGAGCTTATAAAAACCGGAATTTTAAAACACATCAAAGTCATTCATTTAAATGACTCTAAAAATGAACTAGGCTCACACAAAGATAGACATGCAAATATAGATAAAGGTCTCATTGGACTTAAAAATTTAAAGCGCATTGTCCATGATCCTATTTTTGAAAATATACCTATAATTTTAGAAACTCCTTGAACTGAAAAAGGACCAATTTACGATCAAGAAATAGCAATGCTTTTAGAAAAATAAATAAAGTATAATTTGAATATGTATTTTGTAAAATATGCAACAAAAAAATTCATTTTATTCTTTATTTTTTTTGTTTTATTTTTAATGATTAGCTCTATTTTTTTAGAAATATTTGTTGATTTAAACAAAAATTATAATTTTAATAATTGACTTAATTTTTGAAAAAGATTTTGAACATTTAATTTTGGCTCTTTTAAAAGTGATGAATTTAAAGCACTTAATTTTTCTGTTGCATCTTTGTATTTTTATTTTTTTAAAAATAGCTTTTTAGTGATTTTTTTTGTTATTATTTTCGCACTTTTTTTTGGAGTTATTGCAGGATCACTTTTTTCATTTTATGCAAGAAAAAAAAGCATTCAAATTTTGAATACTTTAATTTATTTTTTATCATCAATACCAATTTTCATCATAGTAGCTCTTTTTGTTTTGATTCTGTCAAAATTTGATTTAACTAGCTTTTATATTCCTTTTGATCAAGAACATTTTTTACTTTGATTTAACTCAATAATTCAAATCTTCTTTTTACTTTTTTTTCCAATGTTTTTTGCAATAACTTTTATTGTAAAAAACATCTGTGATAAACTCTTTTTTTCAGAGCATTTTATGTTCCTTTTATCAAAGGGTTTTTCAATTAAAAAAATTTACTTTTATTATTTTTTGAAAAACATCTTTATTAAATTAATTCCCTTTATTAATGTTTTTTACATGTTAACTTTTAGCTATAGTTTATTTGTTGAATCAATCTTTAGTTTTACAGGGCAGAGCATGATTTTAACCTCTGCTTTTAATAGAGGAGAAAGCTCGATTATTTATTTTTCACTTTTTATTAATTTGATAATTATTTTTATCATTGATCTTCTATTAAATATTTTGCTAAAGATATTAAATCCAAGTAATTTAAATATCAAAAAAACAATAGGTTTTTTAGATAAAATCAAAATAAAAAGAACTTTAATAAAAAGAGCAAATTAAATAATATTTTGGTTATTTTTTAAAGTTATAGACCTTTTTATATAAAATTAAATTAAATAATTTTTTTGTAAAATTTTAAGGGGCATTTATATGGAAAACGCCATTGAATTTATTAATATCACAAAAGATTTTGGAACTCTAAGAGCAAACGACAATGTTAGTTTTTCAATTAAAAAAGGTTCAATTCATGCATTAATTGGTGAAAATGGAGCTGGTAAATCTACTTTAATGTCGATGCTTTTTGGTATGTATGAACCTTCAAGTGGTGAGATCAAAGTTAATGGAAATGCAATTTTTATTAAAAACCCAAACCAAGCCAATAACTTAGGAATTGGAATGGTTCACCAGCACTTTAAAAATGTAGATATCTATAGCAACTTAGAAAATGTTGTTTTAGGAAATGAAAGTGATAAAAAGTTAATGATGAATTTTAACTTTTCTAAAAATAAAATTGAGCTTTTACAAGATCTTTACAACTTAAAGTTTAATTTAAAAGAAAAAACAGGTGATGCAA
Source organism: Mycoplasmopsis pulmonis (assembly GCF_900660575.1). Classification (NCBI taxonomy): domain Bacteria; kingdom Bacillati; phylum Mycoplasmatota; order Mycoplasmoidales; family Metamycoplasmataceae; genus Mycoplasmopsis; species Mycoplasmopsis pulmonis. The sequence goes on along the minus strand of NZ_LR215008.1, from coordinate 719,613 downwards.
CAGTTTCAACTCAACAAAAAGTTGAAATTATGAAAATGCTTTATCGTGATGTTGAGATTTTAATTTTTGATGAGCCTACTGCTGTTTTAACTCCTCAAGAAATAGATGGTTTTTTAAAAACACTTTTACTTTTTAAAGAAAAAGGTAAAACTATAATTTTTATCTCTCACAAACTAAATGAAATTAAAGCAGTAGCTGATCAAGCAACTGTTTTAAGACATGGAAAAGTAGTTGCTCATTATGATGATATAAAAGATGTTTCAATTGAAAAAATATCAGAGGATATGGTTGGTAAAAAAGTTGTTATGCCAAAAAATGAAATTGACAACAACTTTTTAGCCAACCCTGTTGTTGTTGAATTTGACAAAGTTTCACTAAAAGCTCAACGTCAAATTCAAGATGTTTCTTTTGATATTAGGCTAGGAGAAATTTTTGTTATTGCAGGGGTAGGAGGAAACGGTCAAGATGAAATTGAATTTGCCATTTCCGGGCTTTTAAAACCAAAAAGTGGAAAGATCTTTTTTTATCCAAAAGATAAGCAAAGTCAAAAAAGAGCCAAAGTTGACATAACTAAATATTCAGTTGCAAAAAAACGTGATTTAGGAATAAGTTATGTTCCGGGAGATCGCCATAAATATGGCCTTGTTCTTGACTATTCAATTGAGGAAAATTCAATCATTAGAAGACTAAAAGATAAAAGCATTTCAAAGTTAGGCTTTATCAAAAAAGATGAAGTTAAAAAGTTTAATTCCATTATCCAAAAAAACTTTGATGTAAGAGGTTCGAATGATGGAAAATCAGATGCTCGTTCTCTTTCAGGAGGTAATCAACAAAAAGCCATTGTTGGAAGAGAAATTTTAACCCAACATGATCTTTTAATTATGGTTCAACCTACAAGAGGTCTTGACATTGGAGCTATTAACAAAATTCATAATTTTATCTTAGAAGAAAAAAAGAACAACAAAGCCATATTGCTTATATCTTATGAACTAGATGAAATTTTAGCCCTTGCCGATACTATAGCTGTTATCAACAAAGGTAGATTATCTAAGAAAATGAAAACTAAGGAAATAACAAGAACTCAAATAGGGCTTTTAATGGCAGGAAAACAACTTTCAGGAGAAACTCATGAATAATTTTTTAAAAAAATCTCTAGGCCATTTAAAAAGCTATAAAAATTTATTAGTTGATGAAAAAAGAATGAAATCAGGACGTAAAATTGCCAATTCTTTATGAGCAATTTTATTTTCAATTATTTTAATGGCTATTTTATTTCAAGCCAATGGTTTTGAAGCTAGTCAAATTTACAAAGATGTTTGGTTTTTTTCAACAAACACTCTTTCTAATACATTCCTTTTGATGGTTGTGGTTTTTATCATTGCCTCACTAGGAATAGCCCTTACTTTTAAAGCGGGTGTTTTTAACATTGGTATTTCCGGTCAAATGATGATGGGCGGCTCTGTTGGAATGTATCTTATTTACAGCCAAGGACAAATTAATCATGGCAATGTCTTTGGAGCTTTTATTATTTCAATTTTATTAGGTGGTCTTTGGGCTTTAATTGCTGGTATTGCAAAATCATTTTTTAAAGTTCATGAAGTTGTCTCAACTATTTTACTAAACTGAATTGCAACTTATGTTATTAAACAAATCTATGAAGGAACATCTTTTATAAATAGGCAAAATCCAGAGTCAACTATTAGATTTGACACTACAAGTTTAAATATTGAAAATGCAGCACAATTTAGAAACTTTTTTCAATCTAATATGCTAATTTATTCAATGCTTGCTCTTGCAATTTTTTTAGCAATTATTTTTTGAATTATTTTTTCAAAAACTACAATTGGTTACAAAATTAAAATGATTGGTTTAAATCCAAATGCCTCTGATTATTCAGGAACTAACAAAAATGTTTTAAATATGAGTGTGTTTTTTGTTAGTGGAATGTTTGCAGGTTTAGCTGGAATTATTATGTTTTTAATGAGAGATAGATTTGTCCCTGTTAATTCATTTCCCCTACCAGCTGGTTTTGATACAATTGTAATTTCACTTATTGCATATAACTCACCAATTGGAATTGTTTTTTCATCACTTTTTTATGCTCTTTTTGATACTGGATTAAATAAAATACCTAGCTTTCTAAACTGGGACAAAAAAATAAAAAACACTTTTTAAAATATACTTTAAATAGGAGTGTTTATGAAACAACTAAAACCAGAACAATGAAAGAAATGATTTTCATTATATGAAGAATTTTATGATGGAAAAATTAATATAAAAAAATATATATTTTTAGTAAACAAAAATATTGGTAAAGATTGAAAAAATACATATGTAAAATCTTGATTTTTCAAAAAATATTCTGCTTTTCAAAAAGATGAACAATCTTTAATTTCACAAACTGGCAAATCTACAGCTAACAAAAAAAATAACGGTAGACCACCAAAAAGAAAAGAAGTTAATGAATATACAAGAGAAGAATTAGAAGAGATTGTTAAAATTTATAGAATAATTTTTGATGACATTAGTGAAAAAGAAATTCGAAAAAAAATTAAAGAACATAAAGATAAAGAAAAAATATTAACTAAAATTTCATGAAAAGAATTTCTCTTTTCAAAATCAACATATTATTCTTGAAAAAAACCTAAACTTGCAGAGCCGAAAAAAGATCAAGAAATTGAAGAAATTATTAGAAAATCATTTCATGAAAACAAAGGTATATTTGGTAGAAAAAGATTAGAAATTTATATTCAAAATAAATATAAAAGGTATATAAACTATCGAAAAATAGGTAGAATTTTGCTTAAATTAAATCTTTTTTGCAAAATTAGAAGAGCAAAAAGAAAAAATGAAATTAAAAATCTTAATACTAAATATCAAAATCTAATTCAAAGAGACTACAATGGCAAATTTAACAACATAGTTGCCACTGATGTAACTTATATTCCAAGCCCCAAAGATGCAATTAACAATCATGTTTATTTATCGATTGCAATTCATCATCAAAGCAAGAAAATAATTAATTGAAATCTAAGTAAAAGAAATGATGTTAAGTTAGTTTTAGATCATATTTCTAAAATCAAATTTGATAAAGAGTGAATAATTCACTCAGATCATGGAAGTCAATATTCATCAAATCAGTATAGTGAAATTATTAAAGAAAACAATGGGATAATTTCAATGAGTAGAATCGCAAATTCACTTGATAATCGAGAAGCAGAATATTTCTTTTCAAATATCAAAAGTGAGTGCTTAAATGATCTAAAAATTTCAAAATTATCATTCAAAGAATTGCAAGAAATTATTCAAAATTATATTGACTGATACAATAATGAAAGATTACAATCAATCTTAGAATGAAAAACACCTCAACAAAGCTGAGATGTTCTAAGTGTTTTTTAAATAGTCACTTTTTTTGTCCTAGTTTATTCCTCGTGAGTTTTATTTAATTTTTATTGGTGTGATGATGTTTATAATTTCAATTTCATCAGTTTTTGAAAAATTAAATCCAATTAAATTTTTGAAAAATCAATATATCCTCTTTTTTAAAGCTCATTATTACAAAGGTATTAACATTTTTTCAAAGAAAAACTTTAATGAAATTTTATCTATTAATAAAGCTTTAAAATCAATAAAACAAGAACAAAAAAATCAAAAAGAAAAAAGCGATTTTTCTAAAGAAAATGAGCTCAAGTTTTTTGAACTCTTGGAAAACAAAAAAAGCTTATTAGGTAATTTTGGAAAATACTTTTTTAAAAGTAAATATTCAAAAATAATCTATCAAAAAAGACTTACAAAAACTAAAGCACTTTTAGAAAAAAACAAAGAACAAATTGAAGTTATTATCAAGAAAAACAAAGACTTAGTAGACAAGCTTGCACTTGAAAAAAATCTTGAATTAAAAAATGAGATTTTAAATAAAATTGCCAAGGAAAAACCTCTTAATAATCAAAGACTTCAAGAGCTAGGTTATTTTGAAAAAAATAATTTAAAAAATGAATATAGATCATCAAAAAAACTTTTTGTCTCTCACAAGAAACACTTCAAAGATAAACTAATAAAAACATATAATGACTCTTTTAAAATTTTGTTAAAAAAACAAATAAATTACACTTTTAACAAAAAAGAAAATTCTCTAAAAGATGAATTGAATAAAGCTAGAATAGAACATTCAAAAACCTTAAAAGAAATTAGACAAATGAAAGGGGAGTACTAATGGAAATCTTTATTAAAGTAATTGTACTTATTGCCTTATATGGTTCGATTCTAGCAATAGCCTCTATTTCAGGAATTTTCTCAGAAAGAGTTGGTATTGTTAACATAGCAATTGATGGAATGATGATTGTAGGAGCTACTTTCTATGCTCTTTTTGCTCACCTTTTTACAAAAGCTGGTCTTACTTCAATGTGAAATCAAATTCCACTTATGTTTTTTGCAGCGCTTTTAACTATGGCCTTTGCATGGCTGCATGGCTTTGTTACTATTAAACTAAAAGCAAATCAAATTATTTCTGGAGTTGCTATTAACTTTTTGGCAATTGGAATAAGCTGAATTATTATCTTATTTTTTGGTGAAGCAAGACGACTTGATTTTAGAATCTTAGAACTAGCCGCTAGTACAAATGGTACAAATCCTTTAAACATTATTTCATTTAAAGTCTTTGTTCTTATTACAATTGTAGCTGCTTCATGATTCTTTTTCAAAAAGACAAAGTTTGGTCTTAGATATAAAGCCATTGGTGAAAATCCACAAGCCATTGATGTTGTTGGTATAAACGTTTATAAATACAAATGAATTGGAGTGAGTATATCGGGGTTTTTAGCTGGTGTTGCAGGGTCAATATTTGTACAAAATGAACCTTCTTCATTTCAAGTAAGTGTTAGAGGTCTAGGATTTTTAGCCCTTGCCATTATGATTATGGGGCAGTGAAAAGTTTTGCCTTCTGCTTTTTCAGCTTTATTTTTTGCCCTTCTTTTTTCTCTTGCTATAACCATAAACTCAGAAAATCAAGGACCTTTATTAAGTGTTAAAAAATATTCAAACGTTTTACTGTTTCTTCCATATCTAATTACCTTAACAATACTTCTTGGCTTTTCTAAAAAAATCAAAATACCAAAAGCAGTTGGTATTCCCTATGATAAATCTCAAAGATAATAAATTTACAAAAGTGCACTTTCAAATAAGCGCACTTTTTTTATTTTAAAAAACTAAAACACTTTTGAATTTAAGCCATAAAAAGCCATCATTAAATTACTAAAGTAAATCTTTTTACAATGCTATTTTTAAAATTAGATTTTTATGATTTTAATTTATGAACTAGTAAGGATTTTTAAAATTAACTTATAAATTAAATTAATTTAGAAAAAACATTAATAAAGATGATCAAAAAAGTTGCTTTAAAAATAAAAAAAATTAATTTTGCTTTTTTCCATATAAAATTAAATAGCAGATATTTTTTTAAAAAAATGTTTCGTGAAAGGGAAAATGTCGAAAAAAAACAAAAGAATTTCCGGTCAACCTAAAGCAGATTTTGAATTAATATTAAAAAAATGAGACAAATTAAGAAAGTTAATTTGAGTTAGTTCAATAGTATTTTTTCTAGCTTTTTTATTTCTTACAACTATCCTAGTTTTATCTGAAAAAGCAACTACATCAATTACTACAAAAAGGCTCTATACACTAGTTCCAACTCTTTTAATTCCGCTTATTATTCTTCATATTGGAAGGTTTTTTAAATTCCAAAATTTAAAAGTTTTTAATAAATTAGCTATTAAAAAAATTGCTCTTCAAAATGAACATAACAAAAATACAACTCATAAAACTTCAGAATACAACTTAGCTCTTAATCATATTCGTGATGGATCTAAAAAATCTGATCTATGATTTTGACTTTCACTTATTCCTTTAGTAGGAATGGTAACAGTATTCTTTTTTCATAAAAAAGCAGATTTAGTTTATAACTACGCTAGAACAATTTAATAAACATTTTAAAAACAAACTTCTTAAAAAAATGCTTTAAGCAAAGGGATTTAATAAACTAGGACAAAAAAAGTGACTATTTAAAAAACACTTAGAACATCTCAGCTTTGTTGAGGTGTTTTTCATTCTAAGATTGATTGTAATCTTTCATTATTGTATCAGTCAATATAATTTTGAATAATTTCTTGCAATTCTTTGAATGATAATTTTGAAATTTTTAGATCATTTAAGCACTCACTTTTGATATTTGAAAAGAAATATTCTGCTTCTCGATTATCAAGTGAATTTGCGATTCTACTCATTGAAATTATCCCATTGTTTTCTTTAATAATTTCACTATACTGATTTGATGAATATTGACTTCCATGATCTGAGTGAATTATTCACTCTTTATCAAATTTGATTTTAGAAATATGATCTAAAACTAACTTAACATCATTTCTTTTACTTAGATTTCAATTAATTATTTTCTTGCTTTGATGATGAATTGCAATCGATAAATAAACATGATTGTTAATTGCATCTTTGGGGCTTGGAATATAAGTTACATCAGTGGCAACTATGTTGTTAAATTTGCCATTGTAGTCTCTTTGAATTAGATTTTGATATTTAGTATTAAGATTTTTAATTTCATTTTTTCTTTTTGCTCTTCTAATTTTGCAAAAAAGATTTAATTTAAGCAAAATTCTACCTATTTTTCGATAGTTTATATACCTTTTATATTTATTTTGAATATAAATTTCTAATCTTTTTCTACCAAATATACCTTTGTTTTCATGAAATGATTTTCTAATAATTTCTTCAATTTCTTGATCTTTTTTCGGCTCTGCAAGTTTAGGTTTTTTTCAAGAATAATATGTTGATTTTGAAAAGAGAAATTCTTTTCATGAAATTTTAGTTAATATTTTTTCTTTATCTTTATGTTCTTTAATTTTTTTTCGAATTTCTTTTTCACTAATGTCATCAAAAATTATTCTATAAATTTTAACAATCTCTTCTAATTCTTCTCTTGTATATTCATTAACTTCTTTTCTTTTTGGTGGTCTACCGTTATTTTTTTTGTTAGCTGTAGATTTGCCAGTTTGTGAAATTAAAGATTGTTCATCTTTTTGAAAAGCAGAATATTTTTTGAAAAATCAAGATTTTACATATGTATTTTTTCAATCTTTACCAATATTTTTGTTTACTAAAAATATATATTTTTTTATATTAATTTTTCCATCATAAAATTCTTCATATAATGAAAATCATTTCTTTCATTGTTCTGGTTTTAGTTGTTTCATAAACACTCCTATTTAAAGTATATTTTAAAAAGTGTTTTTTATTTTTTTGTCCCAGTTTATAAGGAGTTTATTTTTTTTATTTTTTTGCTTTAAAAAATTCCTTAAGGTTGTGCTATTTTTTTAACTTAAAAACCTTAGCTTTTATTCAATATTTCAATTGATTTTTTCTTTATTAATTTGCTCAAGTATTTTGTTTATTTTTAAAAAAATTTGTGAGCCAAAAAAGGAAATATTTGCACTAAAAGGTGATGGATGAGATGACTCTAAAATAAAGTGATTTTTGAAGTTAATATCTTTTTTAAGATCTTGGGCTTTTTTGCCTCATAAAACAAAAATAATATTTTCAAAATTTTTACTTATGTAATCAATTACATTAAAAGTAAAAATTTCTCATCCTCTATTATAGTGAGATGATGAAAGGCCTTTTTCAACACTTAAAACTCTATTTAAAAGTAAAATACCTTGGCTAGCTCAAGAGGTTAAATTACCACTTTTTAAAACAACATTTGGATAGTTATTTTTTAATTCAATAAAAATATTTTTTAGTGATTTAGGCAAGAGAAAATCTAAAGTTGAAAAAGCTAAGCCATGGGCTTGATTTTCATTGATATATGGATCCTGGCCAATAATTACAACTTTTAAATTATTAAAATCAACTAAATCAAAAGCTTTAAAAATATCTTCTTTTTTTGGAAAGATGATTTTGTTTTTATATTCATTTTCTAAAAAAGGTCAAAGCTCATCTTTAAAATATTTTTGAGCTTTTTCTTTTTCAAAAAAAGACTTTCACCTTTGCTCTTTATTCATAGTCCTCTATTAAATCAAAATCAAAGGTTTTTTCATGTTTTGCATATATCAAATAAGCTCCTCCATTATTTTGAATTTCATAGTAATAATCTTGCTCATCAAGGATTTGTTCAAGAGTTTGTTTTAAAACACCATATCCTCTTCCAGTAATAACCAAAACTTTTTGATCATCAGAGTTTTCAAGATCAAAAAGTAAATTAATAATTTTACCAAGAGCATCTTGCTGATCAAGGCCATGTAAATCAACAACTTTTAAAAAATCATCATCTAAAGACATATTCATCCTTTGGTTATTAAATAAGTTTAATTATAGTTACTTTAGTAATGTTAATATAATATTAACTTATGAAAATTAATGATGATGATTTGCTTGTTTTTACAACAGATACTCTCATAGGTCTTGGCGGAAAAGTCAGCGATGTTATTTTAGAAAAAATTTATGAAATTAAAAAAAGACCTATTGATAAAAAAATGATTATATTAGTTGGCTCTTTAGCTCAAGCTCAAAGTTTTAGTCAATGAAATTTAAAAGCTAATAAACAAGCTCAAAAATATTGACCAGGAGCTACTACTTTAATAGTTAATGACCAAGGCTTTAGAATGCCTAAAAACAAAGCTCTATGTAAGTTTTTAATTGAACAAGGGCCCCTTTATACAACAAGTGCAAATCTTTCTGGTTTTGAAAATATTAAAACTTTGGATGAGGCTAAAAAAATTTTTCCTCAAATAAAGCACTTTATTGATTTTGGAAAAGGCTCAGGTATTCCAAGTCAAATAATTGACATAGATAAAAATATTAAAATTCGTTAAAGATTCAAAACTTGTATAAAATAAATTTATGAAAAAAATAGCAATAGCAAGTGATCATGCAGGATATTCATTAAAAGAATCAATTAAAAAACATTATAAAGATCAAAATTATGAAGTTATTGATCTAGGAACCAATAGTGAAGAATCAACTTCTTATTCAGAATATGGACATAAATTAGCTGAGTATATGCAAAACAAAGACAATAAAGTCGATTTTGGTATTGGCATTTGTGGAACGGGGTTAGGAATAAGTTATGCCCTAAATAGACACGAGGGCATCATTGCAGCAAGGGTAACAAGCGAAGAGGATGCTTATTTGGCAAAAGCTCATAACAATGCAAATGTCTTGGCTCTTGGATCAAGACAAATCAGCCTTGAAAAAGCTGTTAAAATCATTGATAAATATCAACAAAGTAGCTTTGAAGGTGGACGGCACATTCCAAGAATTGAAGGAATTGAAATTAAAGATTGCTTTAAAAAAACCAAATGTAGCTAATTTTGTTTTTTTAGGTTAAAATAGTGTATCTTATAGATATGCTATTTTCTTTTAATTTTTAAAAGCAAAAATAGATAAAAAATTAAAATAAATCAACCTTGGCCAAAAGGCCCATAGTCCACAAGGAGGAAAATTGAATAAATATGAAATTGTGATTATGCTTGATCCAGCTGAAAACATTGAAAAAGCACAATCATTATTAAAAAGCACTTTTAAAAGCGGAGTTGAAAAATTTGAAAAACTTGAATTTACTAAACTTGCTTATGAAATAAATAAATCTAAAGTTGCTCAATATGTACTTGCTATTGTTAATTCACAAGGTAAAGAAGAAATTAATGAATTTGTTAGAAAAGCTAATATTACAAAAACTTTTTGAAGACATATGATCATTAATTTAACAAGTGAAAAAGGAATTAATAAACCAGCTAAACCTAAAAAAACTTTTAAAAAGCCTTTTGTAGCTAGAAAATTCTCAAGAGATGATGAGTCAAAAACTCATTCAACAGAAGAGCCAAGAAGAGCCAATACAAAATCTACTTACAAAAAAAGCACTTCATTTTCTCAAGATAATAAAAACAAAAAATAGGTATTTAAGATGAATAGAATATGTATAGTAGGAAGAATAACTAGAGATCCATATAATAACATCACTAATTCAGGGATTTCTTATTCAAGATTTACAATAGCAGTTGATAGAAGAAACTTCTCTTCACAAAGAAGTGAAAACATCACTGATTATATTCCTGTTGTTGCTTGAAGAGGTCTAAGTGAATTTATTAAAAAAAATGTATTCAAAGGAACACTAGTTTCAGTTGAAGGAAGCCTTCAATCTTATATTCGTAGTGAAGATAAAAACACAAGTTATGAAGTTAACATTGAAAACTTTAGTATTTTAGAATCAAGACAAATTATTGAAGAAAGAAAAAGTAAAATCCAAGGCAATCACTCAATGAATTCTTCATTTTTAGAAAATAACATAAACTACAATGCATTAAAAGAATACAAAAATCATAATACCAATAATATTCAAAATCAAAATTCTTATAGCAATGAAAAAAGTCAATCACAAACTTCATTTTTAGATGATGAACAAACTAGTGAATCTAATGAAAAATGAGATCTAGAAAGTGATTGAGATTAGAAAAGGATAAACAATGAATCATAATAAAGATAAATTGAAGAAAAAAAACAAGAGAAAAAGAGTTTCATTTTTAGATGAGCAAGGAATTAACTACATCGATTATAAAGATGTTGAATTATTATCAAAGTTTATTAATTCACATGGAAAAATCTTACCTTCAAAAATTACTGATGTTTCAGCAAAAAGACAAAGAATGTTAACAAGAGCAATTAAAAGAGCTAGAAACATGGCACTTTTACCATTTACTCAAGAAAGAGTAAGAACTCAAAAACCACTTATTGTAACTTCAAATAGCCCAAAAGAAAAAGAAGCTAAACCAAGCGCTCAATAAGTTTTAAAATCCTACTAAGTGTAGGATTTTTTATTAGCTTAAGCACTTTAGTTTTTTGTTATAATTTTTTACAACAATTTTATTTTTACATTTTGTAAAAAGTAGAAAGCTCAAATGTTAAAAATTTCTAATTTTTTACTTAAAATTAAATCTTATTTTTTTATTAATAACAATAGCTTCATTGTTTTTTTAAAAGAGTTTTTTTCTAAAAAAACAAACATAATTTTTTCATTGTTATTTTTGTTTTTACTTTTATTTTTAACATTTTCTTATTTTCTAGTTGATCCTAATATTAATGAGCCAATATCCAAAAATTTCATTTTTTCTAAAAATTTACCTCCTAGCTTTTTACCTATAATTCAAAGACAAATTATCCCTGGAGATGAAAGCTTGTTTTTGACAAAAATAAAAGAGCAAAATCCTGATTTTTATTTAACTTTTAGTCAAATTAAAAATCAATCAAACCAAGTAGTAAGTGATTATGTTAGTGTAAGTTATGATGCCTATGGTCTTTTAAAAATTTTAGATGGCTTTGATAAAAAAGTTTTATTAGGAACAAATCAACTTGGACAAAACAATTATTCTAGATTAATCATTTCTATTTTTGAAGTTTTTATTCTTGCTATATTTGTTAATTTTTTTCAAATCATAATAAGTATTTTTATAGGCTCTTTTTTAGCTCTGTATTTTAAAAAAACTTTTTCAAAAATAAGCCTTTCAATATATAAATTTTTTTTATCAATACCATTTTTATTAATTTCTATTTTGCTCTTTAGTTTCATTAGTTTTAACTTTTGAAGTGCTCTATTAATTTTTTCAATAATTAGCTCTTTTAGCTTTGTTTTTATTGCTTACAACAAAGCTAAAGAAATAATGCAAGAAGAATTTTTTATCTCTTCGATTGCCCTTGGTTATTCAAAACTTAACTTAATTACTAAAGTTTTATTTTGAAGAATTTTTTTTGATGCACTAGTGCTTTTATTTGACAATTTAATAATGATTTTTTTAACAATAACTACAATGGTATTTTTAAATGTTAATAACATCAACAATACCAACAACATAGGATCAGTTTTAAAAGATGCTCTTGAACTTGCAAAATTCAATCCTTTATACATTAGTGTTTATACAATCATTTTTTGCTCTCTTTTATTTTTGACCAAAATTGTTTTATTAAACATTCATAAAAGTCAAGTTAAAAAACAAGGAGTCTATAATGAATAAAAAAGGATTTTTGCTTTTCTCTCTATCGATGATTGCTTTGCCAATTTTAACTTTTTCTTGTTCTGCAAAAAATCATATAGATTCTAAAAACAAATACATATTTTATGAATATAAAAATCAAGCCAATACAACAAGTGATTTTAACTTTCATGCCACTAGTGTTGACAAATATATAGATAATGATGTAGAGTCACTAACAAGCTCTTTTTTGTTTAGATATAAATATTCAGAGTCTTTAGAATTTGATTATGTAAATTCAAGGGTATTAAAGCCTAGTAAAAAATGATTAATTATGAATCTTGCTAGTTCAATTGTTTTAACTATGGAAGATAATTCAACACTAACATATGACAATGATGAACATGAAATTATACCTAGTGCTAATTTAGGAAATGGCTATGATTCAAAAGTGATTTTGTTAACTTCAGAAAATCCTAGTTCTATTAATTCAAAAGACTTTAAAAATAATTTAAATAAAGCTAAAAAAATAGAGGTTTTTTTAAAGGAAAAAAACTACTTAAATAATGAAAATAAATTAAGCTCTTATTCATTAAAAGCTATGGATTTTTATTATTCACTTATGAGAGATAAATTAAGTGATTTGTCTATTCGTAAAGATATGAATATAAGCTTAAAAAATAACGAAATAAATAGAAAATGAAACTTAAAAAACAAGTTATCTTTATACAAAATAAATGATGAAGATCTTTTTGACAAAAATAATTATGACAATCAAAAAAACTCAATTACTTTTAACAAAAAAAACCAATGAGATTTTGCTGGTTTTTTTGAAAATGAACTAATTCAAAATTTAGTATTTTCTCCTGTTTCTTCTGATTTTATTAATGACACATTTGATGCCTTAAATTATGGACTTCAAAGCTATGGAAAAACTCTTAATGATAGCTTATTTTTAAGTGATTATGTTTTTATATCTAACACTATTGAAAAACAAATTTTTGATATTAATTCTGATTTAGATTTAGTAGATTATTTAAATAAACCTTTGAGAGTTGAAATAAATTACACCATTAGTCCTTTAAATCAAAAAGCATATGAAATTCAATCTTTTAATAGATTTAAAAATTCGCTTCTTTCAACTCTTGATGTTGATTCACTAAATCTTTCTGATGCAAATGATGTTATTAAAAATCAAAGATACAAAATTTCATATAACTCATTAAGAAATTCAAACAATAACATTAACAAAATTTTTTGAAAAATTATTCCTGAATCTACTTCCAATAACTTTAATGAAAATTTTAAAAAATTAATTTATGGTGATTTAAATTTAAATTATTTTTACAATGATTTATCTTTTGAATTTAGAAATAATCTAAGTAATTTAATTAATTATTTTGCTTTAAATTTTATTTCAAAAAATAAAACTTATTGGCATTCATATGCAAATGATAATATGCTTATTTTTGGTAAAAATAATCAAACAAATAATTACAATAAACTCTATGATGCTTATTATCATTTAAATTCATTTACAAGTTTTTTAAAAAAAGAAAGCATTAATGAAAACATAATAGATCAAAGAGAAAAATTTTATCTTTTTAAAGATGATCAAAACAATATTTTAAAATCTAAAAACTTTGAAAAAATTAAAAAGAACTTAAATCATCTTTTAGATAATTTTATTAATCAAAATAACATAAAAGGAAATTTTGAATGACAAATTCCTGTCTATGAAAAAGCTATAAATCAAGAAAAATATTTTGCATATAATCAAGTAATTCAACTAATTAAAAGTATTCATCCATCACTAAAGCCAGAGTTAAAACTTGTTAGCGATATTCACTCATTAAATGAGCTAAAAAGTAATTCAAATTCTTATACAAAATATATTGATATAAATTATTCAAAAAACAACTTATCAGAATTTTTTGCTAATTTAATTTTTAATGATGAAGTTTCTCTTTTGTATCCTATTATTTTTTTTGATAGCAAAAAATGACAAAATCAACAAAATTTAAATTTATTTACAAGATTTGAAAACTTTCAAAAATTCTTTAAAAATAGCATTAAAAAATATTTTGATTTTGATTTAGATTTTTTGAAAACTGAATCAAAGTTAAATAAAATATTTTCGAAATTTAAATCAAAGATTTCAAATTTTTCAAATGATGAAATTAACAAAAAAATTTATGAAATCATTGAAAATTATCAAAGAGAAAACATAAATTTTGATTTGATTAAACTAGTTAATGAAATAGACTTAATTTATACCAAACCAATTGATTTAAATAGTTTTACATCTATGGAATTTTTAAACTTAAAAATAGTTCAAGATAGATTTGATTTGCCATATAGAGAAGATGGAATTATTAACTATTTTGATATCTTTATTAAGTAAGAAAATTTATCAAAAATAAAATAGAAGAAAGGAAAAATATGAAATTTAAAAAGTTACTTTTTCCATTATCTTTTTCTTGAATGTTGATAATTTCATGTAGTCCAAAAACTCATCTTGATCTACCTGAAAATCAAATATTAATAAAAGAATCTATTTTGAATTTTGATGACGATATTGATACGGTTTTTAACTTTGAACAACTAGTGGAAATTTTTAATAAAACATCTTTTTTTGAAAACAAAAATTTGCAAGAAATAAAAAGTTATAAAACATTTTTAAAAGATGGAAAAATCCATATAAAAATAAGAGAAAAAGATTATGTTTTATCAAATATAAACAACATAGAAAAATACTATGTAAATACATCATTAAATGAAGTTTCAAATGATCCAAATAAAAATAGTTTAAGTAATTATGATTATTTTTATAGAAATGTAAAAAGAGATGAATTTGAAAATCAAAATTTTATAAATGATATTGAAAATGATTTTAAAACAAAAAATATCATTTCAAAAGCTTATCCAGATTTACATTGAATTTTAGGAACAATTCAAAAATTAACAACAAATGGAATTTTCCAAAAAATTTTGCCAAATCTTATTCCCACAAAGCAAATTAGATCAGAACAATGAGCCGAAGATGACTCAATAGAACAACATGAATATTGGCAATGATTAATAAAGCTTTATCTAAAATATTTTGACACATCAAAACTAAGTTCTTCAATTGAAGATGTTAAAATCAAAAACATAAAAGCTCTTGATAAAACAACCGTTAGTTTTAACATTGATCTTCTTGATAAAAATGGTAAATCTTTGATTTCAAAACAAAGCTTAGAAACTAAATTTTATTTAAATGATTTTAAGAGTCAATGGAAAATAAATGGTCTTAGTCATGTTGGTTTTGATTTCTATATCAATGATGAACAAAAACTTTTTAATGAGTATTTAAATAATCCTATTTTTTCTTTTAAGGAAAACAACTTTTTTAACTTTAATAACTTTGATGATTTTATTGTTTCAATCTCTGAATATGATCGTTTTACTTCAAAGGCTTTTAAATTTTTTCTCGAAAAATATTTTAATGATTTAGTTAAATTAGAAGTTCCAGATCACAAAAAAAATGAAGATTTCAAATATGAGATTTTAGATCTTCAAAATGGTGGAATAAAATACGATGATTTAATTTTTAAATCAAAACAAACTTTAAAGTTAAGTGTTAAAGTAACTAAGAAAAATGGTCAGACAAAAATATATCCATGATATTCACCTGATTTTAATTTACATCAACACATTTTTAAAGGTTATAAACCTAGTGATGACAAGTTAGATTTACTAACAACAAAAGTAGATGATTGAACTTGATCTAATGAAAGTTATTTTGATTTACAAAACCAAAAAGTACAACTTCCGTTAGGCTTGGATGCAAATAGCTTTTTTGAAAAAAATATCTTAAATTTACTAAATTTACAAGATATAAAATTAAAAGAAAGAATACTTCCATTTTTTAATAAAACTAAAAAAGAAATTGATGTAATTGAAATTGAAAAAAACCCAGAGATACTTGATTATTTAGAAACTTATTTAGCAAAAGATATTTTTTTGTTTTTGATAGGCAATAAAGAAAATAACTTTGAAAGTGGAATTGAAAAAGTTAAAATTTCTTATAGAGGATATGATGAAAATGAAAGTGGAATTATTTTAATTAATATTGATTTTTTAGATGCTAATGGTAATTCTCTTTTAAATAAAAAAAATAAATCAAAGATAATTAAATATGGAGGCTTCAAAGGTTTTGATTTTAAAAAATATAATGATCAGTATAATCAAAATATTTGGATTCAAAATTTTATTAAAAGAAACTCGAAGGATCCTGATGTTTTAGATTTTGTAAAAGATAATTTAAACAACTTGCCAAAAATTTTTAGTTGAGGTAATAATCATGAAAAAAAAGTTAATTAGTGTTTTTTGAATTTTGCTTTTAAGTATTTTCTTTGTTTCATGTTCACCAATGCAAAATGAATTAAAAGTTGTTTTTCCAAATTCTCTTAGAGGAGTTGTTGATTTTAATTCAATCAAAACACATAGAGTTTTGAATGTTCAATATCAAATTAAAGCCAATGAAGAACAAAGAAAAAAAATAATTGAACAAATTAAAGAAAAAAATCATCTTTTTAGTCAATCTCAAGCTAATTTGTTTGTGAAAAGAAATTTTATTATTTCAACTATTTTAAAAAATCCCCATGGAGATCATTTTCATCCAGTTAATCTTTTTAATATTTTTGATCCAAGTATTTATGGACCCTTTGCAATTCAGCTTGATCTTTTCGAGGATAATACATATTTTAAAATAAAAGAAAGTCAAGTTGAACTTCGCTTAAAGTTTGTCTCACTAAATAAAAACTCATCTTATTCATATAATTGAAGGGACTTTTTGGCAAAATAGAAATTAAATCACTTTTTAGGGTAAAATTTAAGTAAAATTAAAATTAATTTTAAAAATGTAGAAAGACAATGAATATTTATGATAATTAATAAAAAATTAAACAGGAAAAAGTTTTTACTTTTGACACTAGCAACTACATCAGTTTTTATGCCATTAGCGGCTGTTTCTTGTAATTTAATAACCGCTAGACCAAATCTAGGTGCTGGAACAAATGTTACATCTCCAAATGCTACAACACCTAGCGGTGAGCAAGGGAATTCTGCATCTTCTGTTGATAGTGGTTCAAATACTAATTCACAATCAACAAATACAGGACTATCTCAAGCATTACCAATAACTCCAATAACTCCAATAGCTCCTATAAGTCCACAAAACCAAAATGCAAACCCAAATCAAAACGCAAACCCAAACCAAAACACAAACCCAAATCAAAATACAAACTCAAACCAAAATCAAACAAATCAATCAACTCCAAATACAAATGGATCAAATACAAGTGGACCAAATCCAAATAATCCAAGTCCAATAAATCCACAAACTTTAAATACAACTAGTAGAAATTCTTTAGTAATTGAAAGAATTCAAGCTTTCAATAATCAAGTTAATCTTTTAAGAAGTCATTTACCAGTGCAATTTAGTGGATCAACAAATTATCCATGAGTCAATTCACTTGATAAAGTTTATGCAACTTTAGCAAACAAAAACTTAGATAACCAAAATAAAACTAACACAATTCGCTATGATTTAAAAACTCTTTATTCTAACTTAAAAACAAGCCTAAAAGAGTTCATAGATAATAATGCAAATAGCACAGATGTTAATTTGCCAAACATAAGAAGATTTTATAATGACTTTTTTGTAGTTAATGTAACTAGACAAACAAATCAAAACTTAGATTACTCTACAAGAGTTATTTCACTTTTAAATGAATTTGAAGAACTTAGCAAACAGTTCTTGCAAAATTTACGTGATGATGAAAAAACAGGAATAAATGCACTTAACCAAATTTCAAATTCATTAAATTCAAATACTCAAGTAGCAGATATTCAAATTCAAAATACATTACAAAAAGTTTTTAAATTCTATAATGCTAATTTATATGAAGACTCAAAAGATCATGATGACAAACATGATGATGACCATGATGACGATGACCACAGACATGATTTTAATGCAAACTTAAATCCAAATAGTCAAATTCACACTCACTCTCATGCCTTTTACAACATATTTGATGAGCTTTTAGATGCAATTAAAGATTTTGCTGATAAATTTGAATACAACAAGTATATGAGGGAATTTAACAAAGTTTTTGCCTCAACTACTGATGTAAAATATAATGCTATTAAAACAGCTAATAATCAATTTTTAGAATTGTTAAAAGTCTTAAAAATTGACAATGAAACTAACATTCAAAATAGAACCCTTGTCAAATATGACATTGACTTAGTTATAGATCAGTTTTTAGACAATACTGTTAAATTATCTTTTAAAAACATAAAAACAATTCTTGAAGATATAAGATATCTATACAATGGTAGATACAACCTTTTAGTTTAATAAAATTAATTAAAAAGTTATATTGTGATAGAATAAAAGTTATTGATATTTTATTGCTTTATCACAATAAAAACAATTTGTTATATTAAAATTAGGAGAAAAAATGGAACAATTCAAAGCAAAAATTATTGATCCAATTGGTTTGCATGCAAGACCTGCTTCATTACTTACAAAAGAAGCTTCTAAATACAAATCAAACATTAGCTTACTTTACAAAGACAGACAAGCAAATTTAAAGTCTATTATGAATATTATGGCTCTAGGTGTTAAAGAGGGAGCTGAAATTGAAGTTAAAGCTGATGGAGAAGATGAAAAAGAGGCAATCAACGCCATCAAAGCAGTTATGGTTGATAATAAAATTATCTAATTAAAACTAGGAAAAAGATTGCACAATGATGCAATCTTTTTTAAATAAATTTATATGGGAGAAAAAATATGGAACTAAAAGGAATTGGAGCATCAAGAGGAATTGCAATTGCTAAAGTTTTTAGAATTCTAGAAGATGAAATTGAAATTCCAAAAAACTCATTAGGTGTTGAAAAAGAAACAGAAAACTTTAAAAAAACTTGTGAAAAAATTTTAAATGAGCTTAAAGAAATTGAAAAAAAACTGTTAATTTCAAAACCAGAAGAGGCAGCTATTTTTCAAGCTCATCAAGATATTGCAAGTGATCCTGTTATGCAAGAGGAAATTATTGATCTTATCAAAAATAATAAAAGTGCAATGCAAGCTGTTGATGAGGTTTATCAAAGATATAGTGAGCTTTTTGAATCTATGGATGATGAATATATGAGAGAAAGAGCCTCTGATATTAAAGACATCAAAAAGAAAATGCTTTATTCACTAGCGGGTAAAGAAATTTTGGATCTTTCTAAAATTAACCAGGAAGTTATTATTGTAGCTCATGATTTAACTCCTTCACAAACAGTGCAATTAAACAAAAAATATGTTAAGGGATTTGCAACTAATATTGGAGGAGCAACTAGTCATAGTGCTATTATGGCAAGGTCTTTAAATATCCCTTCAGTTGTTGGTCTAAAAAACATTTTAGAAATGACCAAAGATGGTGACATTTTAGCAATTGATGGAATGGGTGAAAGTGTTGTTATTAACCCTGATCAAAAAACTCTAAAAATCTATGAAGAAAAACTTTTAAAGCACCAGGAGTTTTTAAAAATTTTACAAAATTTCAAAAACAAACCCTCTCTTACAAAAGATGGTCACAAAGTTGAAATTGCAGCTAATATTGGCTCACCAAAAGACATGGAAGATGTCATCGAAAATGACGCTGAAGCAGTTGGTCTTTTTAGAAGTGAATTTTTATATATGGATAATTCCAACTGACCTTCTGAAGAAGAGCAGTTTCAAGAATATGCAAAGACTATAAAAGCTTTCAAAGATAAAAATAAAAAAACCATAATTAGAACTTTAGACATAGGTGGAGATAAAACTCTAAATTACTTTGCTTTTCCAAAAGAGTTAAATCCATTTTTAGGATATCGAGCAATTCGTTTTACACTAGAGCATGAACAAATTTTTAAAGATCAAATTAGAGCCATAATTAGAGCTAGTTTCTTTGGAAAAGTAGGTGTGATGTTTCCAATGATTACCAACGTTGATGAATTTTTAAAAGCCAAAGAAATGTTTGAAAAAGAATATCAACTTTTAAAAGATGAAAAGCAAGAAATTGGAAAAAGAGAAGATATTGAACTAGGTTTAATGATTGAAACTCCAGCTGCTGCAGTGCTTAGTGATAAATTTTCAAAATATGCAGATTTTCTTTCAATTGGTACCAATGATTTAATTCAATATTCAATGGCAGCTGATAGGATGAATGAAAAAATTTCATATTTATATCAACCTTTAAATCCTTCAATTTTAAAGTTAATTAAACTAACAATTGATGGAGGGCACAAACACGGAAAATGAGTTGGTATGTGTGGAGAGATGGCAGGAAATCCTGAGGCTATTCCAGTTCTTTTAGGACTAGGTCTTGATGAATTTTCAATGTCAGCTTCAAATGTTTTACAATCAAGAGAGTTAATTTCTAGACTTTCATATCAACAAATGAAAGAGCTAGCTCAAAAAGCTCTAGAATGCGAAAGAGAACAAGAAGTTAAAGAGCTTTACAAAAATATCAAATAAAAAATAAAAAGGGGTCTTTATGATTAAAAAAATAGCAATTTTAACCTCAGGAGGAGACTCTCCTGGAATGAACAATGCCATCAGGGCAATTATTAAAACCGCAAGATTATATGACATTGAAACATATCTTGTTTATGAAGGTTTTTTAGGTTTATATAATGGGTGAATAAAACCCTCAGAAGGAATTGATGAAGATTCTTACATAAACAAGGGTGGAACATTTATCTTCTCAGCTAGATTTGTTGAATTTGCTCAAGAAAAATATCGTCAAGTAGCTAAAGAAAATCTTTTAAAATTAGGCATTGAAGCTCTTGTTGTAATTGGAGGAGATGGTTCATATAAAGGAGCTCAAAAACTTCATGAAATGGGCATTAAAACAATTGCTCTTCCAGGAACAATAGACAATGACATAACCTCAAGTGATTTTACAATTGGCTACGATACAGCTTTAAATACTATAGTTGAAGCTGTTGATAAAATTAGGGACACAGCCTCAAGTCATAAAAGATGTATTATGGTTGAAGTAATGGGCCATGGAGCAAGTGATTTAGCTCTTTATTCAGGAATGGCAACAGGAAGTGAAATCATTGTTTCAAATGACTATAAACTTAGCGTTGAAGAAATGGCTAAAATTGTTAAAAAACAATTTGAAAAACCTAATAAAAGAAGTGTGATTATAACAGTAAGTGAGTTTGTTTTTAAAGATCTTCAACAAGTTGCAAAGCAAATTGAAGAGCTTACAAACATAACAACTAAAGCTGTTGTTTTAGCTCACATCCAAAGAGGAGGATATCCCTCAGCTAGAGAAAGAATTAACGCTACTATTTTAGGAAAACATGCAGTGCTTCGTCTTAAACAAGGTCAATCAGGAATAGCTCTTGGTCTAATTAAAAATCAAGTAGCTGCTACTCCGATTTTAGAAGCTCTTGCTATGCCTCAAACTAGAAAAGATTTATTGGAAAGAAGAACCAAAAGTTACAACGATATAAATCAAGCTTAATAGCAAAATTAAAAAAAATTAAAGTGCAAAAAACAACTATAATTTAAGTTATGTACAATCAAGATTTTCAAATAATAAATACAACATTAAATGAGACATTATCTAGAATACAAACCAATCAAAAAATAGTTGTTTGCGATCCTTATTTTCCTATTCCCGTGGGAGCTAATATCCTAGATCTTTCCCTTATTGCTAATGTTCCTAGTTTTAAACAACTTATGTTTTTGATTATTGAAAATCTTCATATCAAAGCATTAGTTTTATCTAATGAAATTAAAGAACATAACTATGATTATTTAGCATATTTAATTTCTAGTAAACTTCCAATTTCTCTAAGTAATAACTTTGAAGAATTTAAATATCTTTCTAGCCAAAATGATGTTGTACTTTATGTTAGAGTTGGTGAATTAACTCCTTTTTCAAACACAATTGTTGTTGCTGGAAAAGCATAAAAAACTTTTGCTTTTTTCATGTTTAAATCAATTAATTTTTTACTATTTTAAAGTGCTTAAATTACAATGAAAAAAATTATTAAAAAACACTTAAACATCTCAGTTTTGTTGAGATGTTTTTATTGTTTTATCAATGAACATAATTTCAAAACATTTTAATCATTTAAGTACTTCTTTTTGATATTTAAAAGAACTATTTTTTTACTTGATTATCAACTTGATTATCAAGTAAATTTTTAACTTTACTCATTGAAATAATGTTAATAATTTTGCAATATTAAATTGACAAATATTGACTTTCATTATTTGTCAAATTTGGTTTTTAAAATATGGCAAAAATCAGATTAACTTTTTTTCTTTGACAGCTTCGTTTTTAGTTGTTTATAAACACTATGATTTAAATAAGATGTTTTTATTTATAGCTTTATTTTATTAGAAAAGTTTTTATATTTTTTAAGAGCCTTTTTATCATTTTTAAAAACATAAAAAATGTCAACTTTTACTTTGAAAAAAAGTTGACATTTTAAGTAAAAAAAATAGGAACTAACTATTTTTTTGGTCTTTGGCCATAGTAGGCATTTTTACCGTGTTTACGTAGATAGTGCTTGTCTTGAAGCTCTTGTTTTGCATGTAAAGCATTAGGATTAATAATAATTGTTTTGATTGCCATTTTAGCAATTTCCTCTAGAGTAAGGGCTAAATTAACTGCATCAATTGGATTTTTTGTTGATCAAACAAAAGGACCATGTTCTTTGACTAAAACTGCACTTGTAGCTTTAAAATCGCGATTGTTATTTTTAAAGTTTTCAATTATTACAAGCCCTGTGTTGTGTTCATATTCTCCATTAATTTCTTCAACACTTAAATCTCTAGTACAAGGAACTGATCCATAGAAATTATCTGCATGAGTGGTTCCATAGCAAGGAATATCTTTTCCGGCTTGAGCAAAAGCTACTGCATTAGGTGAATGAGTGTGTACTATTGCTTGAATTTGATAGCTTGCTTTATACAAAAGAGTGTGAGTTGGAGTATCTGAAGAAGGATTAAGCTCACTATCAATAACATTGTTGTCTAAATCAACAATAACCATGTCACTAGCCTTCATGGCTTCATATGAAAGCCCTGAAGGCTTGATTACCATAAAGCGGCGGTCTTTGGTAATTCCTGAGACATTTCCTCAAGTGTGAATGGCTAATTTATATTTGTGCAAAAGCATGTTTGCATCATAGACACTTTGCTTTAATTTTTCAATTTCATCTAAGTCATATTTTTTATTCACAACTACAAGCCTCTTTTCATTTTTTATTAAAAAAATCTAGTGAATCTTTTAATAGTTTTTTATTTTGCTCCATTGTTTCATTTGGTTGGTTTTTAGATCACATTTCTAATAAAAAAGGAACTTTTAAATTTGCTTTTTTAATAACTTTAAGCATTGATACAAAATCAACATTTCCCTCACCTCATCAAAGGTTTCTAAAAACTCCAGGAAGAGTTTCTTTAAAGTGAAAGGCTACTATTTTTTTTGCCCCAAGCATAATTTCATTTTCATATTCTTTAGTAAACTGAAATAAATTTCCTAGATCAGGGTAGATATTCAAAAATGGTGAGTCTATTTTATTAACATAATAAAGGGCTCTTGAAATAGTTGACATAAACAAAGTATCCATTGTTTCAAAAGCAAGCATAACTGAGTATTTTTGAGCAAGTAAAGTCGCATTTTTGATTCCTTCAATAAATCTTTTTTTACTTTGCTCATCACCTTGTTCATAATAAACATCATAGCCAGCTAGTTGAATAGTTCTTATTCCCAATTTTCTAGCTAGAACAATAGCTTTTAACATAATTTCATTGGCTCGTTTTACGTTTTGCTCATCTTTTGAACCAAAAGGAAAACGTCGATGAGCACTTAGAGTCATTGAGTTAAATGAAAAATCATGTTTTGTAAGAAGAGCGCGAATTTGGGCAATTGTTTTTTCATCTCAATCAAGCCGAGCAAGTTTTTCGTCACTTTCATCAACGCTAAATTCGATAAAATCAAATCCAGCTTCTTTTGCAATTATGATTTTTTCTTCAAAAGAAAATTTATTGTTAAGGGCCTTTTCGTAAATTCCTACAAGAGGCTTATTAAGGTCAGTATTTTCTAATTTCATCTTGAAAATCCTTTGCAGCTTGCTCTGGGTTTTTAGCATCTCTAATGCTTCTTCCTGCTATAAAAATATAGATTGGAAGGTCTTTAAAAAATTTAATGTCATCAACTTCAATTCCACCAGTAACAGTTACTTTAAAACCTAAATCAATTAGCTTTTTGATTGAATCAAGATCGTTTTTAGACCATTTAGCTCCAGCTGCTTGAGCATCTCGAGAGCGATGTCAAACAGCTTGTTTGATTCCTCTTTGAGCCCAAGACTTAGCTTGATCTCAACTAAAGTTGCTAGTTAGTTCGATTTGAACATCATTATTAGGATCATATTCTTTGGCAACTGCTAAAAGTTGGGCCATTGTCTCAACTTCAGCTGCACAAATAGCAGTTGTAAAATGAGCTCCTTGAGAAAAAAACATCTGTCCAAAAATCTTTCCAGCATCAGCTACTTTTCCATCAGCTACTATAATTTTGTCAGGAAAAGCTTTGACAATTTCTTTGATTGCTTTTTTTCCTTCAGAGGAAATTAAAATTGTTCCTACTTCAATAACATCTAAGTATTTACTAGCTTTTTTGGCATCTTCAATGGCACTTTCAATAGTTAAATTGTCCAAGGCAATTTGAAGCATTGGTCTTTTATTCATTTTTATTCCTTTTTTAAAAAATATATTTTGTAAAATCAATCTTTGAAATTAAATCTATAATTTCTTCTTTGTTTTGGGCATTCATGATTTTTTCAATATTTGCTGGATCTTCAAAGATAGCAACAATTCGCGGAAGAGCCTCTGAGGTATGAATTTCAGCTGAGGTTGCAGCTAGAGTAATTAAAATTCTAACAGGCCGAGAATCACCTTCAAAAAAGATTGGTTTTTTTAAAGTTACCAAAGAAAAGCAATTGTCAAAAACACCGCGATTCATTTGTGCATGAGGCATAGCTAAATTATCAGAGATAATATAGTAAGGACCATTTTTTAAAGTACTTTCAATAATGGCATTGTAGTAGTCTTTTGTAATTAATTTTTTTTCAATTAAGACTCTGCACCCTTCATATATAGCCTCTTGTCAAGAAGAAACTTCAACGTTTAAAGTAATTGAGTCATTTTTCTTTAGGTTTTCTAATAAATTAATTTTTGACATTAAGGATTCAAAGCCTTTCTTAGGGCATTTTCAATTTCATCTTCGCTCATTAAATTTACAACCCCAACAATTTTTGCTTTTTGATTAGTAGCAAATTCATTCATAAGATGAATTGAGCTAATAATAATATCAGCTTGAGAAGTCATCCCTTTTGCTTGTCCCATACTTAAAGCTTCAACTTTAGCATTTAAGCCAAGTTTTTTAGCAATTTTTTCTACTTTTAATTTGATGATCATGCTTGTGCCCATACCATTTCCACAAGCTGCAATAATTTTTAATTGTTGAGACATTTTAATTCATTTTAGTGTTTATTTTGCTTATTTAAATTTTAATTAACTATTTTGTTGTATTAATTCTGGATTAAGTTTTAGAAGTTTTTGGAAAAATGTTTTTTGACTTTGTCTTCCTGAGTCAACTATTTGACCAAAGAATAATAGTCCAAAAATAAAGCTTATTGCAAAGATGTATCCTGCATAAACGTTGTATCCACCTAGAATGTATAGAAGTCCATAAAATAGGTTTCAGTCAGCCATTCCGTTGTATCCTATTGAAACTGGGTTTATACCTTGAGTGTTTGTAGCTGCAAAGGCATTACTTAGAGCAGCTGTTCCAAAGGCAATAACAATAATTTCTAGAAAACCAACAATGGCAGGAACAATAATTGCTGCTTTATATCCTCCTGAGGCATTTGCAAAAACTCCTAGTGACCCTGAGTTGAAAAATAGAGTTATAAATAGTGGAATAGGAATAAAAATAGGTAATCCAGGTATTTGACTTAGTCCAATAACAAGACCTACTCCAATAAATTGAGCTATTGTTCCTGCTAAAAATCCGTAAGTAACTGAGTTTACTGAAAATCCATAAGTTGCAGCTACATCCACTGCTACAACTGAGTTAGGAATAATTTTTTCACTTACCCCTTGAAAGGCTTGTTGCAATTCAGTAACAAACATTCTAACACCAGTCATAAGTGCAACTAAACCAGCTACAATTTTTAGAGAACCAAAAACAATGTTAACTCCATAGTGAGCTTGTGAAAAAACATTTCACTGTTTAAAGTCAATGTTAATAACAGGATTTGCATTAGGAATACTTTGGAAAGTATTGTTTTTAACAACTGTTACTCCAGCTGCAGGTCCTGCAAAGACAATTACTAAAATTAAGATAATAAATAAAATAGAAATTAGTACTGTTTGAGTGAAAATGTTATCTTCAAAAATACTCAAGTATTTTGGAAGTTTTCTATTTTCAGCTGTTTCTTCTTCTTTACCAAAATATTTTCCAATTTTGTATGAAAGAGAAATAGCTAGCATTTGTTGGTGACCAACTGCAAAACCAGCGTTTTGAGTAACTTTGTCTGTTGCTTTAATGGTAGCAGTTGATCCTACTCCTCAGTAAGCTCCAAGAAGTAAAGAAGAGATTAAAACAACTCCAACTTGAGTTCCAACACTAACTCCTCCATTATTACTTAGAAGTGGCACATCTCTAAATAAAAGTGCATAAACAACAACAACGATAATTGCTGATTGTTGGTACATAATGTGACCTGTTACCATTAGTGAGTGAACATTAGTTCATCTTTTTAATAAGATCAAGATTATGTTGATTGCAAAAGCAATCATAAATACATATGAAACTCAAGTAACATAGTTATTTCCAACTACAAAATTTTGTAAAAAATTTTGTGAACTTGATAGTCCAAAGTAAGGATCAAGTGGAACAATTTGGGCACTTGATTTAGCACTTGATCCAGCTATTTGTGAAATAGCATTAAAAACTGGACGAGCCATAGATACTAGAACACCTGAACCAATATTTAAAAGTAAAACTCCAATAATAGTTTTTAATGATCCGACGATCGAGTCTCTTGCTCCTCTACCCAATATTAAATAACCGATTAAAGTCAAAAATCCAAGTAATAGAGCTGGTTGACCAAAAAAGTTATCTAGATAAACATTTTTTAGTAAGAAAAGTGATGCGGCGCCATAGGTGTCAGGTTTTTCTTTGGACATCCTAATACCCAAGGTAATGGCAATAATAATTAAGTTAATTAATACAAATATTCCAACACCAACTCAAAAACCTATTTTCTTGGATTTGTTAAGTTTTTGGGTCATTTTTCCTCCTTTTGAATAATTTAGTTTTTAATTTAAAAATTAAATTTTAAACAACTTTTAAAATTTCTTTTAGTTTTAAAACTCTAGGATTAACTTTTGATAAATCAAATTTTCCTGGTTTATCAAAAGTTAAAATTTCTCTAGGGTTATTAATCAAGATATCATCAATTGCATCTTGAGAAATACCAACCTCTTTCATTAAAGGGATAAATCTATCAAAAAGATAACCTAAACCAAAAGTTTGTTTACCTTTTTCAATTCCATAGTGTCTTTGATATAAAATTCTTCCAGCATCTAATGAAAGAGTGATATGTTTTTGATAACCCTTATCTACTAAGTGTTTAATATTTAAAGCTAGTGTAGAGTCTGTGTAGTATTTAACTCTATCTGGGCCGTCAAAACATAGAGTAACTCCTAGTTCTCTAATAATTTTTTCATAGTAGTAAGGATCAGGATTTTTATTTAAATGTGAAAGCTGAATTTTTCTTGGATTAACTCCAAAATCAATTAAATGTTGAGCAGCTTCATAGGCCATGGTTCCTAACTGGGTATGGACTAAAATTGGCGCTCCTGTTTCAATGCTTGAACGTGCTGCAATTTCAAGTGATTTTAATTCTAAACGATCAATTGCAGCATAACCAGTTGCTGATTTAATAATCCCTGCTTTAGCTTTTGATCTTTTAACAACAGGTCCACTATAATTATAAATGTCCATTCCTTCTTCAATTTCGGCTACAATCATTTTTGTAATTTCCTCAATTGGAGCAAGTGCTAATCATGAAGATCCTTTATCATAAAAAGCTGCTTTATGAAAACCAGTAGCCATTATGATGTTGGCTTTACCTTTAAGTTCATCAGCTATGTCTAACATTTTTATAACATCTCTACCCACATTAGGTGGATCCATTGTTACAACAGTTTTACCCCCTTTTTCAACAAATTCCTCCATTTCTAAAATTGCTGCTTTTGGTGAGAGCATAATAAAATCTGGATGTTCATGAGCTTCTGGACCATAGTTTTTAATTAAGTGATCATGACAATCAACAACCCCCAGTTGTTTCGGGTCGATGTCCCCTAATACTGTTCTTGCAAAATTTTTCAAAATTTACCTCCATAAAATTTGTATTTAAATCATTTTGTTAGTGAATTTTTGACACAAGTTTTCCACGCTTATCCCCTTAAAATTCACATAAAAATTATAGATCATTTTCAAAGTTGAAAATTTAATTCAAAGCCTCTAAAGCTTGTTTATGAATTGGATTTTCACCTTTTTGACAAGAAAAATTGCTCATTTAGTCCAAGTGATCTTTTTTTGTAAAAACTTATTATTCAAAATTGATTTAAAGTAGATTAAATGACTAAAAAAGCTTAGAAAATTTAAGTTAAATTTTTTACAAAAAAATAAAAATCAAAGATTACTTTATTAACTTTTTTCATTTGAAATTATTAAGCTTGAATAAATCGAAAAATCAACGAATAAAAATAATCATGATTTATAAAAAAGTTAGACTAAAAACTTTATATTTATTTTCTAAATTTAATTTATCTTTTTTAATAGTTGTTGTTAATTTATAAAGCTATAAAACTATGATTTAAAATTAGGCTTAGTTACAATTTTCTTTTTATTTACTTTATATTATTTAATAGTAAATATAAAAATAAGATGACGGAAAAATTTGACTATGTTAAAAAGATAGACTCAAAAAATTAAGCAAATTAATAATCTTATTTTGATAGAAAGTTGTCTTTCAAAAACTCTATAAAAATTTAGAATACTTTGTTACTTTCATAACTAAAGATGAGTCAAAAAAAGTATTGGTTGAAAAAGCTCTATTTTTAGAACAAAAAAGTAAAGGCAATTTTAATAAAAGGTTTAAATATCTTTTTACTTTTTTTGCTAAAAAATATTTAGAACAAAATCACAAAATTTTTTAGCAAAATTTAAAATAATTTTTTTTATAAACAATTAATTTTGTTCTTTTTTTATTACTTTCAAAGCCTTTGAAAGTTTTAGTTTTTGTTGATGAAAAAACTATGAAAAAATAAAATTGAAATTCATATTTTATTTCCATAAAAATAAGAGGATCTTTTTTTACTAGAAATATTTTGTCAATAAATAAAAATTATTAATTTTGATATATTTTGAGAATATTTACATAAAATATTGATTATAAATATTTTGAATATGTATTAGGATCAAATATGGAAAATATTTCTTTGTATAAAAACTATCTAGAAAAAAAGATTTCAAAGCTTTCTTTATTAAGCGAGTCTTCTGATTTACCAAACCAAAGAATAGTTAAAAAATTAAAGAACTTAACTGAAAAAAAAGAAAAATTAGAAGTCAAAGAAAATGAAAAAAATAATCTTTTTCAATCAACTAAAGATATTTTTTATGGAAATAGAATTATTTTTAGAATTTCTTTTTCAGCAATTACTTTTTCACTTGTTTTGATTTTTACATTTTTTTCAAAATACATGAAAATTTTTGGTTTTTTAGAAATTGACATTTCAGTAATTTTCATTTTTGCAACTTATACAATTTCTGGATATCGTCTTGCTCTTTTAAACTTGATCTTAAAATTTTTAATAGCCCCCAGCTTTTTAAGTGGCTATACTGATATTTCCTTGCTTGGTAATTTTATTAATATGTTAACCAATTGAATGTTTTTAAATTTTTATATCTTATTTAAATTCATTTTTATTTTATTTAAAACAAAGTCTCATTTAAAAAAAATTAAATTTACTTTAAACAAGTTTTATTACATTAATTACTACTATGAACTGAAAAAAATTGAAATTCTTGCTATTTTAGTTTTTACAACAATATTTTTAGCCCTTTTCATTTCAACTTTAAATACATTTTTGTTTAATTTGCTTTACTTTAAACTTTTTAGAGTCATCAAAAGTGTTAGCTTAGTTGAAATTGTTGAAAAATATGATGGAATTAAGTCTTTCTTTTTCTTTATAAATAATTATTTTGCAGGAAGTTATAGTTTATACATTGCTTTTAACTTAATTAATTTTTCAATAACTTCTTCTGTTTTGGTTGTATTTTTATCATATATTTATAAATCAAGAAATGCTTAATTTAAACTTTGAAATTGGATCAACTATCCAATTTTATTTTTTAGCTTTTTTTAAAAAAAGCATTAATATTACTAAGCAATTAAATTTTTAGCAAAAACTTGAATAGTAAATTTATGATGAGCTTTTGAGTAATTTTAAGAAATTTTTTGTCTTTGAAAAGGCCAAAAAAATTCCTTATTTTTTATTAAAAAAATTCTTAAAAAAAAGCAATGGATTTTTTTAAGTTAGTATATAATTGATAAGAAACTTGACTTTGAGACATAAGGTTGCTGATACACCAAAATAAGTTGTTCGTGGTTATCAGGTTTTTATGAGGAGTCTAGTTCATTAAGAACAAAAGGAGACAACTATCTATGAAAAAAGAAAAACTAGCTATGAAATTTAAGAGCTTCGATCACAAATTAGTTGATGATGCTGTTAAAAAAGTGCTTATTTTAGCTTCAAAAGAAAAAAT
This sequence comes from Mycoplasmopsis pulmonis, assembly GCF_900660575.1. NCBI lineage: Bacteria > Bacillati > Mycoplasmatota > Mycoplasmoidales > Metamycoplasmataceae > Mycoplasmopsis > Mycoplasmopsis pulmonis. The sequence continues at coordinate 688,640 of NZ_LR215008.1, read as the reverse complement.
TGACTATAGTGGACCAATACCATTACCAACAAAAAGAGAAATTTTTACAATCTTAAGATCTGTTCACGTTAACAAAAAATCAAGAGAGCAATTCGAAAGAAGAACATATAAAAGATTTATTGTTTTCAATAATCCAGGTCCAAAATTTGTCGAAATTTTAAAAAGAACAGAAATGCCAGCTGGTGTTGAAGTTGAATTTAAAGTTAAGTAGTCATTATTAATTAATAAAACTGCTAAGACAAAATTTAATGAATTTTTAAGTCTTATTATTAATTTAAGAGCTTAAAAATTCCTATTAAAATTAACTATTTATTATTAAGGAGAAAACTATGAAAGGAATTTTAGGACGAAAAGTTGGTATGACCCAAATTTTCAGTGACAATGGAATTGTTATTCCAGTTACTCTAATTGAAGTTAAACCAAATATTGTTTCTAATGTTTTAACCGATGAAAAAAACGGTTACAAAGCGATCCAATTAAGTCTTGAAGACAAGAAAAAATCAAGACAAAGAAAGCCTGAAATCGGGCATTTTGCAAAAGCAAACACTACACCAAAAAGATTTGTAAAAGAAATTAGAGATATGCAAGGTTTTGAACTAGGATCAAACGTTGATGTATCTATATTTACTCCAGGAGAATTTGTTGATGTAACTGGTATTTCAAAAGGTAAAGGATTTGCCGGAACCATTAAAAGACATAATCAAAAAATAGGTCCAAAATCTCACGGTGGAGGTGGAGGAAGCAAACCTGTTAGACAAACTGGTTCTCTTGGAGATATTTCAGGAAACAAAGTTGTTAAAGGTATGACAATGCCAGGTCATCTTGGACATGAACAAGTTACAATTCAAAATCTAGAAGTTATTATGACTGATGTTAAAAATAATATTCTATTAGTTAAAGGAGCTGTTCCTGGACCTAAAAAAGGATTTGTTGTTATCAAAGAATGTGCAAAAAAAATTCCATCTAAAGAAGCTGTTAAACTTGTTGATTTGGAAATTGTTGCAAAGAAAAACCACTTATTTGAAATTTCTAAAAAATACAATATCAACTTAAAAAATGATATGTCAATTGAAGAAATGGAAAGCTTAATCGAAAAAGCTAAAGAAGAACAAGAAGGAAAAGGAGAATAGTCATGGTTGAAGTTAAAAAAACAACTAAAACTAAAAGCACAGAAGAAAAAGCTCCAAAAATAACAAAAGCTACTAAAGAAAAAACTTCTGATAAAACAGCTCTTAAAGCTAAAACTCCTAAAACAAAAGTAAGTGACAAAGCTGAAAGTACACCAAAAAAAGCTAGTGTTAAAACAAGTGCTAAAGCTGAAAAAATCAATGTTGAAAAAACTGAAAAAGTAGAAAAAGTAAATGTTGAAAAAGTTTCAATCAAAAGAGAAAGCTCAAGCAAGGATGTTCAAAAAGCTGACTTTAGCAATATTAAAGAATTAAATTCTAAAATATTTGAATTTGAAAAAAACTATGACCAAGCTATTTTTGATTGTATTTTGTCAGAAAGAGCTTCTAGAAGACAAGGTACTCATAAAGTAAAAAATAGAGCTGAAGTTTCAGGTACAGGTAAAAAACCTTGAAAACAAAAAGGTACAGGTAAAGCTAGAGCTGGTTCTCTAAGAAATCCTATTTTTGTAGGTGGTGGTAGAGCCTTTGGACCAAGTGTTAATAGAAATTATAAAATTTCAATCAACAAAAAAGTAAGATTAAACGCTCTAATGGCATCACTTTTTGCTCTTGCAAAATCAAATTCAGTTTTATTAAAAACATTTTCACTAGAAAAACCTTCTACTAAAGACTTAGTTGAAGAACTTAGAAAAATCAATGCAAGTAATTTAAAAAGAATATTACTAGTCAGTGATGATAAAAACATTTTCTTAAGTGCTAGAAACTTAAAAAATGTAAAAGTTACCAAAGTTACCTCATTAATGATTGAAGATCTAGTAGCAGCTGATTTATTGATTTTATCAAATGAAAATATTAAATATTTAGAAGGGTTGATTAAATAATGTTATTAAGTGAAGTTATTAAATATCCAATTCTAACTGAAAAAACTTATGGTTTAATGGAAAAAGGAATTTACACCTTTGCAGTTTCACCAAAAACTCATAAGATTGAAATTAAAAAAGCAGTTGAATTTATCTTCAATGTTAAAGTTGAAAAAGTAAGCATTATTAACATTGATAAAAAACCTAAAAGAGTAGGAAGATTCAATGGATTTACCAACTCTGTTAAAAAAGCCTATGTTTATTTGGCACAAGGAAATTCAATCAATCTATTTCCTCAAGATCCTAGCGTTGAGCAAGAGCTAAAAACTAAAGAAGTTGAAGCTGAAAGTGCTAAAACTAAAAAAGCTAGCGATGCTGAAAAAAGAGCAGCAGAAAAAATAGCTGCAAAAAATATTAAATCAACTAAAGCAAATACAAGTGCTTCAACTCCAAAAATTAGAGTTAGAAAAGTTGCAGATAAGTAAGTAAAAAACTTATTTAGAAAAAATGATTAAAAGACAAAACGCCAAACTATTTTTAATCAGAAAGGAAAACAATGGCAATTAGAAAATTAAACCCTACTACCAACGGTACTAGAAATATGTCTATTCTTGACTATAAGACAAATTTAACTGGCCATGCTCCTGAAAAATCATTGATGAAAATCTTAAAGAAAAATTCAGGGCGAAACAACCGTGGTGTAATTACAACTAGACACAAAGGTGGAAGAGAAAAAAGATTTTACCGTTTAGTTGACTTCAAAAGAAATAAAGACAACATTGAAGCAATTGTAAAAACAATTGAATATGATCCAAATAGATCAGCAAACATTTCTTTAGTTACTTATTTAGATGGAGAAAAAAGATATATTTTATCTCCTAAAGGAATCAAAGTCGGACAAAGAATTGTCTCAGGAGAAAATGTTGATATTATTGTGGGAAATAGCCTTGAACTAGCTAACATTCCTGAAGGAACAAACATTCACAACATTGAGCTTCAACCAAAAGGTGGAGGAATTCTAGCAAGATCAGCTGGTTCATATGCTCAAATTTTAGGTAAAGAAGAATCAGGAAAATATGTTTTGATAAGACTTAAATCAGGAGAGGTTAGAAAAGTTTTTGCAAAATGTAGAGCTACAATTGGAATCGTTGGAAATGAAGAGCACTCACTAGTTAACATTGGTAAAGCTGGAAGAAATAGACACAAAGGTATAAGACCAACAGTTAGAGGATCAGTTATGAACCCAATTGACCACCCACATGGTGGAGGAGAAGGTAAACAACCAATTGGTCGTAAAGCTCCTTTAACTCCTTGAGGTAAAAAAGCCTTGGGTGTTAAAACAAGAGATAACAAAAAATCATCTACTAAATTAATTATAAGAAGAAGAAAGGAAAGTAAATAATGGCTAGATCGTTAAAAAAAGGGCCTTTTGCAGATGAACATTTGCTTAAAAAAGTTGAAAAAGCAATTGAATCAAAAAGTAGAAAACCAATTAAAACATGGTCAAGAAGATCAACAATATTTCCAGATTTTGTTAATTTAACTTTCCAAGTTCATAATGGTAAAAATTTTATAGATGTTTTTGTAACTGATGACATGGTAGGTCACAAATTAGGTGAATTTGCACCTACAAGAACTTTTGGTGGTCATGGTGAAGATAAAAGGAAGAAAAAATAATGGAAGTAAGAGCACTATTAAAAACAGTTAGAGTAAGTTCAAAAAAAGCTTCATTAGTGGCAAATTTATTTAGACACCAATCAACTGCAAATGCTATTTCAATTTTAAAAAACACTAATAAAAAATCAGCGCCAATTTTTCTAAAAATTTTAAACTCAGCTATTTCAAATGCTGTTAACAATCATGGACTTGATGCTTCAAAACTTTATGTTTCAAATGTTATGGTTAATGAAGGACCAACTCTAAAAAGATTTCAACCTCACTCACAAGGTAGAGCAACTAGAATTTTAAAAAGAACATCACATTTATCAGTAATGGTAAGCGAAAGATAGGAGAAATTAATGGGACAAAAAGTCAATCCAAATGGTTTTAGATACGGAATTACAAAGCAACACAATGCTATTTGATATGCAGAGAAAAAAGACTTTAGTAAATTTTTATTAGAAGACCAAAAAATTCACCAGTTTTTTGAAAAACTAGTTAGACAATACTTAATTGGAAAAGTTGAAATTAAAAGAGATCAAAAAGGAAGAGTTTTCGTTGGAGTTCATAGTGCCAAAAGAGGTGCTATGTTAGGACAAGAAGGTAAAAACATCCAAACATTAACTGCATCTTTACAAAAATTTTTAAGACAAAAAAACAAAGACATCAAAATTGATGTAATTAACATTGACCAACCTGAATTAAATGCACGTTTGTTAGCTGAACAAATTGCAGTTGATTTGGAAAATCGTAAACCATTTAGAATTGCTCAAAAATTTGCAATTAGAAATTCTCTAAAAGCAGGGGCTAAAGGAATTAAAACTGCTGTATCAGGACGTTTAAATGGAGTTGATATGGCTAGAACAGAAGGTTACACTGAGGGTGAGATGAAACTTCATACCCTAAGACAAAAAGTTGACTATGCACAAGCTACTGCTAGAACTACTTATGGAGCAATTGGAATTAAAGTTTGAGTTTCACTAGGGGAAATTTTAGACGGAGGTAAACAATAATGCTTCAACCAAAAAGAACTAAACATAGAAAAATGTTTAGAATTAGACACGATAAAAAAGATGCCTTTAAAGGTAACAAAGTTTCTTTTGGTGAATATGGTCTTCAAGCTACAACAAGTGCATGAATTACAGCACGACAAATTGAATCAGCAAGGATTGCAGCTACAAGAAGAATGGGTCGTGAAGGACAAGTTATTATTAGAATCTTCCCTCACTTATCTAAAACATCAAAACCAATTGGAGTAAGAATGGGTTCAGGAAAAGGTTCTCCTGAAAAATGATATTCAGTAGTTAAAAGACAAACAATGATGTTTGAAGTTTCTGGAATAAAACCTGAAGTTGCCAAAGATGCTCTAAGATTAGCTGGACACAAATTACCTGTTAAATGAAGAATTGTTGAGGCCAGCCCTAAAGAAGAGGTAATTTAAGATGAAATTTAAAGATATAAATGTTAAACCAGTTGCTGAATTAGAACAAATGGTAAATGATCTAAAAGCTGAATTATTTACTTTAAGATTTCAAAACTCAACAGGACAATTAGATCAAACACACAAAATTAAAATGGTAAGACAAGACATTGCTAAAGTCTTAACAGCACTAAGTCAAAAAAATAGAGGAGCACAATAATGGAAAGAATCAATACAAGAAAAGCACTAGTTGGATCTGTTGTTTCTTCAGTTAATGACAAGACTATTATTGTTGCAGTTGATATTTATAAAAAACACCCAATTTACTCAAAAAGATTCAAAAAAACAAAGAGATTTGCAGCTCATGATGAACAAAACAAAGCTAAAATTGGTGACATTGTCAAAATTATTGAAACAAGACCAATTTCTAAGACCAAAAAATTTAGACTAGACAAAATTATTGAACTTGCAAAGGAAGGTAATTAGTATGTTACAAGAATTATCAGTTGCCAAAGTTGCAGATAACTCAGGGGCTAAAGAAGTTGGAATTATTAGAAACTTAGGTGGATCAGTTAAAAAAAGTTCAAATATTGGTGATGTTGTTGTTTGTTCTGTTAAAAAAGCTATTCCAAATGGAATTGTTAAAAAAGGTCAAGTAGTTAAAGCGGTAATTGTAAGAACAAAATATGGAATTAAAAGAGAAAATGGTCAACATGTTTCTTTTGATGACAACGCTGTGGTAATAATTAAAGAAGATAAAAGTCCAAGAGGAACAAGGGTTTTTGGTCCTGTTGCAAGAGAGTTAAGAGAAAAAGGATATTTAAAAATCGTTTCTTTAGCTCCTGAGGTGTTGTAGGAAGATAATTATGAAAACAAAATTAAGAAAAAATGATGAAGTTATTGTTATTGCCGGTTCATACAAAGGAACAAAAGGAACAATTTTAAAAGTTTTACCAAAACAGCAAAGAGTTCAAGTCAAAGGTGTAAATGTTGTAACCAAACATGTAAAACCTTCTCAATCTAATTCAGAGGGTTCAATTCAAAACTTTGAAGCTCCAATTCATATTTCAAATGTAGCTTATGTTCATAAAAGTGGACCAAAAGATAAAAGTGGAATTGCTAGCAAAATTTCTTATGAAAAAAGAAAAGACAAAAAAGTTAGAATTGCTAGAAAAACAGGAAAGGTAATTTAGTTGTGATTTTAAAAGAAAAATATTTAAAAGAAGTAAAGTCAAATTTACAAAAACAATTTAATTACTCTTCGTCTATGGAAATACCTAGAATTGAAAAAGTTATTTTGAATATGACAGCTGGAAAAGAAGTAACAAATGCTAAAGCAATTGAAGAAGTTATTAATGAGCTAACTTTAATTTCAGGACAAAAACCTTATCAAACTGTTGCTAAAAAATCTTTGGCTTCTTGAAAACTAAGAGAAGGAATGCCAATGGGTGGTAAAGTTACTCTAAGATCAAAAAACATGTGAATTTTCTTAAATAAACTAATCAACATTGCTATGCCAAGGATTAGAGATTTTAGAGGAGTTAGTCCAAAAGCTTTTGACGGTAGAGGAAACTACTCACTAGGAATAAAAGAGCAAATTATTTTCCCAGAAATTGAATTTGACAAAATTAGAAAAATTAAAGGTTTGGATGTAATTATTGTAACTTCAGCTAAAACCAACAAAGAAGCAAGAGCACTTTTAGAAGGTATTGGAATTCCATTTGCAAAGGTTGAAAAATAAAGGAAATATATGGCAAAAAAATCATTAAAAGTCAAAGCTGCTAGAGTAGCAAAATTCTCAACAAGAGCATATACAAGATGTCAACTATGTGGTCGTCCACATGCTGTTTTAAGAAAATTTGAAATCTGCCGTATATGTTTTAGAAAATTAGCCCATGAAGGAAAAATACCAGGTCTTAAGAAAGCGAGTTGATAGATTATGTCTATTATTACAGATCCAATAGCAGATATGTTAACTAGAATAAAAAACGCAACAAAAAGAAAACACAAAAGCGTTAACATACCTTTTTCAAATAAAAAATTAAAAATTGTTGAAATCATTAAAAAAGAAGGTTACATTAGTGGCTATGAAATTGTAGGTCAGGGAATTGAAAAGAAAATTTTAATTACTCTAAAATACAAAGGAAACACAAGTGCAATTTTTGATCTTAAGAGAATTTCAAAACCTGGTCTAAGAGTATATACAACAGCTTCAAACATTCCTTCAGTTTTATCAGGTTATGGTATTGCAATAATTTCAACTTCTAAGGGTATTTTGACAGATAAAGAAGCAAGAAAGGAAAATGTAGGTGGCGAGGTTATTGCCTACATTTGATAGAATATGTCTAGAGTCGGTAAAAGAATTATTCAAATTCCTAGTGGAACAGAAGTTAAAATTGATGGAAGTTTTTTTGAAGTTAAAGGTAAATTAGGTAGTCTTTCTAGATTGTTTTCTCCTTTTGTAAATATCAAACACGAAAACAATCAAATTAGTGTTGAAAGACTTAATGAACTTAAACCAACAAAACAACTTCATGGTACAACAAATGCTTTAATTGCAAATATGGTCAAAGGTGTTTCTGAAGGGTTCAAAAAAGAACTTAAAATTGAAGGGGTTGGATATAAAGCAACTCTTAAAGGTCAAAATTTAGAACTAGCAGCTGGTTATTCACATCCTGTAAGTCTTGTTATTCCTAAAGACTTAAAAGTTGAAGTTCCAAAGCCAGTTAATATTATAATATCTGGTATTGACAAACAAGTTGTAGGTGAATTTGCTGCCAAAGTTAGAGGAGTTAGACCTCCAAGTGTATATTCTGGTAAAGGTATTCAATATAAAGACGAGAAATTGAGAAGAAAAGAAGGGAAAAAAGCTTCTAAATAAGCATAAATTGTTATGGCAAAATTATCAAGAAATCAAGCTAGAAAAGCAAAAAATCTTAAAATTAGAACTAAAATCACTGGAACAGCTGAGCGTCCTAGACTATCAGTTTTTAGATCACATATGAACTTTTCTGCTCAATTAATAGATGATAGTAAAAGCATTACTATTGTAGGAATCACCACAGCTAAAAAAGGTTCAAAAGAATATCACGGAAACATCAAATCAGCTCATGAATTAGGTCTTAAATTTGCAAAAATGATTAAAGAAAAAAATGTTTCAAAAATCGTTTTTGACCGTTCTGGTTATCTATATCATGGTCGAGTTAAAGCTTTTGCAGAAGCATTGCGTTCAGAAGGGATTGAATTTTAATGGAAAAAGAGAAAAACAAAAAATTTGATAGCTCATCTTTTAAAAAAGAAGAAAAATCAAATTTAGCCTGAAAAAAAGAAGCTAAAGCAACTAAGGAAATTATCAAAAAAGATGATGAAATGGAAGTTGTAACTGAAGAGTCTCAAAGCAAAAATGAGGGCAATTTCAAAGCTAGAAGAAAAGTTAAAAAAGTTATTAGCAAGCCAAAAACTGAATTTAGCGAAAAAATTGTTGACATTGCTAGAGTTACAAAAGTTGTTAAAGGTGGAAGAAGATTCTCATTTTCAGCTTTTGTAGTTGTGGGAAACAAAAAAGGTAAAGTAGGTTATGGCCACGGTAAAGCAAACGAAGTTCCTGATGCAATCAAAAAAGCTATTAAAGATGCACAAAATCACTTAATTACAGTTCCAATCATTAATGAATCAACAGTTCCTCATGAAATGAGCGGAAAATTCTTATCTTCAAAAGTTATTATTAAATCAGCTCCTAAAGGAAAAGGAATCATTGCCTCAGGAGCTGTCAGAGCCGTTATGGAATTAGCTGGCTACACTGATATTTATGCAAAAAGTTATGGTTCAAGAACTAAAATGAACACTGTTAAAGCAACTGTAGAAACTCTTAAAAAAATGAGAACAGTTGAAGAAATTGCGGCTTTAAGAGGTCTTAAAGTCCAAGATATAATAAGTTAAAAAGGGGATAAAAATGGAATTACATTCATTGAAATCAACACCAGGCTCAAGAAAAGAAAAACACCGTAAAGGTAGAGGTCATGCAGCTGGTAAAGGTAAACAAGCTGGTAAAGGACAGTCTGGTCAAAGAAAAAGATCTAAAGTTAGATTAGGTTTTGAAGGTGGACAAAATCCTTGATTTAGAAGACTTCCAAAAAGAGGTTTTAAAAATATTAACCACATTGAATACCAACCCCTTTCACTTGAAGCTCTTGAAAAACACTTTTTGGAAAACGAAGTTGTAGATTTAGAAAAAATCTATGAAAAGCGCTTAGTTACTAAAAGAACTTTGCCTGTTAAATTATTGGCTAATGGAAAATTAACCAAAAAGTTAACTATCCATGTTCACTCTGCTAGCCAAAGTGCGATTCAAGCAGTTGAATCGCTTGGAGGAAAAGTAGAGGTATTATAAAAATGAAAAAAGGATTTGGAAAATATTTTGGATCCTTTTCTTTGTTTATTTCTGAAAAATTTTTGTCATTTAAACATAAGTGGACAGATTTTTGATCAACAAAGGAATTGGTTAGAAAATTAATTTTTACACTATTTTTAATTACCATCTTTATTGTAGCTGGAACAATTACAGCACCTTTTGTGAAAATTGTTAATGCCTCACAATTAAATCAATCAGCATTTTTTGGTATTTTAAACATAGTAGGTGGTGGAGGTCTAAGACAATTTTCAATTGTCTCATTAGGGATTAACCCCTTTATTACAGCCTCTTTGATTATGACAATTTTACAGTCTAAACTCTTTCCTCCAATTCAAAAAATGTCTCAATCAGGACCGCTTGGAAGAAAAAAAATTAATGTTATCACTAGGCTTTTAACTTTGGTTTTTGCCTTTCCTCAAGCCATTGTTTTAACTCAGACTCTCTCTCGAGAAAATGGATTTATCTCAATTGATCAAGAGTTCAAAACAATTGCCAACATTTATGTTTTACTTCCTCTTATCTTAGTGGCAGGTTCTCTTTTTACTCTATTTTTATCAGAGCAAATTACTGATAAAGGTATTGGAAATGGAACAAGTTTAATTATTTTTTCAGGAATATCTCTTAGTCTTCCTTCTCAATTTAGAGCGGCCTTTAATGTTTTGGTTGGAACTAATAAAACCACTCTTTTTACTGGTCTAATTCATTTTTTGTTGTATTTATTTGGTTATTTACTTTTAATTGTTATTATAGTTTTTGTTTATCTAGCTGAAAGAAGAATTCCAATTCAACAAACTGGAGCTGGTCTAAGTAAAAACATAAAAGAAATGGGATCTTTACCAATTAAGGTTAACCCAGCTGGAATAATGCCTGTCATTTTTTCAATGATTGTCATTTCCTTTCCACTTTTAATTGCTGGACTTTTAGATAGAAGCACTTCTTTAGTAAGGCTTTGAATTGAAAGACATCTAGCCTTTACCCACCCTATTGGATTTAGTTTATTAATAATTATTACTTTTATTTTCTCAATCTTTATGGGACTGCAACAATCTAAAATCGACAAAATTAGTGAAGATTTTAACAAAAGTGGTACTTTTATTCCAGGACTAAGACCAGGGGATCAAACTGAAAATTACTTAATTGATGTAGTTTTAAGACTCTCTACTTTCTCAGCTTTTTATCTTTCAATTTTAGTTTCAATTCAATATATAATGCAAATGGCCGGAATGCCAGCTGCCATTAGCTTTGGTGGAACTAGTATGATGATTTTAGTTTCTGTTTCTCTTGAGACAATTGATCAAATTAAAGCAAGACTAAAGGCAAACAAACTTTCAAACATGAAGAAAGTTACTCAAAAAGCTATTTCTAAAAAACAAGACAAGCTAGATAACTCAGGAGTTTTATGATAAAAAGATTTATAGTTTTTGGCCCTCCAGGAGTAGGTAAGGGAACTCTGGCTTCTCTAGTTTCTCAAAAATATGGCTTTGAGCACATTTCCACAGGAAATATTTTTAGATCACAAATAGCCTCTAATTCAGAGCTAGGAATAAAACTTAAAGAAATAGTTGAATCAGGGGGATATGTTCCTGATTCAATTACTAATGAAATTGTTAAAAAAACCTTAGCAGATCTCGAAAAAGAGCAAAAAAGTTACATCTTAGATGGCTATCCTAGAACGCTAAACCAAATTGAGTTTCTTTTTAGTTTAAATAAAGCTCAAGAATATAGTGTTTGATTTTTAGAAGCTCCTAGTGAAATTATTCTAAAAAGACTTAGTGGAAGAAGAATATGTCCTAGTTGTAATGCTCAATATCACATTTACTTTAAAAAATCAAAACTTGATACAAAATGTGAAATTGATCAAAGCGAGCTAATTCAAAGAAAAGATGATCAAGAATCTTCAATTATCAAACGACTTGAAATTTATGAAAAGCAAACTAATTCTTTAAAAAAATATTTCAAAGAACTTGGCATTCTAGTTGAAATTGACGCTTCCAAAGATAGAGAAGAAATTCTAAAAGAATTAGAACAAAAAGTGAGTTTATAATGGCTTTGGTTAAAACACAGCAAGAAATTGAACTAATCAAAAAATCTTGTCAAATCTTGGCAGAGGTTAAAAAAGTTATCTATGACCTTATAAGACCAGGGGTTTCTTTAAAAGAACTTGATTCAATTGCTTTTAAAGAAATTGTCAAAAGAGGAGCAAAACCAGCCTTTAAAGGTTATATGGGTTTTCCAGCTACAATATGTGCCTCTTTAAATGAAGAATTGATTCACGGCATTCCAAATGAAAGAGTGCTAAAAGAAGATGATTTAATTTCCATTGACATTGGAGTTATCTACAAGGGCTACTATTCTGATTCAGCCTTTAGCAAAAGCCTTTCACCAGAAAATGAAGAAAACGCTTTTTTAATTAATGTTGCCAAAGTTGCCTTCGAAAAAGGTATTAAAGCCATTAAAAAAGGAGCAACCATTGGTGATATTGGCTATGCTATAGGAAAATATTTAGACTCTCAAAAAGTCTTTACTCCTAGAGAATACTCAGGACATGGAATTGGCAGCGCTTTGCATGAGAGTCCCTATGTCTTTAATAGAGCTCCAAGAGGCTCTGGAATGAAAATTAGAAATAATATGGTTATTTGTATTGAACCGATGATTTTACAAAAATCTCCTCAAGTCTATACAAAAGAAGATAATTGAACAGTTGTTGCAAAATCAGGGTTAAAATCATCACACTATGAACATACTGTCTTGATTCAAGACTGAAAAGCAATTGTTTTAACAAAGGATATCTAATGTCAGATAAGTCAATAAAAATGCAAGCTAAAGTTTTAAAGATGTTTTCAACAAACAAATATGAACTTGAACTTCTTGAAAATAAAGTAATCATAAAAGGTCATATCTCTGGTAAAATGAGAATTCACAAAATTAGAATTTTGCCAGGAGACATAGTTGATGTGGAAATTTCCCCACATGATCTTTCTAATGGCCGCATTACATATAGACACAAATAAATCTTTTAATTAAGATAAAAACTAAAGAACTTTAAAAGTCCTTTAGCTATATGAACAAACAAAAATTTCAAAGGAAAAAACTATGAAAGTTAGAGCATCAGTAAAAGCAATGTGTAAAGATTGCAAAAACATTAAAAGAAAAGGGATACGAAGAATTATTTGTATTCAACCAAAACACAAACAAAGGCAAGGGTAATAAAATATGGCACGTATTTTAAATATTGAAATTCCTTCTAATAAGCGTGTGGTTATTTCACTAACTTATATTCTTGGAATAGGAAAGTCTCTTTCAAAGGAAATTATTGTCAAAGCTAATGAAAAATTAGCAAAAGCAAAAGAAAAAACTTTTACAGAAGACTCAAGAGTTAAAGATCTAAGCGAAGAGCAACTTCAAGCAATAAGAGACTCAGCTAAAACTTACTTAACTGAAGGGGATCTAAGAAGAGAAGTTTCTTTAAATATCAAACGTTTAATGGAAATTAAATGTTATAGAGGAATAAGACATAGAAAAGGGCTTCCTGTTAGAGGTCAAGTTACTCAAAAAAATGCAAGAACTAGAAAAGGTCCAAGAAAAACAGTTGCTGGAAAGAAAGGTAAATAGAACATGGCACAAAGAAGATCAAGCCAAACAACTAAAAAAGTTAAACGTAAAAACGTTACTAATGGTGTTGCCCATATTCACTCAACTCATAACAATACAATAGTTACTTTCTCAGATGAAAAAGGAAATGTTATTTCATGAGCTTCTTCTGGAACAATTGGTTACAAAGGAACTAAGAAAAAAACAGCCTATGCAGCTGGACTTGCAGCTCAAAATGCTAGCGAAAAAGCTAAAGAACATGGAATTAGAGAAGTTAGCGTTAGAGTAAAAGGAATTGGTCAAGGAAGAGATGCCGCTAGAAAACAAATTGAAGTTTCAGGGATATCAGTGAGTCAAATTGTTGATGTAACTCCTCAAGCTCACAATGGTACTCGTCCTCCAAAAAGAGTTTTAAAACGAGAGAAAGCAAGGTAATAAGATGAAAAAAATGGTTCAAATTAAATATAAAGAAGTCAAAACTAAAAGAGTTAATGACTATGAAACCACATTTAAAATCGAACCTCTAGAAAGAGGTTTTGGCTCAACAATTGGAACTGCCCTAAGAAGAACCTTGTTATCATCTATTACTTCAGTTGTACCTTTTGCCATCAAAATCAAAGATGTAGATCAAGAATTTGACACTATCTCTGATATTGTTGAAGATGTACAAATGATTATGTTAAATGTAAAAAATATTCATCTAGTCTATGATGAAAATATTTTTGAAGACAACAAAATCTATAGAGGAGTAATTGAGACTAAAAATGAAAAAATTACTTCTTCTGATTTGAAATTTCCAGAAAATCCAGAAATTGAAATTGTTAACAAAGACCTAGAAATTGCAACTAATAATGGTCAAAAACCTTTTGTTATGGAAGTTTATTTCCATGTTGGAAGAGGATATATTAGTTTTGAAGACAACAAAAAACTAATTGAAGAAAAAGTTGCTTTATTAAACTCAACAATTAAAAGAGGTAAATTCTTAGCAATTGACTCAGATTTTTCTCCAGTTGAAAAAGTTAAAGTAAAGGTTCAAGAAATCAACTCTTCATCTTTAAACATTGAAGAAGAACTTGAAATTGAAATTAAAACCAAAGGCACAATTGATACCAAAAACATTCTTTCTCAAGCTGCTCAAATTTTAATAGCTCATCTACAAGTAATAGGGGATGTTAAAAACTTGGATGCAGTTGATGTTTTTGAACAAAAAAAACAAGAAAAAGTTGAACCATCAATTCACTCAGTTGATATTACCTCACTTGATCTTTCAGTTCGTTCAATTAACGCTCTAAAAAGACAAGGTTATACAAAATTAGCAGACATTTTAACACTAACTGAAGATGATTTAGTAGCTGTTAAAAACTTAGGTAAAAAATCTGTTGAAGAGATTATTCAAAAATTAAAAGAATATAATGTCACTTTAAATAGAGGGGAAAAATAATGGCTAATCCAACACAGTTATATAGAAGAAATAGCACTTGAAGAAAAAATGTTTTAAGATCGCTTTCTACTGAAATTATAGTCAATGGTAAAATCACAACAACTCTAACAAGAGCTAAAGAACTAAGAAAAGTTGTTGATAAATTAATTACTAAAGGTAAGAAAAATACCTTAGCCTCAAGAAGACTAGCAGCTGCATCTATGAGAAAAATTAAAACCAAAGATGGAACAGATGCTCTAAAGTATCTTTTTGATACATTAGCTCCAAAGTACAAAAATCGAAATGGTGGCTACACTAGAATTATCAAATTGCCTCCTCGTCAAGGAGACAACACTAAAATGGCTATTATTGAACTAGTTTAAAATCACCTTCAGGGTGATTTATCTTATAAATTAGCCCTTAAATTAGCTAGTTAAGCTCCTTTTAAACTGATTTAATTTGGTATAATTTAAAACTATACTATCTTAAACAATGTTGCTTTATAATTCAAAGCATCAATGAGCTCAAATTTTAAAAAATCTTAAAGAAATTGTTTGGGATAAACTAAACTATAGACAAAATAGACAAATCAATATAAAAATTAATAGGTAAATCGAGGTTAGAAATTTATGAATAAAAAGCTTAAAATAATTTTACTTGGTCTAGGAATAACAGCTGGTGTATTATTTGCAGGAACTGGTTTTTCAGTTGCTCTTGTTTATACTTCTCTTGGCAAAAGCGGCTCTGAAGTTAAAAATTTACTCTCTCGAAGTGAAGCTGAGCAATTAGTTAGTGATGCCCAAGAATTTAAAGTAGCTTTAACTTCTGAAAAACAGCTTTTAAAAGACAACAAAAAAATCAGTACCCTTGATGTTAAAAAAGAAGACATTGAGATCATTTATGATCTTGAAAAAGACACAAGGCTAAACTACAAAGTTACTGAAGTTAAGCCCTCTGAGGATTTTAGAAAATTAATAGTTACTATTCAAGTTGAAATTAATAATGCAACTGAGGACTATCAAGTAAAAAAATATAACATTGAAATAGATGGCTTTGCTACAAGACAAGAAATTGAAAACTCATCAATTCAAAAACAAGCTCTTGCTCTTATTCAAGAAAAATTTGTCTCTTTAAAAAACTCTGGTTATTTAACTTTTGATAATCTAGCTAAAATTAGATCAAAAGATCCAAATTCAAAATTAAAAAACCCTAGATATGTTTTACCTTCTCAAATACTAAACCAAAGCTATAATCAAAGTGACCAAAATGGCCAAGAAAAAACTATAAAAGTTTATGAGCCTCAAATAATTAACCATGACAGTAATCCAATTCTAGCTAGTTCAAATTTAGATTTTAAATTTGAAGGCTTTAGTGATGTTAGCGATGAAAAAGGAAGCATTAAAGCAAACTTTTTAGCAACTTCTAAAGAAGGCTCAAATGTTGCTTTTAATGAAAAATTTAGCTTTGAATTTCAAACAATAAATAACAAAGACTTTTTAGTTTATAAACAATTAGTTAGCCAAGCTTTAGATAGACTTAAAGCAGCAAATTTCCAACCTTTAGTTAAAAATACTGTTAATAAATCTACAATTTTACCTTCTCAAGTTTTAAGCAATAACATAAGTGAGCCTCCTTCTGATTCTATTGAAGATCTTGATTTAGATCCAATTTCTTCACTTTCAGAGCTAGATAAAAAAAGATTTGTTGGAAAACACATAAACTATAGAATAGGTTATGTTGGAAAACAAATTTATGAGCGAATTTTTAATAACACTAAGCCAGAGCCATTAGGATTTAACTCTTATAAATTTAAAGATATCAATGACTTAGACTCGCAAATTTGACAAGACTTTGTTGATAATGAAAAAAATCTTAAAGATTTAAAAGTTATAACATCAACTGCAGAAAATGCTGAAATTGCAAATGACTCTGAACTATTTTATAAAGAAAAAACAACTTCAAAAGTTCTAGTTCAAATAATCGCTGAAGCAGGAGAGGGTTCTTCAAAATACACTGAAAGCTTTTTTAGATATGTTGATGGATTTTTAACCCAAGAAGAGCTTGAAAGTCAAATTACCAATGCAAAACCTAGATTTGAAGTTTTACCTTCAAGAAAAGATGAGCTAAGCTCTAAACTACCTTCTTCATTTTTACCTGAAGGAGCTAGTTCAGCTTCTGAAATTGACAAAAGTGAAATTGTCTCACTTTTTACCAATCCTAAAGAAATTAATAGATTTGCACTTATAAGAAGATATCCATGATTAAATTTTGAAATTGAATCAATAAATTCTTATGATGATGCCAAAGGAACAATGAGTGCTAGAGTTAATGTATTTTTAACTAAAGAAGATCATGAAAATTGAAAAAAATTAGACCAAAATGATAGCTCAAGATCTAAATTTGTTTTCTTAAATTATATTGTTAATCTTGAAGGATTTAACACCTCTGAAAATGTAAATAGTGAAAGAATTAGAAAAATTCAAGACTGAATTACTAACCAAGGACGCTTTTCATTTACATTTACCGGTGATAGAGCTTCTCAACGTTTTGAAGAGTATTTAGTTAATCAAATTAAATCTGAAAACGTTGTTTTACCTACCCTTGATGAACAATTTAAAGATTTTAATCCTGAGCTAAGTCTTCAAAGAGTTATTGATCCTAACCAAAGTGATATTGAACATGGTATTTTAACCCTTGAACTTGGTCTTACAATAGATGACTCTTCTAGTTCAACAGGAAAAACTCCTTTATATTTATTTACTCATAGACTAAGAGGATTTAGATCTAAAGCCTTTGACATAGCCAATGTTTTCAATGTTATTAGAACATTTTTAAGAGTGCCAAGAAATATTTTCTTCCAAAGAGCAAACACTCTTCAAAACACAATTTTACCTAACAATACAAATGTTAGTGACTTTGCAATTAGAGATCTTCCAATAAAAATTCCTGATCCACAAAAAGTAGATGACAAAGATAGACTAAGTGCTCAAATTGTTCAAATTCTAAGTAGAAACCCTCAAAATGGCTCTGTTAATCTTCAAGTAAAAGTTACTTATGTAGTTGATGGAGTAACTAGAGAAGAGTTAGTTAATGTAATTGTTCCTGGATTTAAAACCATTATTCAAGATCAAGTTAATAGCGCTCAAGTTTACTTTAGAAATTCTTATAATAGATACAAACCTTCATTTTTTAGAACTAAAGAAGGAGCTGCTAAATTTGTTGAATTAGTTGAAAGAGTCTACATTGGTGGAAAAGAAATCCCATCAAGCTTAATTAGTTGAAATCTTGAATATGAAAACATAACAGAGACCCAAGCCAATGATACAGATGGAATTCTAACATTTTCATATACTTTTGAATACCAAAACACAACTTCAAGAAAATTTGAAAACATTGTAGTTAGAAACTTACTAACTACAGCTCAAGAAAGAATTAACAACACAAAAGTGACTTTTACAAAAGGTCTAAACGAAAAAGAAACAAGAAAACCTGAAGATGTTGATTTTACAAAAATCAAAGAATGAATTACATCACTACAAATTGGAAGTGAAAAACTTGAAGGATCAAGTGGTGAATACGAAATTAAGATAATAGAGAGTTCAATAACTAGAAATAGTAATAGAGGTGAGGTAAACTTTAGTTATCAAATTATTCATAAAGGCTTAACTTCAAGCATCTTTAATGATGGTCAAATTGTTGGACTTTTAAGTAATGATCAACTTGCAGTAAATGAATTCCAAATTCCTTCAGTTCAACTAAACCAAAAAGGAAGAGAAAAAACTGCTCAAACCTTTGATGTTACAGACATTCAAATCAATGCCTCTAGA
Source organism: Mycoplasmopsis pulmonis (assembly GCF_900660575.1). Lineage (NCBI taxonomy): Bacteria > Bacillati > Mycoplasmatota > Mycoplasmoidales > Metamycoplasmataceae > Mycoplasmopsis > Mycoplasmopsis pulmonis. The sequence goes on along the minus strand of NZ_LR215008.1, from coordinate 670,322 downwards.
GAAGTAAGCCAAAGATACAACTTTGTTTGAATTTTTGAAACTTCACCACTTTCAAATGATCAAAGAAAAATTAACAGAAACTTTAGTGTAGAAGGCTCAAATGAACCTGGAGTTCAAATTTATGTGCAAGTTAGCCTTAAATCAAATCCAAATGCTCTAAAATATGTTCCTGTAGTTATTTCAGGATTTAAAACTGAAGAGCAAAGAAATAATGAAATTATTACCTCTGCAATTTCTAAAATTGATGCTCTTAATAAAGGTAGTTGATGAGACCCTTCCAAAGAAGTTCCTAAAGGATCAGAATTTGGTGCTTTATCTAATGAACAAAAACTTGCACTTATGAAATTTGATCGCATAACTAGTGTTAGCTATGAATTAGTCTCAGCTAATCAAGTTGGATCTTCAAATCAAGAATGAGATATTGTTTTAAAATTAAAAATTGCCAATATTGAAAGACAAGTTAGCTTTAGACTTGTAAACTTTGCTTAAAATAAGGTTAATCATTCAAAATGGATGATTAATTTTTTATAATAAGGTATTATCATAATATTATGTCAAAAATTGTAATAGGACTTTCAGGAGGAGTTGACTCTTCTGTAGCTGCATATTTATTAAAACAACAAGGCCATGAAGTTATTGGTCTTTTTATGCGTAATTGAGATTCATTAGTTAATAGCGATATTTTGGGAAATAGCTCTTTAAATCAAAGTCTTTGTCCCCAAGAACAAGACTTTCAAGATGCCTCAAGAGTAGCCAAACAAATAGGTATACCTATTTATAGAGTTGATTTTATAAAAGAATATTGAGATAGTGTTTTTGAAAATTTAATAGAGCAATATCAAAATGGTTTTACTCCCAACCCTGATATTTTGTGTAATAAATACATTAAATTTGACAAATTTTTCAACTATGCCATTGAAAAATTTGGCGCCGACTATGTTGCTATGGGTCATTATGCCATTGCTAAAGAAGGAAATCTTTATCGAGGTATTGACCAGTCAAAAGATCAAAGCTATTTTTTAACTCAAGTTAGATCCCAAGTCCTTGAAAAAGTGATTTTTCCCCTTGGAAATATGGAAAAATCTGAAGTTAGACGTATTGCCCAAGAGGCTAATTTATATACTGCCAATAAAAAAGACTCAACTGGAATTTGTTTTATTGGAGAAAGAAAATTCACTGACTTTCTACAAAACTACATTCCAACTCAGCCAGGGACTATAGTGGATATAACCACTAAAAAAATTGTTGGCAATCACATAGGCGCGATGTACTATACTCTAGGCCAAAGAAAAGGTCTAAACCTTGGAGGAATGAAAGAGCCTTATTTTGTAGTAGGCCATGACTTAGAAAAAAAACAAGTTTTTGTAGCACCAGCTTCTGAAAAAAAATGACTTACTTCAAATTGACTCTTTGCTCAAAATTTAAATTTAAATAACCATGATTTTAACCCTGAGAATTTAAGTGCTAAATTTCGCTATCGTCAAAAAGACGTTAGAGTAAAAGTTGAATTCCTTGAAAATGATCAAATCAAAGTTTATTATCCAGAGGGCTTTGAAGCGGTTACCCCTGGACAACAAATAGCCCTTTATGACGGACAAAAATGTCTTGGAGGAGCTGTTATTAAAAATATATATTGAAATGAAAATGAACTAAATTATTCTGTGTAAATTTAATAAGATTTTTTAAATTAAGGAGAAACCACCATGCTAAGCTCAAAAGAAATTAGGCAAAAATGAATTACATTTTTTGAATCAAAAAACCATCTCAAACTCGAGTCAAAATCACTTATTCCAGTTGATGATCCTTCCCTTTTGTGGATTAACTCGGGAGTGGCTACTTTAAAGGATTATTTTTCAGGAAAAAAAACTCCACCTTCACCAAGAATTGTTAATTCCCAAAAATCAATTAGAACAAATGACATCGAAAATGTTGGTATTACAGCTCGCCATCATACTTTTTTTGAAATGCTAGGTAATTTTTCAATTGGAGATTATTTTAAAAAAGAAGCTCTTGCTTTTGCCAAAGAATTTGTCCTTGATGTTTTAAAACTAGAAAAAGAAAAGCTCTATTTTACTTACTATCATGAAGATCTAGAAACAAAACAAATTTGACTAGATTTAGGCTTTGATCCAAGCCATTTAATTGCAGGATCAAGAAAAACTAACTTTTGAGACGTTGGTATGGGCCCTTGTGGACCAAATACTGAAATTTTTTATGATAGAGGTCCAAAATATGATCCTAGAGGAGTTGAGCTTCTAAAAGAAGACATTGAAAATGATCGCTACATTGAAATATGAAATATTGTTTTTTCAACTTTTAACAATGACGGTAAAAACAACTATAGTGAATTAAAGCTAAAAAACATTGATACTGGAGCTGGTTTTGAAAGAATTGTTTCAATTTTACAAAACGCTCCTACCAACTATGACACTGATTTATTTTTACCAATAATTAGAGCAATTGAAAAATTAACCAACAAAAAATATGTTGTTGAAAATTACTTTCAAAACGAGCCTGTTCAAAGAGAAATTAATACCTACTTTAAAATTATTGCAGATCACATGCGAAGCGTTGCAAATGCCATAGGTGATGGAGCTGGTGTTTCCAATGTTGGAAGAGACTACATCATTAGAAGATTAATTAGAAGAGCTTATAGAACTGGAATTCAACTTGGAATTAAAGATGAGGCTTTTTTATATAAATTAGTTCCAGTTATCAAAGATTCACTAATTTTTGACTATGATACAAAACATGTAGCTAAAGTAATTAAAGATGAAGAGCTTTTATTTTCAAAAACAATTGATCAAGGAAAAAAAATTCTTGAAAAAGAATTTGAAAAATCAAAAAAAATTGATGCTTCAATTGTTTTTAAAATGTTTGACACCTATGGCTATCCAGTTGAATTAACTAAAGAAATGGCCAAAGAAAAAGGTGTTGAAATTAGCCTTGAAGAATTTGAAAAATATAGACAAGAGCATGAATTAAAATCAAAAAGTAAAAAAGGTGATGGAATGAAAAAGGTCATCAACTTTTTAGCCAACATTGACAAAAAAGTTGATGAATTTGTTGGATATGATACTTTAGAAACAACTAGCAAGATTTTATATCTTTTTAACTCAGAGTCTAAGCTAAACAAACTCGAAGGTCAAGGTTATTTTATTTTAGACAAAACTCCTTTTTATGCAACTAGCGGTGGTCAAAAACACGATCAAGGCTATGTTGAACAAGATGGAAAAAAATTCAAAATTCTAGAAGTTTTCAAAGACAAAAACTGAAATCATGTTCACCTTGTTAAAGGTGAAATTGACTCATCAAAAGAGCTTAAATGTGTAGTGGATGCTAAAAATAGAAAAAATCTAGAAAGAAACCACTCAGCTACTCACTTACTTTTTAAAGTTTTAAGAGATCAAATAGGTCCTTTTGTTGTCCAACTTGGTTCAAATAACAATGAAAAACGTCTAACTTTTGACTTTCCTAGTCAAAATAAACCCTCAAAAGAGAAAATCAAAGAAATTGAAAAACAAGTCAGAAAAATCATTGAACTTTCAATTGATAGACAATATAGCAATGAAACAATTGACAAAGCCAAGGAAATGGGAGCAATCATCACAATTGAAGAAACTGAGTACATGGATCCAACAAATGTTAGAATTGTTACTTTCAAAAACATTACAAGTGATCTTTGTGGTGGAACTCACATTCCCAATACTAAGTTAATTGAAAACTTTAAAATCATCTCTGTTGAAAATAAAGGAACTGGAATTTTTAGAATAAGTGCCATTACAACAGAAAAATTAGTTAGAGCTTTTAATCAAGAGCACTTAGATAATCTAATTGAACAACAACAAAACATTATCAAGAAAATTCAAAAAATTAATCCTAGTTTTAAATACAAAAACCAATTTAAAAGTGATGATTTAGAACAAAGACAAGTTGAAGTTGAAGAGTCTATTTTAGCTCTTCAACAAGAATTTAAAAAAGCTCTAAAATCTCAAGAAAACGTTGAAATCAACTTTGAAAATCTTGAATTTGAAAATATAGCAAACTACAAAGTTTATATTAACTTAGAAGCTGATAAAAATACAATTAAAGCTCAAGGAGCTCAATTAAGAGAAAAATTTGATGATCTTTTAATTATTCTAGCTAGTGTTGAAAAAAACTCAACTATTCTAACAATTGCCTCTAAAAAATATGATTCAAATAAGATCTTTAATTTACTAAAAAGTGAATATTCGCTCAAAGGTGGAGGAAATGCTATTTTAGTTCAAGGTTTTACAAGTGATAAAATTACAAAAGATAAAATATTGAAGGTGTTAAATGGCTAAAGTAATGCGTAAAATAGCTCTTGATTTAGGAACAAAAAGTTGTGGCTTTGCCATTAGTGATCCTATAAGTAATTCATTTGCTATTCCCCTTGAAAATTTCTTTTTTGAAGAAAATAACTTCAAAAAAGTTATTAATAAACTTAAACACTATGAAAAAAAATATGAATTTGACACCATAATTCTAGGTTATCCTCTTCGAATGACAGGAACTAGAAGTGAGCGCTCAATTATGGTTGAAGAATTTGAAAAACTTTTAAGAAAAACTTTTAGTCAAAGAATTGTTTTAGTTGATGAGCGCCTTTCAACTGTTAAAGCAAAAGCAATGCTAAAAGAGACTAATATATCTCAGAGCAAAATTAAAGAAAAAAAAGATTCAATGGCAGCTGCTTTGCTTTTGAATTATTATTTAAATAACTTTTTAGGAGTTAGATAATGCAACTTAGCCAAAAAATAATTGATGAAATTGAATCACGTCAAATTATCTTTGAAGATGGCTCTGAGGCTTATGTGGTTATGCAAATTGAAATTGAAGATCAATACTTCAAATTTCTTTTTATTGATGGCGAAATTGAAATTTTTTATGACACTGATCAAGAATTGACCTTTCTTGATGATGAAGAGATAAAATCAGAGATTTTTCCTGCTTTTTTTGAGTTTATGAGCTCAAAAAAAGAAAACGAAGAGCTAGTTAGAGCCATGTTTGAGTATTTTGAATATGACTTTATTTATGAAAAAAGCTATCAAAAATTCTTAAAAGAAGAGAGAAACTAAAGTGCTTAGTCTAAAATCTCATTTTTCTACTTCGGAGTGAACTCCTTCTAAAATAGTACTTTTTGCTTCAATTTTTGTAGTAAGTGCAATTGCTATTATTTGTTATATTTTTATTAAACTAAAGGTTAAAAAAATTAAAAAAAACGAAGATTTTAAAGAAAAAGAGCTTGAAAAAATAATGCGTCCTAATGCAGGAGAAATTGATCTTGAGCTTAAAAAGATTAGCTCTTCAAAATTTGATGATCTTGATCTTGATTTTATTTTGAATACAATTTATAGAAATAACTATAAAAAAATAGCTCTTTTAGGAAAAGAAAATGAATACATTTATTTTTCAATTAAATCCTTAATAGACTTTGAAACCGAGATTTTATATGAAGACTATAACAAAGACTTAGTTGAAAAAATAACTGCTAAAGATCCAAAATATGTTTTTCGAAGCTCCTATTCAAAAGAGGACTTTGACTTAGCCCTAGCCATAAATTTTGACTCAAGTTACAACCAAATATACAATCAATGTCTTAAACTTGTCAAAAAAAATGCTATGATTTTAATTCATTGCAACGGCTCTAAAAAAAATGATTTAGAAACATTATTAAAAGATTTAAACTTTTTAAAACAAAAATATGAAATTTCAAAAGTTAAATCAGAATTTTTATTAATTGTTAAAAATTTAAATTAAAATAACATCTTACAAAATCAAAATGTTTTAACTTTTAGTTTTAAAAAGTTAAAGCTGTATAAAAGTGCTTAGAAAGGAAAAGAATATGGAAGAAAAAAATAAAATTTATTTAACTCAAGAGACTATTAAAAAATATGAAGAAGAAAAATGACATCTAATTAATGTTGAAAGACCAGCTGTTATTTTAGAAATTAAAGAAGCTCGTCAACAAGGTGATCTTTCAGAAAATGCTGAATATGATGCAGCTAGAGAAAAGCAAGGTCAAATTGAAGATAGAATCACAGAACTTGAAAACATTCTTTCAAATGCCATTTCAATTCAAGAAAGTCACTCTGACAAAATAGGCCTTGGCTCAGTTGTAAGAATTTTAAACCAATCAACTGGAAAAGAAAGGACTTTTAAAATTGTTGGTTCTTTTGACACTGATCCAACTCAAAACAAAATCTCTTATGAATCTCCTCTTGCAAAATCAATTATTGGTTTTTCTAAAGGTGATGTTGTTGAAATTGACGCCCCTGACAAATACACAACAAAAATTTTGTCAGTTAATGACAAATAAAAGGCTTTTTTATGGTTATTGGAATAAGTGGAATGATCTCCACTGGTAAAAGTACACTAGTTGAGTCTTTAAAAAATACCTATCCAACTTCACTTCATTTAGTTGAATTTGAAGAAGATGATGAAGTTTTTAATACTTTTTTAAGATGATTTTATGAAAAAAAAGAAAATCTAACAATAGGATTTCAATCCTATATTGTTGAAAATCATTCAAGCAAATTTGAAAAAATTCTATCAATTTTTGAAAACGAGCATTTAGATCCTAAAAAGGACTTTATTTTTCTTGATCGTTTTTCAGTTGAACACTACATTTTTGCACATGTAAATTTACAATCAAAAGCCCCTTATTATCTTGAGGCCTATGATGCAATGTTTGATGTAATTATTAGAGGAAATGAAATTCCTGATCATGCAATTTTTTTAGATTGCTCTTTTGAAGTTTTTAAACAAAGACTTTTTAGTCGTGGAAGAGACGTTGAAATTAACAATTGAGAAAAAAATAAAAACTACTTTGAAATATTACATGCAGTTTATAAACCACTTTTTATAAAGCTTTGCACAAAATATAACATCCCTTATACAATTATTGAAACTGATAAGCTAAGTGCTGATCAAACTTTAGCAAAAGCTAAAGAAATTTTAGAAAATCTTAAAAGAAGCTAAAAAAATTTATAATTAGTTACATTTACTATTTTGTAACTATTATTTTTTTATATATTTTAGAGGTAAAAATGAGCCAAAAAACCAAAACTGACAAACCAAAAATTAGTAAGTATATCGACAAGATTATTTACAACGAAGAGCAAATTAATGAAGCTATTAAAAAAATTGCCCTTTGAATAGATCAAACTTATAAAGATAGCAATGACCTTGTAATAGTAGGTCTTCTTAAAGGTTGTGTGCCTTTTTTAGCTCAACTAATAAAATACATTAATGTTGATTGTCAAATTGATTTTATGATTGCCTCTTCATATCATGGCAAATCATTTAGCTCAGGAAATGTCAAAATCGTTATGGACCTTTCTCTTGATATTGCTGGAAAAGATATTCTAGTTGTTGAAGATGTCATTGAAAGTGGAATTACCATTCAAAAAACTTTAGATATTCTAGGAGCTAGAAATCCTAAATCTTTAAGAGTAGTTTCTCTTCTTGATAAAACCGCTGTTGCCAATGCCAATATTAAAATAGACCAAGTTGGTTTTAAAGTTAAAGAAAATTTATTTTTAATTGGTTTTGGACTAGATTACCAAGAAAAACTTAGAAACCTTCCTTATATAGGAACTATGAATAAAAAGTACATAAATGACAAATAAATAAGCTCAAAAAAAATTTAAAAAAAATTTAAATTTTTTAAAAAAAGTTGCTAAAATAAGTTAGCAAAGATAAAGACGAAAAAGAATTTAAAGTCTATTTATTAATGCTTTTGCCGATTTAGCTCAGTGGTAGAGCAGCTGGCTGTTAACCAGTTGGTCACAAGTTCAAATCTTGTAATCGGCGCCATTAAGGCCTATTGGTGAAGAGGTTAACACACATGGTTTTCATCCATGCATGCGCGGGTTCGAATCCCGCATAGGTCACCATTTTGGAAGATTAGCTCAGTTGGGAGAGCATCGCCCTTACAAGGCGAGGGTCGTGGGTTCGAGCCCCTCATCTTCCACCATGCCGACTTAGCTCAGCAGGCAGAGCAACTGACTTGTAATCAGTAGGTCGTAGGTTCGATTCCTATAGTCGGCACCATATAGTTTAAAACTACCTTGTTTTTGCGCGAGTGGTGAAATTGGCAGACACGCTAGATTTAGGCTCTAGTGCTTTACAGTGTGAGGGTTCAAGTCCCTCCTCGTGCACCATATCAAAGTTTTTTTGACCAAAATACCGTCTAACAACGGTATTTTTTATCCCCTTTAAAAATACTTAAGGTTATTTATGTTTTATCTAATTTATAAAGAAAAAGGCATCTCTTCATTTAAAGCCATCAAAGATTTTGCTTGGCAAAATAATATTAAAAAAATTGGCCATTCAGGAACTTTAGACCCTGAGGCCACTGGACTTTTACTTTTAGCCAGTGATGAAGATACAAAATTACTAGACTATGTTGATAAAAAGTTTAAATCCTACAGAGCTACAATGATTTTAGGCCTTCAAAGTCAAAGCTTTGATAGCCAAGGCAAAATTATTAACTCTTCTAATTTAAAAGTTGATAATCTAACAATTGAAAAAACTATTAAAAACTTTGTTGGTCCATTTGTTCAAATTCCCCCAATTTTTTCAGCTAAAAAAATCAATGGAAAAAGAGCTTATGAATATGCCCGTCAAGGAAGCGAAATTTCAATGAAAGCTCAAGAAGTTTTTGTCAAAAGCATTGAAATTGAAAAAATTGACTTTCCCAAAGTTATTTTTAAAGCCAAAGTATCAAGAGGAACTTACATTCGCTCTTTAATTAACCAAATTGGACTCGAGCTTAAAACTTATGCTTTGATGGATGATCTTGAAAGAATAGAACTTTCAGGGCTAAGCAAAAATGATCTAGGAGTTGTTAGTGATTTAGATATTATCGACCTTGAAGTACTTAGCCTTGAAAAACACGAAATTTTGACTTTAGCTAAAGGACAAAAATTTTCCAAGGACTTAGCTGATGGAAAATATGCCTTTATTTACAAAAATACTAAAAAAATTTTAGGTATTTGCAAAATTGAAAGTAAAATTATTGCACCTATTAAAATTTTTAATAACAAAATAGAAAAATCTTTAAAAAAGGATGAAAAAAATGAATAAAAAAATAAAATTAATTATCTCAGATATTGATGGAACTATCTTGCCCTATGGTTGAAAAAGAGTAAGTGATAAAACTGTTGAGTCATTTCAAAAGCTAAAAGAAAATAATTACTACACAGCCCTTGCTACCGGTAGAGAATATGTAACAATTGGTGATGTCTTAGACCAAGTTGGACATTCAGATTTTTTTATTGGAGCAAATGGAAGTTTTATCTATGACATTAAAAACAAAAAAGAAATTTATTCTAATTATTTAAACTTTGACAATGTCAAAAAATTTTCTAAATTTTTTAAAGCAAACTTTAATAATGATTTAATGTTTGTTACCGATGATAAGTGAATTCACCTTTCAGATATAAACCACTCACACCTTGATCAATCTTGATTTTTAGCCAACCACAAAGACAAATTTAAAGATATAGCTGATAAATCTATTAATAAAGAAAAAATTTCCATTTTAACAATTGTTAGCAAAGACGAAAATGTTTACAATGAATGTAAAGGATTTATTGAAAAAAACTGCCCTGAAATTGAAATTAATACAAAATGAAGTAGTGGCTTTTTTGTCTCTTCAAAAGGAACAAACAAACTTAGCGCTGCCAAAGCTTTATCAACTCATTTAAACTCTTCAATTGATCAAGTAATGGCTTTTGGAGATAGTGAAAATGACATTGAAATGATTAAAGGAGTGGGACACGGCATTGCTGTAGCCAATGCTTTGGACTCTGTTAAAAAAGTTGCTAAATTAGTTGTAGGCCCAGCCAACAAAGATGGAGTTTTTCATTATTTAAAAGAGCAAAAATTCATCTAAGAACTTTTGCTAATTAGTAGTTTTAAATTAAAGATTATGCCAAAAGATTTTAATTTAGTTTTTAAAGTAAAAGAGCTTTTTAAATGTTAGAAATTTATAAATTTCCTAAAGTCTTTGAAAATGAAAAAATTTGCTTTATTATAGGAGCTTTTGAATCCTTTCATATTGGTCATAAAAAGCTTTTTGAAAAAGCTCTTGAATATTCAGAAAAAGACTTTGAGCTTGTTTTTGTAATTGTTAAAAACCCAGCTGATCTTCCAAAAAATAAAGCAAAGAATTTCCTTTCTTTTAACTCAAGGATTCAATCTTTAGTTGATTTTAATTTAAAAAAACTTGTTGTTTGAGACTTTAATGAAGTTTCAAGTCTAGATGGCTTTGATTTTATAAAAAAACTAGTTGAAAAAACTAGTGATTTTTCTATTATTGTTGGAGAGGATTTTAAACTAGGAAAAAGAGCTAGTGTAAATGCAAGTGATTTAAAAAAACACTTTCAAAAAGTTGAAATTGTTGAAATTGAAACAATTAATTCTAGAAAAATTGCAACTTCACTTTTAAAAGAGCAACTTGAATTTGGAGAAATTGATTTTGTTAATTTACTTTTAATTAAAAATTATGAAATCGAAATAACTATTAATGAAAAAATGCTTTTTGACTATCCTCAAACAATCCAAAAAATTCATAAAGGAATTTATTTTGGTTTTATAGTAATTGATCAAAAAGCAATTCCTTGTGCAATTAGAATTGGCTTTTTAGAAAATGAAGTTAAATCTCTTATCTATGAAGAAATTGAAAATTTAAAAAACAAAGCTGTAGTTCTTGAAATTGTCAAGAAAATAAGAATCATTACAAGCTCTCCAAAAGACAATTTTGACCAAGAAGACCTTGAAAAAATAAAAGAGTTTTATCGCTTTAGAAAAAAATAACTAGCTAAAAATCCTAAATTTATTTTTTTCTCATAAAAATAGCCTTTTTTGACTATTACTTAATGAGGTGATAAAATGAATGAAGTATTACTGTATTTTTCTTTTATAAACAAAGGAAATACAAAAAAGATTTTTGAATCTTTAAAAAAACATGAACAAATAGACCCTGTAGAGCTAAAAAAATATAAATCAATGCTTGAAGAAAATTCAATTAAATACATTACAATTTTGAGTTCAAAATACCCAGAAGAGTTTAAATATTTAAATAACCCACCATTTATTTTGTTTTATAAAGGGAATTTAGATCTTTTGAAAAACACAAAAATAGCTCTAAGTGGAGATGTTGTAAGTCAAAAAAACTTAGATCTTTTAGATGATTTTGTTGAGAATATGAAAAATGAAACTTTAGTAACTCTAAATTTTCCAGGCTTTGATGATGAAGTTGTCAAAAAATTTATTCAAAAAGATCTAAAAGTAATTTTTTTAGCAGCTAACGGACTAGATAATCCCTATTTTTCTCAAAAAGAATTTGACTTTGAAAAAAATCTTCTTATTAGCATCTACCCTCCTGAGGTAGGAGTTAAAAAAGAAAGGCTTCAATCAAGAAGTGAAATTTTAGCTTCTCTTGCTAAATACTTAGTATTTTTCGAATTTAAGAAAAATTCTAAAAGCCTTCACTTAGTAAATTTCTTTTTAGAAATGGGCAAAATGATCTATTGTTATCCAACAGATAATTTTAATGAATTTGGCAATAATGATCTAATTAAAGAAGGGGCAAAATTGATTACACACTATAGCGATTTAGCATAAAAAAAATTCTTTAAAAAAATTACGTAATTTTTATTTTTTTGTTATACAATTAAAAAACTAATTATGACATTTAACATTTTACATTTATTAACAAATGAAATGACTAATTTAATGTTTTAGATTAGTTTTTTTGTTTATTTTAAGGATTTAAAATAATATCAAAAAACTTAAAAATTACTTTTAAGGAGCTAAGTTTATGCCGCAAAAAATTAATTATGAGCTAAAAAATTTTGGTCAGTACACAAAAAGAAGAGACTATTCAAAAACTAGATTTTCTCTTCCATTAACTGATGTTTTGGCTATCCAAAAAGAATCTTTTGATTGATTCTTGAACAAAGCAATTGAAGCTACTCTAAGAAAATATTATCCAATTAAATCTTCAAATAACAAAGTTGAGATCAAGTATGTTTTAGGTTCAAAAAGAATTGAAAAACCACTTGTAACTGAGCAAAAAGCAGTTAAAGAAGCTAAACAAAAAGGTATTTCTTATTCAGCAAGGCTTTATGTAAAATTGCAAAAACACATAACAGAAACTGGGGAGATTTCTTTTGATGAGGTAATTCTTTGTGATATTCCGCTAATGACAAGTAGTGGATCTTTTATCATTAATGGTTTTGAAAAAGTTATTGTTTCACAACTTATTAGATCACCTGGAGCATATTTTGCTCAAAAAACTCGTGATAAACAATCAGATGATTTGTTCAATAAAGTTGAAGTTCTGCCAAGAATTGGTTCATGAATTGAAATTAAACACAAAGTTACATCAAATTCAGATAGTGTAAAAATTAAAATTGATAAACACAAATCATTTTTATTAACAACCTTTTTATCTTCTTTTGGTTTTACTGAAGAGAATATTTATAAACTTTTTGGAGATTCAGAAACTCTAAAAAACACTCTTTCAAAAGACAAAATTTTAGGTAAAAACAAAGACATTGTTGAAATTAGAAAAGAAGCTCAAGAAAATATTTTTAGAATAGTTAGAAGAGGTGATCGTATAACTAAAGAAGCTTCACAAAATTTAATTTCAAATTTACTTTTTAACGAAAAAAGATATAACCTATCAAAAACTGGTAGATATATGCTTAATCGTAAGCTAAGCTTATTTGATAGAATCATTACCACTTATCTAGCCCAAGATATAGTGCTAAAAAATGTTGATCCAACTATGGAGCCAAAAATTTTATATCCAAAAGGCATCTATATTACAAATGATATTGCAAATGATATTCAAAATGCTTTTAAAGAAGGTCTAATTAAAAATATTGATCTAAAAGACTATGGCATTACTAGCGATGTTTATGGAAAATTACTTGATACAAATCCTAAGTTAAAAAACAGAATGAACATCATTGGTATTTATATTTTTAAATCTAAAAAAGCTATGGAAAAAGATGGAGAAAAACACTTTGTAATTGGTAATGATCCTACTAGTGTTGAAAACCATTTATTAATTTCAGATATTGTTGCAATTATTAACTATTACTTTAATTTAAATGAAAACATTGGTAGAGATGATGATCCTGATTCACTTATTAATAAAAGAATAGTTAGTGTTGGAGAATTGTTATTAAACCAATTAAATATTGGTCTTTTAAAAATGGAAAAAAATACTAGAGAAAAAATGTCTTCTAAAGAAATCTCTAGAATCACTCCAAAAAACATTACCAATAACAAAATGATTCAAAACCAAATTAAAACCTTCTTTAACTCATCAAAGCTTTCTCAGTTTATGGATCAAACAAATCCTCTTTCAGAAATTTCTACAAAGAGAAAAATTACTTCTCTAGGGCCTGGTGGTCTTAATAGAGATACAGCTCAATTTGAAGTTCGTGACGTTCATGCAACTCACTATGGAAGAATTTGCCCAATTGAAACCCCTGAAGGACCAAACATCGGGCTAATTCTTAACTTAGCAACTTATGCAAAAGTTGATGAATATGGATTTTTACAAACTCCATATTTCAAAGTAACTAATGGAATAGTTGATTTTTCTCAACCTGTTTATTTAACAGCTCATGAAGAAATCAATAGAACTTTTGCTCAATCTTCAATTTCAATTGATGAAAATGGAAAAATTACTGATGAACAAGTTATTGTTAAGTCTAATTTTGACTATAACGTTGTTTCACCAAAAGAAGTTGACTACATTGACGTTTCATCAAAACAAATGACCTCACTAGCTGCTTCTTCAATTCCTTTTCTAGAAAACAATGATGCCAACCGTGCACTTATGGGTTCAAACATGCAACGTCAAGCTGTTCCTTTACTTTTTGCAGAAGCTCCTCTTGTTGCAACAGGAATTGAAGCTGACATTGCTAAGTTTTCACCAAACAATTTAAAATCAACGGTTGATGGAGAAGTTGTTTTTGTCGATGGATCTCAAATAAAAATTAAAGATAGTGCCTCTGAAAAAGGAAGTATAAAAACTTATCAACTAAAAACATTTGAAAAAACAAATCAAGGAACAGTTATTTCTCAAAGTCCTATTGTTAAAATGGGAGATAAAGTTTTAAAAGGTGATTTAATTTCTGATTCATCAAGCTTTAAAGATGGTGAAATGGCTCTTGGTAAAAATGTGCTTGTTGGTTTTTCAACTTGAAATGGATATAACTATGAAGATGCTATTATAGTTAGTGAAAGACTAGTTAAAGATGATGTCTTTACTTCAATTCACATTGAAGAGCAAACTATTCAATTTAGAAAATCAAAAGCTGGAGATGATAAATTAACAGCTGATATTCCTAATGCTTCATTAGAATCAAGAAGACACCTTGATGAAAATGGTATTGTAAGAATAGGTTCTGAAGTAGTTACAGGTGATATTTTAGTTGGAAGGGTCTCTCCTAAAGGAGATGAAAACATCTCACCTGCTGAAAAATTACTAAATGGAATTTTTAACCAAAAAATTTCTAATGAAAAAGACACATCATTAAAAGTTAAAAACGGACACCAAGGAACAGTTATTGATGTTGAAATTCTAAGTAGAGAAAATGGAAATGTTCTTGAAGAAGAAATTGACATGATGATTAAAGTTTATGTAGCTCAAAAAAGAAAAATCAAAGTTGGAGACAAAATGGCTGGTCGCCATGGAAACAAAGGGGTTATTTCTAGAGTGCTTCCTGTTGAAGATATGCCTTATTTAGAAGATGGAACTCCTCTTGATATTATTTTAAATCCTCAAGGGGTTCCTTCAAGGATGAACATTGGACAAGTTCTTGAGCTTCACCTTGGAATGGCTGCTAAAAAACTTGGTGTTAAATTTGTCTCACCAGTTTTTGATGGTGTTAAAAAAGCTGATATTATGGATGCTCTTGAAGAGGCTAAATTGCCTAGAACAGGGAAAATGAAAGTTTTTGATCCTACAACTGGAGAAAAAATTGACAATGAAATTTCTGTTGGTGTTATGTATATGTTCAAACTTTCTCACATGGTTGATGACAAGATGCACTCAAGAAGTATTGGACCTTATTCTCTTATTACTCAACAACCTCTTGGAGGAAAAAGTCAAAACGGAGGACAAAGATTTGGGGAGATGGAAACTTGAGCTCTTGAGTCTTATGGAGCTGCCAACATTCTACAAGAAATACTAACTTATAAATCAGATGATATTCAAGGAAGAAATAATCTTTATTCAGCTCTAACAAGTGGAACAAAACTTCCTAAACCGGGAGTTCCTGAGTCATTTAGTGTTTTAGCCTATGAATTAAGAGGGCTAGGAATCAAACTTCAAATTCATGAAAAAGAAGAAGAAAAACAAGAACTACCAAGCCAAGAATATGAAAGTTCAAATCTTGATCAAGAGCTAAAAACAGCTTCTGAAAATGTTAGTGAAAGTGAGTTTTAATTATGCCAAAAACTAGAAAATATTCAACAGTTGATGAAGAAAAGATTTTAAAAGTTAGCTTATCTCTTGCAACTAAAGAAGATGTTTTAGAGTGATCTCATGGTGAAGTTACCAAGCCAGAGACAATTAACTATAAATCTTATAAACCAGAAAGACATGGGCTTTTCGATGAGTTAATTTTTGGTCCTGCAACTGACTATAAATGTCCTATTTGTGGTAAAAAATACAAAAAAAGCAATGAAGGTCTAACATGTAATAACACTCCTCAATGTGAAATTGAAAAACCTGAAATATTGCCAAAAATTTCAAGAAGAAGTAGAATGGGTCATATTGCTTTACAAACTCCTGTTGTTCACTTTTGATTTTTCAAAATTGACAATTCAATTATTTCGAAATTATTAGTACTAAGAGTTGGAGAGAGCAATGAATATGTTTCTAAAAATGACTTAGAAAACATTATTTACTACAAAAGCCACATTGTTTTAGATAATGGTGGCCTAAAAAGCTTACCAAAAAACAAAATTATCAATATTAATAATGCAGCTCAAATTTATAAAGATGCTCTTATTGAACTAAGAGAGCTAAATTTAAATGACGCTGATGCTCTTGAAATTATTGATGGAACCATTAATCACCTTAATGATATTGTTGGATCAAAAGTTGGAAATGACTATGGAGTTGATTTTTACGAGCTAAATGAAGTTATTGAAGAGTACTCAAGTGCAAAAATTCAAACTGGATCAAAAGCCATAGAATTTTTACTAGAAAATATTGACCTTGAAGAAGAGCAAAGAAAAATTAAATCTAAAATTAAAGAAATTAATAACTTAGAAAAAACTTCTTCTTCAAGAAAGCAAGATCTTTCCAAACTTTACAAAAGATTGCAAGTAGTTGAGTCTTTTATTAACTCTGGACAAAAACCAACTAGCATGTTAATTTATAACTTGCCGGTTATTCCAGCTGAGCTTAGACCTTTAGTTCAACTTGATGGAGGAAGACACTCAACAAGTGACATTAATGAGCTATATAGAAGAATTATTATTAGAAATAATCGTCTAAGAAAATGAATTGAATTAAATGCTCCTACTTTGATTACTCAAAATGAGCTTAGAATGATTCAAGAAGCAGTTGATGCTCTAATAGATAATTCTAAGAAAAAACCTAAACCTGTAACTTCTAAAGATAATAGAAATCTAAAGTCTATTTCAGATGCTCTAACTGGTAAAAAAGGTCGTTTTAGACAAAATCTACTTGGAAAAAGGGTTGACTATTCAGGAAGAAGTGTTATTGTTGTTGGTCCTGAATTAAAAATGAACCAAGTTGGTATTCCAAGGGAAATGGCTGCTAAATTATTTGAGCCATGAATTATTAAAGAATTAATAGATCAAGAAATTACCTTAAGTGTTAAAAGTGCTCGTAAATTAATTGATAATTTAAATCCAATTATTTGACCTCATGTTGCAAAAGTTATCCAAGGAAGACCTGTTCTTTTAAACCGTGCTCCTACATTGCATCGTCTTTCAATTCAAGCTTTTGAGCCAGTTTTAATTAGAGGTAAGGCTATTAAACTTCATCCACTTGTAACTACAGCTTTTAACGCTGACTTTGATGGTGATCAAATGGCGGTTCATGTTCCTATTAGTGATGAAGCTGTTAGAGAAGCTAAAGAATTGCTTTATGCTAATAGAAATATTTTAGGGCCAAAAGATGGTGAGCCAATTATTAACCCTTCACAGGATATGATTTTAGGTATTTATTATCTAACTATTGAAATAGCAGGGGCCAAAGGAGAGGCAAAAGTCTTCCAAGATGCCAATTCAATGCTAAGAGCTTATGAAGAAGGAAGTGTTTCTCTTCATGCTAGAGTTGCAATTCCATTTAAAAAGTTACAAAAAACCTTTAATTTAAAAGGTGATAAAGGTTATATTTTCTCA
Source organism: Mycoplasmopsis pulmonis (assembly GCF_900660575.1). Taxonomy (NCBI): domain Bacteria; kingdom Bacillati; phylum Mycoplasmatota; order Mycoplasmoidales; family Metamycoplasmataceae; genus Mycoplasmopsis; species Mycoplasmopsis pulmonis. The sequence continues at coordinate 652,889 of NZ_LR215008.1, read as the reverse complement.
ACAGTTGGTAAATTCATTTTTAACCAAGCTTTTCCTGAAAACTTCCCATTTATCTTTGACTCATCAGTTTCATCTATAAGTGATGCTCAAGAATATACTAAAAAATATTATATTCCTTATGGTTTAAACATAAAAGAGACAATTCAAAACACTCCTATTAATGATGCTCTTTCTAAAAAAGATCTTTCAAAAATTATTAGAACCATTTTTGACAAATATGTTCCTGTTTTAACAAAAGAAGATGTAGCTAGTGTTATTAATGATGTAAATCACACAAACTATAAAGACACTTCTACAAAATTTGCTAATTTAGTTACAACAAACAAAACAGCTCTTGAATACATTCATGCAGAATCACTTTCAAAATTTACAACAAAACACTTTGTTGATGTAAATAAAAAACTTTCTCTAAAAACTCCAGGAAATCCAAATCAACCAATTTGAGAAGTTGATCAATATGTTGAGCTTCTTGAAAATGTTTGATTTGACTATGTCAATATTGTAGCTTCTGTGCTTGATGAAATTAAAGACTTAGGATTTAAATTCTCAACTAAATCAGGAACATCAATTTCAATTCATGACATTGAAGTAAGTGATAACAAAAAAGAAAGAATTAAAGAAGGTGATGATTACACCAGTGAACTTAAATCTATGTATCGTGAAGGTCTTTTAACCGACGATGAAAGATATTCTCTAACAATTAACAAATGATCTGAAGTTAAAGATAACATTCAAAATGACCTTAAGAAAATTGTTAAAAATAATCCATTAAATCCAATTTTTATTATGATGAATTCAGGGGCTCGTTCTAATATGGCCAACTATGTTCAATTAGCTGGAATTAGGGGACTAATGACTAACAATACTAAAATCCTTAAATCCGATGCTGAAAACGAAAGGGTTGTTCGTTCAACTGTTGAAATTCCGGTTAAATCTTCTTTTCTTGATGGACTAACTGCCTATGAGTTTTATTCTTCAACCCACGGAGCTCGTAAAGGACTAACCGATACTGCTCTTAACACAGCTAAGTCAGGATATTTAACTAGAAGGCTAGTTGATGTGGCTCAAGGAATTGTTGTAACTGAAAAAGATTGTGCTACACAAAATGGATTTGTTGTTAAAGACATTGTTGACAATAAAACTAAAACAGTTATTGTTCCAATTAGAGAAAGAATTGAAGGAAGATTTACAATTGAAGATGTCAAAGACAAAGATGGAAATGTCATTGTAGAAAAAGATACTTTAATTGATGCAAAAATGGCAGAAGAAATTGTCGAAGTTCATGATGTTAAAGAAGTAAACATTAGATCAATTTTAGGTTGTGAGGCTAAAAACGGAGTTTGTCAAAAATGTTTTGGTAAAGATCTTGCAACTTCAAGAATTGTTTCAATTGGTGAGGCAGTTGGTATTACAGCTAGCCAGTCAATTGGTGAGCCTGGAACTCAGCTAACCATGCGTACTTTCCACTCTGGAGGGGTAGCTGGTGTAGAGGATATTACTGGTGGTTTTGGACGTTTAACTGAGCTTATTGATGCTCATCGTTCTCCTTGAGGAAGACCAGCTATTATTTCAAAAGTTGATGGGATAATAACTGAGATTAAAACTCCAAAAGACAAAAATACTAACTTAGTTTATATAACTTATTTAGACCAAGATGATGCAAGTCAAACAGAAGTAGTTTCAGTTCCTAAAAATAGAACACTTCGTGTTAAAGTTGGTGACAAAATCGTTAAAGGTCAAAAAATTATTGATGGACCTATTATTTTAGAAGAGCTTCTAGAATATGGTGGACCTAGAAAAGTTCAAAGTTATCTACTTAAAGAAATTCAAAAAATTTATAGAATGCAAGGTATTGCAATTAATGACAAATACATTGAAATTATCATTAGCCAAATGCTTTCAAAAATTGAAATTTCTGAACCAGGAGATAGTGACTTTATTATTGGTTCACTTGTAAATAACCTTGATTTTTACAACACAAATAACGAGCTTTTAGAAAAAGGACTTGAACCTGCCAAAGGTAAAGTGGTAATTCATGGAGCTAAAAGAATCCCACTTCTTTCAAATTCATTCCTTGCAGCGGCAAGTTATCAAGAATCGGCTAAAATTTTAGTTAATTCATCAATTTCATCTCAACAAGACTTTTTAGTTGGGGTTAAAGAAAACATTATTCTAGGTAAGAAAATTCCAGCTGGAACAAACTCTCAATATGAAAGTAAATCTAAATTTGACATTAGAGATCCAAAAGAATACTTCAAAGATAAATCTCCTCAAAGACACTACAAAATTGAAATGGACAATGAAGTCTCAGACATGTTCAATGAATTTAGAATTTCTCAAAATAAATAATTTAATTTAAAAGCTAGCTTTAGAGCTAGTTTTTTTGTTTTTCTAAGCAAAAAGCAACTTTTTTAATTAAAGTTTTTTAACTAAAGCAACTTTTAATTTTATAATTTAAGAAATTTTTAATTTATAAGAAAAGGAAAAGATGAAAAAAATTGGTATAAATGATATTGACTCACTTATTTTTGATATGGATGGAACTCTTTTAGACAAAAACAAAAGCATCCAACCTAAAACCAAGGCCATTATTGAAAAATTAAAAAATGAGCAAAAAAAAATCTTTATTGCCACAGGAAGGCCATGATATTTTGTTAAAAAAGAAATTAATGAACTAAATATTACTAGCCCTGTAATTTCATGTAATGGAGCTATGGTTTATGATCCACTAAGCGATAAAGTTATTTTTAAAAACTCAATTGATAAAGTAGAGGCTAAAAAAATATTCAATTATTTAACAGAGCAAAAAATAACTTTCATAATGTATCTTGAAGATAAAATGACAAGATATAAAGCCATTGAAAAAAGTCCTTGATTTGACTGAATTGATCAGTCATTAAATTCAAGAGAGCAAAGCCAAAGATTTGAAGTTATTGACCTAGATTGAAAAAACCTAGATTTTAACACTGATGATCATGACATTTTTAAATTTTTGGTTATAAAAAAAGAAACTGATCCAAAAGTGTTTTTAAAACTTCAAGAATTTTTAAAAACATTTAATAATATTTACTCACTAGATTCTCAAATTTCAGTCAATGATATTATGCCCAAAGGATCAGATAAAGGTAAGGGAGTGGAGTTTCTAGAAAAAAATAAATATTTAAACACTCAAAGAACCTTAGCCTTTGGTGATGAACTCAATGATATTTCAATGTTTAAAGTGGTTAAATACACAGTTGCAATGAAAAATGCCAAAGACATTGTCAAGCAAAATGCTCTTTTTGAAACAAAAAGCCACAATGAAGAGGGGATTTATCATTTTTTAAATGATATATCTAAAAATTAAAGCTTTATTTACTTTAAAAAAACAAACAAAAATGTATCTAGCTTTTTAGATACATTTTTTATTTTTTAGCTATTACTCTTGATTTTCTTGCTCAACTTTTTTATCTTCAAAATTTTCTTCAATTTCTTCAACTTCTAAATTATCAACTTCCAAGTCATTGACTTCAATATCTTTGAGCTCTTTAAATTGATCTGTATTTTGACTTTGTTCATGGCCATCTTTAAATTCAAGACTTTCAAAGTGCATTTTTTGGATTTTGTCCAAAGCATAAGGATTTTTACCTTGCTTTAAATCGCTTGCTTTTACAGGATTTGTTGCATAAATCAACTCTTTGTTTTGACGAAGTTTATCCAAAAACATTTTTTCAACTTTTATTTTAAAAGGACTAATATTTATTAATTTAATTAATGCTATTAGTGCATTTAATAAGTTGTAAGCAATAAAAATATAGATAGTAAAAAAATATTGTTCTTTAATTTTTGAAGCTGTAAAAAATAGCACAATTAAAGCCATTAGCGAAAATACTGGACTAATAGTTCATCAATAAAAATTGAAAATTCCAATTTTTATTCATATTGGTTTAACTTTGTAGTCTTTTTTTCCTAAAATAAGCTGTTCATGCAAAATTTTTGTCTCAACATAGTCTTCAACAAAGCTATAAGGAATTTTTTTTCATTTTCAAAACAAAATTCCAATCATTGCAATTCATAATATTAAAACAATTAAAGAAAGAGCTAGGGCTATTTGAATTACATTAGGATCTTTGCTTTTGTTTTGAAAAATAAAGACCGCAGCTGAAATTATTAAAAGAACACACAAAAGAGTGTAGGCTAAAGCCAAAGAAATTCAACTCCACTTAAGATTTTTCATTTTCATACAATTTTAATATTATAACAAAGTTAAAATATTAACTTAATTTAGTCTTCATTAATTCGACTTAGTACAAAAAAAGCAGCAGTTTCAGCTCTTAAAATTCTTTTTCCAAGCCAAATAAGCTCAAAGCTTTTTTCTTGAGCAAGGTCTATTTCTTTTTGGCTAAAGCCCCCTTCAGGGCCAATTAAAAAAAGTGAGTTAGTTTCAAAAGAGCTTTTAGTCAAAAAATCTTTTGCTTTTTCATGGGCTATGTACTTATTTTTAACTTCCATTTCAATAACTTCATTAAAGCTTTTAGGATAAGTTATTTCCATAACTTTATTTCGAAAAGATTGCTCACAAGCATTTAAAGCAATAGTTTTTCATCTTTGAAGTTTTTTGTCAATGTCATTGCCTAATTTTTGCTCAACATTTTGACTTAGCATCGGAATAAATAAGCTCACTCCTAATTCAGCTGCTTTTTGAATTGTTAGTTCAAATCTTTTAGTGTTAATAACTGACATTGCCAAAATTACTTGATTTTTGAATTCATGATTGGCATCTATTTTTTCAATTATTAAAGCCTTTTTGCCCTCAAGTTTACAAAGATAAAAAACTTGCTCATAAATACAAATGAAGTTTTTATTTTGAACTCTAGCAACTTTAATATGATTTAAAATTTCATTTGTTAAAATGAAATAATTATCTTCTTTTTGCTCAACAAAAAATCTAAACATAGCTCTTGCAATTATAAGTTAATTTTGCCCTTAGATTGCACAAGATTCACATTCATAATTTTCGCTATTTTCAAGAACATCTTGTCTTACTCTTACATAGTAAATTGATGAACAACCCTTTTTAAAAGCATGAATGTAGGCTTTATTTAAATCGCGAGTTGTAGCTTTATCAGTTAAAAACAAAGTTAGTGATATAGCTTGATCAATGTGTTGTTGTGCCTCGGCTGCTATATCAATAATAGGAATAGGTCCCATTTCATAGGCCCCTTCAATGTAGTATTTAAAATTATTTGAATTTAAATTATAAGCAGGAACATAAACTCTTCCAAGTTTACCTTCTTTACGAGCCTCTACAGGAGCTACTACTGGTTGAAGTGAAGGAGTACATGAAGAAAGATATGAAATTGAGCCAGTAGGGGCTATTGCCATAAGATGAGAATTTGCTATTCCAGTTTTTTTAATTTTTTCAACAAGTTCAATTCAATCTTTTTGACTTGGAATGTAAAAATCATATTTTTCTAAAATATCTTGAACTTTTTTAGTTTTTGCCTTTCATTTATTTTCATCACCTTTTGTATATTTTTCAAAGTATGAACCATCGGCAAATTTAGTTTTTTCAAAACCGTGAAATTTGCCATAAATTAGGCTAAGCTCTTGAGAGGCCTCAAAAGCATAATATGCCATTGCATAAAAAAACATATTTGTAAAATCAAGGGCCTCTTGTGAGTTATAAAAAATTTCATTATTTGCCAAAAAGCCATGTAAATTCATAGCTCCTAGACCAATTGCATGGTTTTTGTTATTTCCCTTTTCAATTGAAGGAGCACTTGAAAGATCTGCTTTTCTAGAAACTTGATTAAGGGCAAAAATTGAATTAGCCACTAAAGATTTAAATTCTCTTCCGCTTTCAAGTGCTTTGGCAATATTTAAACTTCCTAAATTACAACTAATATCATCACCAACTTTTGTATAGCTCAAATCAGCACTATATTCACTAGCTGTTGAAGGCTGAACGATTTCGCTACATAAATTAGACATGACAATTCGATTTGGATGGGCATTTCTTCTATTAACTGTATCATCGAAGAGCAAATATGGATATCCACTTTCAAAATGAAGCTCTGCTATTAAAGTAAAAAGTTTTCTAGCGTTAATATAGGTCTTTTTAATTTTGTCATTTTTTAATAGATTGTAATATTCTTGAGTAATTGAAATATCACTCATTGGTTTTTTATATTCTTTTTGAATGTCATAAGGACTAAAAAGAGCAAGCTTTTCATTGTTTTTTGCAAGCTCAAAAGCAATATCAGTAACAACAAGACCTAGCGAAAGAGACTTGATTCTAATTTTTTCATCAGCATTTTCTCTTTTAGAGTCTAAAAACTGCAAAATATCAGGGTGGTGAATATTTAAATAAACAGCACCAGCTCCTTGTCTTTGTCCTAGTTGATTTGCATATGAAAAAGAATCCTCCAATATTTTCATAATTGGAATAATTCCTGTTGCTTGATTTTGAATGTTTTTAATTGGAGCTCCTAGCTCTCTTAGATTAGTTAACAAAACTGCAACTCCTCCACCTCTTTTTGAAAGTTGAAGTGAAGTTGTTATTGACCTTGAAATTGATTCCATGTTATCTTCAGTCCTAATTAAATAACATGAAACATACTCTCCTCTTTGGGCCTTACCTGCATTTAAAAATGTTGGAGTAGCAGGTTGGAATCTTTTGAGCATAATTTCTTTTAAAATAGCTTTAGCTTTTTCAAAATCACCATTGGCCAAAAACAAAGCATTCATTAGAGCTCTATCTTCAAAGTTTTCTAAATATTCTTTTCCATCAAAGCTCTTAAGAGCATAAGCATTATAAAATTTTAAAATTCCCATAAATGAGGGAAAAAAATGATTATAGCTATAAGCTAAATCATTTAGCTCTTTTAATTGGCTTATTGTATATTGATCTATTAAGCTTTTTTCATAGTAATTATTTTTGACTAAAAACTCAATTCTCTTTTCAAAAGATTCAAAAACTCTAAAATGAGGCTTTATTTTACTTTCATAATAATCATGGGCAGCTTGAAGGTCGTAGTTTATGTTTTGGCCATCTTGTCAATATAACTTAGCCATTGCATTCAAGTTGATGTATTTTTCTTGATTTTTCTTTTTAGTCATTTTAGTTCCTTATATATATAGCTTTATAAAAGCTTATGTTTTTCAAAATGTCTCTAAGATATTTTGAACATTTTTAACATCTTCACTAGTGCCAAGAAGTTCAAATTGATATAAAAGAGGCACATTTAATTTTTTGGACAAAATAGGTCCAGCTATTGCAAAAGTATTACCAAAATTGGTATTTCCTGAAGCTATTACCCCTCTACAAAAAGAGCGGTTTTTTTCATTGTTTAAAAATTTAATTACTTGTTTAGGAACAGCACCTTGAGTAAACTCTCCTCCACCACTATAGGTAGGGACAAAAATTACATAATCTTTATCAACAAAAACAGACTCTTCCATATTTACTGGAATTCTAAGATTTTCATAATTTAACTTTTGAATAAAGCGATGAGTATTATTAGAAATTGATGAAAAATAAACTACAAATACTTGACCAGTTGGTTTTTTGATAGTATTTGAGCTAACTTTTATTAAATCTTCATGCATTAATTAAAATTCTCAATCTTCATCTTCTGTTTCTTCACTAATACCCATTACATATGAAGAGCCATTTCCAGAAAAAAAATCATGGTTTTCATCTGCTCTAGCTGAGAGTTGACTAAAAATTTCAGCATCAATTTTAGTCTCTTCACTAGTAAAAGGTGAGTCATAACCTAAATTTTGCAAAAATTTACCTGCATTGTATAAAGAAAATTTAATAGCATCTTCTGCAAGTCCAATTTCTTCATAGAGCTCATATAAATATTTTTTTTCTAAATCAATTAACTTATATAAAAGATCAAAAACAAATTCTTTCATTTCTTTTTGTTTTTCAAGAGAAAGTTTTTCAACTTTCTTTTGATATTTATATCCTGAATAATAGTTGTGAATTACCTTATCTCTAAGAATTAGTCTAATAATATCTGAAGTATTAGGAAGCTTCATTCTTGAAGAAAGATAAAAAGGTAAATAAAAACCACCATAAAGCAAAAATCCAGGCATTAAAGCAGCTGCTACTTTTGATTTTAAAGGATCTTTTCCAGTATAAAAAGGAATTAAAATTTTTGCTCTATCTTGCAATCTTTTGGTATTAATTACTCATTCATGAGCTTCATTAATTTGCTCAGTTGAACAAAGTGTTGAAAAAATTGTTCCATAAGAGCGAGCATGAATTGCCACCATAAAAGCAAAGTTCGTATAAATAACTTGCTCATGATCAGTTAAAGAATGAGGAAGTTGTGCTATGTCACCGATGGTAGCTTGGATGGTATCTAAAAGAGTTAAGCCAGTAAAGGTTCTGGTAATTACTTTTTGTCAAATAGGATCAAGAGATCTTCAAGTTTCTAAATCATTTGAAACAGGAATTTTTTCAGGAAGTCAAAAATTTTGACAAACTCTATTTCACACTTCTAAATCTTTTTCATCATCAATTTTATTTCAATTAACAGAGCGCATTTTTCCACTAAAATTATTAAGAGCAAATTCTAATGGAGAAGTTGAATCTTCAAAATAAGTCTTTCTTTCTTTTTGACTCATAATTACCCCTATATTTTTTAAAATAATTTCAAAATTAATATTTTTACATACTACTTTTTAAAAATATATAACCTCTTAAAAAATATATAACTTAACTACTTAACAATAGTGATAGTTTAAATAATATACATAAAAAAATTACAAAATCTCAAAATATTTCTTTTATATTTTTTTTTATAAAAAAAATAGGAAAAAAATAACCTATAATAAAAGCTAAAAACAATTGGGGAAATATCAAAGATGAAACAATATTTAGACTTTTTAAAATGAGTATTAGAAAAGGGAAAACATAAGGAAAATAGAACTAGTGTTGACACAATTAGTGCCTTTGGTTATCAAATGCGTTTTGATCTATCTAAGGGCTTTCCTTTGGTTACAACAAAGAAAACTAATTTTAGTGCTATAGCTCATGAATTACTGTGATTTATAAAAGGTGATACTAACATTAAATATCTAGTTGATAACAAAGTTAACATTTGAAATCAATGACCTTATGAGAGTTATAAAAAAAGTCAAGATTTTCAAAACGAGAGCTTAAAAGAGTTTATTCAAAAAATCAAAGATGATAATGAATTTGCTCAAAAACATGGTAATTTAGGTCCAGTTTATGGAAAGCAATGAAGAGACTTTTTGGGAATAGATCAATTAAAAAAAGTTATTGAACAAATAAAAAATAATCCAAACTCTAGAAGACTAATAGTTTCTTCATGAAATCCAAGTGAAATAGATACTATGCTTTTACCTCCTTGTCATACTTTGTTTCAATTTTATGTAAATGATAATAAGCTTTCATGTCATCTATATCAACGAAGTGCTGATGCTTTTTTGGGTATTCCTTTTAACATAGCCTCTTATGCACTTTTGACTTTTTTATTAGCTCAAGAAACTAATTTAGAAGTTGGTGATTTTGTTCATTCAATTGGAGATGCTCACATTTATGTAAATCATCTTGAGCAAGTAAAAACTCAACTAAAAAGAAATCCAAAAGAACTGCCAAAATTAATAATCAAAAACAAAAATATTTTTGAAATTAATTTTGAAGATATTGAATTAGTTGACTATGAATTTGATCCAATTATTAAAGGGGAAGTGGCGGTTTAAAATGATAATTTCAATATGAGCTATGACCAAAGAAGGTCTAATCGGAAAAGATAACCAAATGCCTTGACACATTAAGGAAGAGTTTCAACATTTTAGAAGACAAACTTTACATAAAACTTTGATAATGGGAAAAAACACTTTTTTTTCTTTACCAAAAGTTTTTGATAAAAGAAAAATGTATGTTTTATCTCATGAAAAAGATTTTAAAATCGACCACCCTGATGTTGAGGTCATTTATGACTATAAAGATTTACTTAAAGAATATGCCAATAATGACAAAAAAGATATATATGTAGCAGGGGGTCTTTATGTTTATCAACAGTTAATACCTCTTTCAGATATTTTAATTGTTTCAATAGTAAAAGGAAGCTATGAAGGCAATAAATATTTAAGCGTTGATTTTTCAAATTTTGTCCAATATAAACAACCAGAAATTTACGATCAATTTAGTGTTTATTATTACAAAAAGAAAGATCAAAAAAACTCTATTTAAAAACATTTTTTTGCTTATTTAAAAGCCAAAAAATATTATCATAAATATATGCTTAAAATTTCTCTTTTACAAAAGAGTTTTTATTAAAAGATGATTTTGTTTTTTAGAGTTTTTTTTAAAAAGTTTTCTATAGGTGATAATATGACTTTTTTGAAATTAACAAGAGCATCTCTAAAGTATAAAAACAAGTACATCTCTTTTATAAATCACTTTGAAAATAACTTAAAAGATGAACTTAAAGATGATTTTGAAAAACTTATAAAATTAAAAAAACAAACCAATCATCTAAAGGATAAAAAAACCTTTTCTAAAATACAAATGTGATTAGTTGATCAAGGGCAAACTTATCAAGAAGTTATTGGAGTTTTTAAATTTTATACAAAAATAAATGATGATAAAAAAGAGCAAAAAGCTTATGTAAATTTTCTTATTAATCCCCTATACAAAAATAGAGGATTAGAACAGCTTGGTCTTGATATGTTTTTTGAATTTTTACAAAACAAAATTGCTTTTGAAAATGTTTATTTTAAAGTTGAAAAAGACGATTTAGAAAGCCATGAAATTATCAAAGATTTTAAACATAAATTGGAAATAAAAGATTCAACTTATTATTACTTAATTAACATTTTTGACATTCACTATCCTTTAGTTGATTCTCACTCACACATTACAAGCAAATATTATAAAAATCCTCAAAAGGAAATTGAAAATATTTTTAAAAATCAAATTAAAAAAGTTGCTCTTGTAGGTATAGATCAAAAAGATAACAAAGAAATTTTAGAGCTAGCTAAAATTAATCAAAATGTCTATTCAATAGTAGGTCTTCATCCAACAATAGCAAATGAAAATCAAGACTATCAAGAAATTGAAAAACTAATAGAAAATAAAACAATTGCAATAGGTGAAATTGGTCTTGATTTTTATCGCAAAAAATATCCCTCTCAAGAAAATCAAATTAGATCTTTTACATCTCAATTAGATCTTGCTCTTAAATATAATCTTCCGGTAGTTCTTCATGTCAGAGATGCTCATGATAAAATCTATGAAATTATAAGTGATAAAAAATATAGCTCTTTAACTTATATTTTTCATAGCCACTCTGGTTACATAGAATGAACTAGAAAGTTTTTATCTTTAAATTCATATTTTTCCTTTTCAGGGGTAATTACATTTTTTGAAAATCAATTAATTCATAGAGTAATAAAATACCTTCCTTTAGAGAGAATTTTAGTTGAAAGTGATTCACCATATTTAACACCTTCACAATATAAAAATAAAAAAAATCATAGCCATTATGTTAAATATGTAATTCAAGCCATTGCAGCAATAAAACAAAGCTCTCCACAAAAAATAGCTAAGATAGTTTTGGATAATTTTAATAGAACTTTTAAATTGTAAAATTAAATAAAAACGCCCTTTATCAATATTTGTAAAATCTTTAATAAAACTTAAAAAAATACTAATAAAAAACCTAGAGTCTCTTGCTATTTTTAACTCTAGGTTTTTTAAATTTTATTTAATTATACTTTTAGTCTATTTTTGAAATGTTTTCAAAAAGTTCATTAATTTTAATATCACTTTCATTTTTAATATCTTTTAACATTAGATCAATTTTTTCAATTTGCTCATCAATTTTTTGTGCTTTTGATGAAAGAGAAAAAGTTACTAAAAGATTTGTTAAAAATGAAACAACTACTGTAATAAAAGAAATAACAATAAAGATTTTAACTGATTCTAAATTTGAATTTTTAGCAATTGAATAAGCTGATAAAAATCCCATTAGTGATGAAATTAAAATTAGTGAAATGCTAAAAAATAAAAAAATAGATTTTGATCTTAGATGTTTGATTTGAAGTTTTTTATAAAGCTCTTCAATATCACTTGTGTTAAAACATTTTTTTATTTTTTGTTCTTGAATTTCTAATTTTTCCTTATTTAACAAACGAGAGCTTGTTTTTAAAATTGAATTTATTTGGCTAAAAAGTAGAAACTCTTTTTCTCTTTGTTTAAGATCTTTGTATTTTTCCTCTGAGGCTTCAAAAAGTTTGAATTGAAGAGAAATTTGAATGTTTTTTTCTTTGTTTTCAACTCATTGATTTTTAATTGCAAAAAGAGCCATTAATCCATTTATTATTGATAGAAAAATTCCAATGAATAAAACAAATATTGGTCATTGATCAACAACAATTTCTTTTCCATTTTCAATCTTTTTGCTAACAAAGAAATTAACAATAAAACTATATTGCTCTGGAAATCTTGAAGAGGCTATTTTAGCAGTACCCATGATGGCTGAAAAAAGACCAAAAACAAGTGTAAAAATTGTTAAAATTCAAAAAATACTTCGATAAACTTTTCATTTTAAAAGAGTTTTGTTTTTTGCTCTTTGGGCAAATTCTAAAACAGAAATTTTTAAATTATTTTTAAGCATTTTTGTCCAATAAGAATTTTTTTAGTGTTTCTTTAAATGAAATTTTATTTTTAAAAAGCCATGTCTTTTTTATATTTTCTAAATCATCTAAAAACCCTTCTTTTTCATAAGTTTTATCTTGATCATTTTTGTGTTTGATATATTCAAGTTCATTCATTGCATTTTTATAGTCTTTTCACTTCATAATCGGTGTGTAAAAAGCCAAAAATAAATTGAATAAAAATACAATTACTAAAAATGAAGCAAAAACAATTGTAAGTCCATTTTCATCAAAAAAACTTTTTCTTGTTAAAGGATTTAAGCCATTATATCTTTTTATCTCAACATTAATTACTCAAGCAGCTAGAGCAATTACAATTAAATTTAAAATCATGATAGACCATCTTAAAAGTGTGCTTAAAATTAGTGAAATTTTCTTTTGTTTAATTAAATCTTTTTTCTTTTTTAATAAATAATCTTCTAAATAATTATTTATTTTTTCCATTAATATTCCTCCTTAAATTTTTAATTTTTTATCAATACATTTTACAAGTTTGTTTTAATAAATATGTTAAAATTTAGGAGCTTTTATTTACATTAAGCACCAACGGTGATGGCTTTGGGTGTGGTTTGAGAAAAATTGCTAGAGTCAAATGATCCATTGGGAAGAAATTCAACAAACTAAAAAATATATTTAAAATCAAATAATAAAGGAATTAATGGCAGAAAAAATTTTAAGAAAATCTAATGAAGATAAACAAGTAAAAACAGAAAATATTTATAAAATTATTCCAAATTCTAAGTTCTTAGAAGCTGGAGTTTATTTTGGACATAGAACTCAACAATGAAATCCAAAGATGAAAAAATTTATTCACTCAAAAAGAAGAGGAATTCACATTTTGGATGTTTCAAAAACTTCTAAAGCTTTAGAGTGAGCTTATAAAATTATTAATGCAGCAGCTGCTAAAGGTGCAACATTTATTTTTGTAGGTACTAAAAAGCATGCAAAAGAAATTGTTAAAGAGCAAGCTCAAAGAACAAATTCTTACTATGTAACTGAAAGATGATTAGGTGGAACTCTTACTAACTCTAAAACAATTTTTTCAAGAGTAAGAAGACTTTTTGATCTTGAAAAAATGGCAGAAAATAACTTCGAAGGATATACCAAAAAAGAAGGTATTGAATTTAAAAAAGAACTTTCAAAGTTACAAAAAAACTTTGAAGGTATTAGAGAGATGAAAACTCAACCTAATTTTATGATTGTAGTAGATCCTAATGTAGATAGAATTGCTGTAAAAGAAGCAAGAGACAAAGGTGTAAAAATTATTGGTATTTTAGATAGTGATGCTAATCCAGATTTTGTCGATCTAGGTATTCCAGCCAATGACGATTCTATTAAATCAATTTCACTAATTTTAACAGTATTGGCAGATGCTATTGTTAATGCAAAAGGTGGCAAAGATCTTTTTGCCTACCAAGATGAAGCAAACATCATTTTACCTGAAGATAAAAAAATAGATAGTCCTCAAAGAAGTCATTTTAACAATACAAGATTTGACCAATCTTCTTCAAGAGAACATAGAGATTCTTGAAGAAGAAATAGTCAAAATACTTCTCAAAATCAAGAACAAAGCCAAAGACCATATAAAAGAACTTATAATAAAGATTCAAGAGAAACATTGGATAAAAAAACTAAAGAAGAGGTGAAATAATCATGGATGCAAGCCAAAAAGCAGGTTTAATTAAAAAACTAAGAGAAATAACAAATAGTGGTTTTCTTGATTGTAAAAAAGCTTTAGAAGAAACTAACTATGATTTAGATAAAGCTATTGAATGACTACAAGAAAATGGAAAAGCTAAAGCTGCTAAAAAATCAGGAAGAATAGCAGCTGAAGGATTAGTTAGAGCCTCAGTAAAAGGAAAAAGTGCAGTTATTTTTGAGCTAAATTCAGAAACTGACTTTGTTGCTAGAAATAAAGAATTTTTAGACTTAATGGATAATATTTCGGAGGCATTAGTTGAAAATTCTTTTCAATCAATGGAAAGTGCTGAAAATATTTTTATGGAAAATGATCTAACTATATTAGAAGCTACTACCAAAGCAACAGCTACTATTGGGGAAAAAATTTCTTTTAGAAGAGCTAAAAAATTTGACTTACTTGAAGATCAAACAATCGGAGCTTACACTCATGCAAATGGAAGAATTGCCTCATTATTTTTAGTTAGAGGAAAAAATGAAGAAGTAGCTAAAAATGTTGCAATGCACATTGCGGCTATGAATCCTGAATACATGAGTGCTAATGAAGTTCCTCAAGAAAAAATTGAAAAACTTAAAGCTGAGTTTTTAAAATCACCAGCTTTAGCTGGAAAACCAGAAAAAATTCAACAAAGCATTTTAAATGGTATGTTGAATAAAGCTTTAGCTGAATTTGTTTTATTAAACCAACCATTTGTAATGGAATCTTCTTTAAGTGTTGAGCAATATCTAAAGAATAATAAATCAGAAGCTTTAGAAATGATTAGATATGAAGTCGGAGAAGGAATTGAAAAAAAGGCCGTTGATTTTGCATCAGAGGTAGCCGCTCAAATGAAAAAATAATTTTGTCATTTTGACAATTGTATTTCAACAGAACATCTGTTCTGTTTTTTTGTATTTTTGATTTTAAAAATAGTTAGCTTTTTTAAAATCAAAATTTAAATTAACAGGAGGAAATATGATTGAAAAATATTGTGCTTTTCTTGAAAAAAGAAATTTATCAAAAAAATATGTAGATTCTTCATGAAGAATCTTAAGCAAAAAACTTGATGTTGAAAATAATAGTCATCGCAAAATCATGAAAATCATTGTAGATGATTCTAATGGAGCTCATTATCAAAGAATGCTTTTAGCCTCTTACAAGGGTTTTTTGAAATTTCATAAAAAATACAAAAAAGTTGAAGATCTTTTATTTTTAAAGATTAAAAAAATTGATATTGTTTATCGACCTGTTTTAAAAAATAAAAGGCTTTTAAAATTAACTCAATTCGAAGAAAATGATAGTGAAAGAATTAAAAAAACCAAGATTTTAATTAGATTTTTATATCAAACAGGAATTAGAATTGGAGAGCTTAACACCTTAATCTTGGTCAATAAAAAACTTTATGTCCATGGTAAAGGAAATAAAAATCGACAAATTCTTTATTTAGAAGAGACCTTTAATACTTTTAGAAATTACTATCCAGATTTAAGATATCCTATGTCTTTAAAAACTCTTCGTATTGAAATTAAAAAAATTTTAGGAAAGGAATTTTCACCTCACTCATTAAGGCGAAGCTTTGCAACTCATATGATGCAAAGTGGAGCTGATCCTAAAACTATTATGCTTCAACTTGGACACTCATCAATTAATACAACTTTTCAATATGTAAATTCTTCAGAGAGCTACAATAGAAAAATATACTTAAAACATTTAAATAAATAAAAATTTCATTAAGTTTGAAACAAAAAAACATGAGTGCTTTTTTGTTAAAAGCCTCTTGTTTTTTTGTTCTCTTTGTTAATTTTTTATCTTTAATATTGATCTTGAATTACTTTTAAATGTTGTATTTATTCAATAAAAGTGTTTTTTCATTTCAAAAACATTGCTTTGGTAAAGGAATAGATTTTTTTATAAAAGAAGATTTCAATATTAAATGACCCTTCCTTACTAAAAATAACTAAATATAAATAAAACTTATTTACATTATTAACTTACAAATCTTAATTTATACAAAATTTTTTTAATTTAAATTCTTTATTAAATTTAATTTTTTTTAGATTATCTTTCCTTTCTAAGATTAAATTTTTCCCCTTGCAATCATCTATATAAATTACTAAAGAAACATTTAATTTTATAAATTAAATAATGAACATAATGAATTCAAAATCTCTTTAATTAAGCTAATAAAGGAGGTTACTTTTTTTACTTTTTAATTTTTTTAACATTGATTTTTTGAGCTTTAGCACTTGTTTTAGTGCAAGTTTTTTAAAAAATATAAAAGATTAAATTTATTTTAATTTTATATTTTTTTCATATTGTCTTTTGTTAAATAAATGGACTAAAGTTATACTTTAAAATTGTAAGTTGCACAAATTTGATAATACAAAAAGATTGATAAATCAATTGAAATAATGTAAATAACAATTCATCATTTAAAGGCTTAAATTTATCAAAATTTAACAACTAAATTAGAAAAAGATCTAATCATTTTTTTAAATAATTTAACTAAAAAAATTAATACATAAAATATATTTAAAAGTTTTTTAGTATTAAAAAGTTATTATGAATAAATTATTAATTTATTAAAAAACCAACTATGCAAAATAGTTGGAATTTTTTATTAATTTAAAGATAGTTAATTAAAAAACAGTTCTTACTATAGGATTTAAACTAAAAACAGAAGGATAAGTTGGTTTTTTGTCTTTTAAAAAGACTATTCTTACAGCACTAATTCTTTCTTTTTTAATTTTGACTATTTCTTGAATAAAGCACTTATCTTTTTCAAAAGGCATAGAAGTTATTTCAACATTTTCTAGAGCTTTTCACTCTGAGTTGCCATTGCTTTTGTATTCAACTTTATAAGAGTCTTTTTTGTAATAATCTTTGTTATTTCAAAAAAGTAGTTCAAAACCATAAATATCAGCTAATGTATTATCTTTTCAAGAAAACTCAAGTCAAGGATTGCCATCGTTTGCTGTGGCATATCAATAACTTTTGCCATTTGAATAATGTTTAAAAACTTCAGCTGCTGTATAGTATTGACCTAGTCAATAACCATTACTACTTGCTTTTACATCAAATTCTGAATTTCTAAGATTTCCTTTATATAAAGGATCTATTAAAGAAACCTTTAAAAACGCATTTATTGTAAAAGTTATATCTCTTTGCTCTTGTCCTCTTTGTAATTTGAATTTTAACTTGGCACTTCCATTAAAATCATCTAAATAATCATATCCTTGAAAAGAGGCACTAACATCATTAATTAAATTAATAGTATTAATTTTGCTTTTTGCTTTTGGAAGCTGATAAGGATGTCAAAGACTTTTTTCAAAAACCGAAGTTAGACTTGCTTGCAAATCATCTCATAGAGCGCTGCCATTTTTAAATTCATCTAAATATTCTTTATTAGTTTTATAACTTCACTCAAGAGTTTTTTCAAAAACAAGATTGTCTAAAGTAGTAATTTTAAAATGAGCTTTTCTTGTTTTATTTGCCTGATTTTCACTAACTTTTTCAAAAGTTATTTTCATTTGCTTTTCACTTTTTAAATCTTGATTTAGATTAGAACCATCAAATTTAAGAGAATTATTAACTATTTCCAAATCTTTGAAATTTAGATTTAAATCAAAATTAGAAAGGGCATATTCTGAAATAATTGGCTTATCTTTGTAATTTTGTTTAATCTTAATTTGATATTCGTCTATTACTCTTTGAATTTTTTCAACTCTTTCTTGGTTAAGTTTTTCATTTGTCTTAAAATCAAAAGTTGTTTCAGTTGTTGGACTATGACTATAAGTTTTGTCAAAACTAAAACTTTTTATCTTTCATTTTCCACTTGTTAAATTGCTAGAGGTAAGTAAAACATTTTGAACTTTGCCATTTGTAGTTTTAAAGCTTATTTGTTTTTCTTCATGAGAGTCTAAATTTTCCAATTTTAAAACTACTTCTAGACCTAAGGGCATACCTTCTTTAAAAGTTAAAGATAAGCTAGTTTGATCATAACTAAAGGACTCTAATATAGAAGCGCTTTCATTTAGTTTTTGCCATCATTGAAGAGCTTTTTTATCATCTTTGACTTCATTTTTGTTTTGCCTATTTTCAACTGGCGTTTTTAAATTTAAATCACTTGAGTTTTTTGACTTTTCTTTAGAATCATCCTTATGCAAGAGCTACTTTTTCATCATTTTTTAAA